>JAEDNK010000007.1 GCA_016302545.1 Bacillota bacterium
ATTATTCAGAATGACATCCCCATTAAAGATCACCCTGTTGGTATCCGCATCGTAGGTCACTTTATCATAATCTTTTTCCGCAAGCGCACTTTTGAGCCAGATTGGCAGATCGGTGGAAATGCGGTTGGAGCTGAGGCTCTGACCGCTACTGTTCACCGCCCGAACCCGGTAATAATATGTAGTATCCGGCGAAATACCTTTGCCGCTAACCTTAAAACTGGTCACTTTCCCAACTTCCTTGTTGTTATAATCTGCCAGTATATGGGTAAATTTTCGATCCGTCGCCACATCCAGCCTGTAATCGGTAGCATCCTGCACGACATCCCAGTTGGCAGTAAATTCTCCGGAGGTTTCACCTTCCTCTTTCGTCGCCTTAGTAGCTACTGGAGCAGCCGGTACTCCCGAAGGGGTCGCGCCGGTCACTGCGAAGATACCGCAGTATAATCCGCTGACATAGTTATCATCAGTATTTTTGCCTGCCAAATTAAAAGTAATGGATTTTAGCAGTTTCTGCGGATCAGCTGAAATGGTAGCAGACTGAAGAATAGGACCACCAGTGCTATCCATCTTTCCGGTATAAGTGCCTCCACTATTTTCTTTCCTCATGACCGGATAATACTTTTCCACACCATTGACATCTGTCAAATCATACCAATCATAGAGCCTGTAATCTGTTTTACCCTTTGTCCCATCAGTGTAATTCAACTCCACTCTGAAACGGGCGTAATTACCCACGCCGGGGCCTCCGGCAGTAGCAAGGACATAGATTTTCTTATAGACTCCGATGGTTTGCAGATCCATCGTAACACTTGTGCATTCTGAATGGAGCCAGATGCAGTCATTTCCATCGTAGGCAGTCGCTTTATCTCCACCGGAAGTCAGCTGATAGGGTGTCTCTCCATCCGTAGTCAACCTGCCGTCTACAGGAAGTCCCCCTTTACCTTCATTGCGGTTGCTGTCCTGAGCATAAAAGGCAGCACTTCTATCCAGCGTTATGTTGTTCGACCAGTCTTCTGTCATGCCCCAGATTGCGTTGCCATTGAGGGATTTGCTGTCGATCTCCAAAGTCTGATACTGCAATTCTCCCGCAAACGCAGCTGACGGAACCATCGATATAATAATCGCAAGACTGAGCAGCAATGTAAGGAGCCTCCCCCTTGATTTTTTTCTTTTCTTCATTACGTTCCACTCCTTTAAACTTAAATATCAATTTTCATTTCGTTTTCTTTTCTTATCAACTTTTTTTATATTATACTCCAGCCCGGACAACCGGAGGACAACAGGAGCGGCAGATTTCGACTTTTTTCTTGTATTTTTTTGTGCACATTAAAAAAACTCCCTGAGATATCAGCTGCAGTTCAATTATGATATTTGAGGCGGCTCTTTTCAATAATTTTCCACAAACCCCTTGAACTGGTAATTGATATGTGATATAGTAAAAACATCTCATGAAATCCATTTTATTACATTTAACGGGAGTATCTCATGCCGGCTATCCTGCTGCAATCTTGTTTCAAAGGAGGAGCACATTGAAAAATACAAAAAACCCGAAAAAACCAGATGCCACTGAAATCAAATACCCTTTCAGCAATCAGCTGATCTTCGCTCTCGTAATGGAAGACGAGCAGCTGTGCAAGGAGCTTCTTGAACGAATTTTCCGGGGGCAGCACATCAAAGAGGTAAAAATCCTCGACAAGGTATCCGCCAAATCCGAGGCCAGCATCGTCACCGGAGTGTCATCAAAGTCCGTCCGCATGGATGTCCTCTTTGAGGATCGCACATCATGGTTCAACATCGAAATGCAGGTGGAAAACCGAAAGGACCTTCCATTTCGCAGCCGCTACTACAGTGCGGCGCTGGATGTCAGAAACCTGAAAAAAGGCGCAGAATACACTTCGCTCAATCCAAGCTACATAATCTTTATCTGCCAGTTCGACCCCTTTGGCAGAGATGAGGCCCTCTACTTCTTTCAGCGCATGGATCCGCAAAAATCCTTGCCACTTGGGGATGAGTCGTATATAATAGTGTTAAACACAAGGTGCAGCCGCAAGGTGCCAGACAGCCTTAAAGCCATCTTTGACTACATCAACGAGGGCAAGGTCAGCACAGACGATGGTTTCATCGGCAAAATCCACAATGAAGTGGTGGCACTTCAGCAGGACGAGGAGGTGGCTCAGATCATGACAATGGAAGAAGAATACGAAAGACGGAATACCGCCGCCAGACGGGAAGGTCTTGAGCAAGGGCTTGAGCAGGGCCGCGCCGAGGGCGAGGCTGCCGGAATCAAAAAAGGCCGCGCCGAGGGCGAGGCTGCTGCCACCTTGAAGCTGGCGCGGGTCATGAAGGCAAAAGGGCTGGACACAGGAGCAATCGCTGAAATCACCGCACTGAGCGCGGAGGAGATCGACAAGCTGTAACTGATATATGTATGTTAGAATGTGTAAAATCCGCGGGTATTTAGGGCAAGAAACCGCCGGTTATACAGAACTTTTTATTTGGCGGCATCCGGTGCGAAATGCCCGATTTATTTATCATCCCTGCGCACCATCTGCTCGTAACGGCCCACGGTGACTTCTGCCCATGAGTATTCGCTCATGTATTCCCCCAGATATGCGTTTACGGCCATAGGCTCCATCTTTTCCAAATCATAGGCATCGCAGCTGACCTTGTTCACATCCAATGCCAGGTTGTTGCGGCTCTTTATGAGAATGTCCTCGGCACCTTTATCCCGGAGAAGCGCCCTGAGCTGCGAAACCGTGGCTGTCACATTATTTTTGAGCTTCGTATCATAGCTCTCATTTTCCCAGAGTGTGGCAGCAATCTGCTCTGTGGTGACAAAGGCTCCGTGCCTGTCCACAAGAAATGCAAAAAGCTCCTTTGTTTTTTTCCTGCTAAACACAATGGGCTTTCCGTCCACAAAAACCTGAAAATTCCCGAAGGTCTGAATTCGCACTCTCTCCTTTTCAGTGACAGGTCTTCTGAGTTCTGCCAGCTCTTTCTTTACCTTTTCTGCGGTAATTGGCTTTGTCAGGTATCCGCTGGCATGGAGTTCAAAGGCTGAATCGCGATATTCACCGAAACCGGTGGCAAAGATTATGTTAACATCAGGATTTTTATTCTTCAGTCGGCGGGCAAGCTCAACTCCGCTGATATCCGCCATTTCCACATCGAGAAAGGCCACATCTACAGGATTTTCTTCGGCATATTCCAGCGCATCTTCTGCGTAAAGAAACTCTTTTACCTCAGACCCGGGAGCCGCTTCTTTTATGGCTGCTATAAGTGCTTTAAGTGCCAGTCTTTCATCATCAACTGCAATCATGTTCATGACCTGTCATCCTCCCTTTGCTTCGGAATAGTAACCACAGCTGTAGTTCCAATATCTTTTTCACTTGTTATGGCAAGACTTCCTTCCGTCATTGCCTTAATCCTCTCTCTTACATTTTTAATGCCCACATGGAGTCTGCCGTCACTGTCATAGTTTAGGGTGTCGAATCCCTTTCCTGTATCTGTCACCGTTACCACGTATGCGGACTTTGTTTCTCTTGTAGACAGAGTAAGCGTGCCTCCGCCACGCTTTTTGGTCACACCGTGCTTTACCGCGTTTTCTACCAGAGGCTGCACAGTCAGCGGAGGCACTTTAAAGTTGGTCGTTTCAACATCATAGACTATTTTGAGAGTATCACCGAAGCGTATTTTTTCAAGGTCAAGATATGTCTTAATGTGCTCGTATTCCTTTTCAAAAGGTATGAGTCTCCTCTGCTCCAGGGAATCCATATTGTTTCTCAGGTAGTCGGAAAATTTGTCTATGGTCTGCTGAGCAGCCGCAGGATTGCTGCCGCACAGGTAATATATGGAGTTCAGCACATTGAACAAAAAATGTGGCTGAAGCTGGCTAAGCATAATTGAAATGCGGCTTTCGGCAAGCTCTCTTTCACTCTCTGCCAGTTCCCTCTCCTTCTCGGCTAATTTCAGTTCATTTTCTGCAAGCTGCCTCGTAAGCTCACCGTGAAAAAGTATGTAAATGAGAATCAGAGACAAGGTAGTTGCCAAATAAAGGGGTGTAGGGTTCCAATATGGCAGAGCGAACATAGCAATTATGGGAAACAGGCTGAAGGAAATGAGAGTCAGAATACCCTTTGTTTTAAGATATCTGCCATAAAATATCACCATCAGCATCTCTGACAGAAGAGTCAGCACATCCACAGCATCTACCAGGAAGTACATGGGGCCGTCATGGTACATACCCTTTTCATCGAAATAAAAGAACATACCGTTAAATACCGAAATAAAAATCAGTACAATAAACACTCCGCAGATAAATGCTATGGCATCTGCATATTTACGGGACGCCTGTGCCCTTTCCCTTACAAAGGCCACAAGGCAGTATACATAAAGGGCATTAAGCGCTGCTCCCAAGCCGAAGGACATGAAAGCGCATAGCTTCAAAAGTCCCAGGTGTTCTGCTGAACCCAGAAAATACCATAATCCTGCCTCACCGATGAGCATCAGGAAAGCCGCTATAAGAAGTGATATAAAAAACTTCATAAACTGCCTGTTTCTGGTGCGGTCAGTAGCAGAACCAACGAGAAGTACCAGAGTTACCAATGATGCAAAGAGAAGAAGACATACATTAGGCTCTACCATATACTGCAGCTTAGACATTTGTTCATCCTCTCTTTCCTTCGGACTGTCTGTCCGCCGTCTATTTGAAATACATTATAGCTTGATGGACATTTTTATTCAAGTTTTTTCAAAACCTCCGTAAATATTCTTTAATTGTTCTGAAAGTCTGCTTACTCAAAATGAAACAAAATGAAACAAAATGTTTCCCTGCAGCATAGAATAAATAGTATTATTATAGCATTGTAATATTACGGCAATATTGCAATTAAATCAGGGAGGTATTAAAATGGCCAGTATTTACCTTAGCCCCTCGACGCAGGAATACAATCAGTTTGTTACAGGCGGAACTGAGGAGTATTATACCAATCTTATTGCAGATGCAATGGTTCCTTATCTCAGAGCCAGCGGCATTGATTTTACTCGAAATAATCCGGGCGGGACGGTGGTTGATTCCATAAACGCGTCCAATGCGGGAAATTACGACCTTCATCTTGCCATCCACACCAATGCGGCGCCGGAAAATCTGGCGGGCATGATTCAGGGTCCAAATGTATACTACTATCGTGACAGCAGCCGTGGTCGGGCGGCGGCGGAGGTCTTCGCCAACAATCTCAAGCTCATCTACCCTCACCCCGAGCTTGTGAAGGTTATTCCGACTACATCTCTCGCCGAACTTCGCCGTACCCGCGCTGTCGCTGTCCTGGTGGAAGTGGCCTATCACGATAACGTGGAGGATGCAAATTGGATTACATCTAATATCGAACAGATTGGAGAAAACCTGGCGCTTTCCACAGCCGATGTGCTGGGTGTGCCGTTCGTGGAGCCGTAGAAGGCGCCTCGGGCCGGCAGTGTGACCCCCGGCGCGCAGTGCAATCCCGGGCGGCAGTGTGACCCCCGGCGCGCAGGCACTTTATGCAAAATTTTCCGGCGAAACCCGCAAACCGTTGAAATTAAATTTAAAATCAGAAAAAAACTTGTGTCAATCGGATGCAGAGCGCTGTTTTTTTGCAAAAAACAGCGCTTTTTTGCCTTTAAACAGCCGCGTATCCCTGACCCTCTGAAATTTTTTTCTGACTCCAATACTTTTTATGCGGGTTCCAGCGATTGGTCGGAAAAAAATGAATAAAACACATGCAAAACCCTTGATATCAGAATCTACTCACTGCCAAAGGAGCAAGCAGATTGTTCACTATCATACTTATTTCTGCACCGCAATATTCCCCACTTGGTCCATCACCGGTCACAATTAAGTTGTGGGGCTGATAAATTCCGTTTATATAGTATAATTGCATCCTTTCATTGTCTGCCTCAACATACTCCTGATTGTCCAGCATTTCCTTGTATTCCCAGTAAATCACAGTTCCGTCCGCCAGTATAATGGTAAAATCCGGATACAACACATGCTTTTTACCCCATTTGTCGACGAGTACCAGTTTGCGCTCATAATAAAACTCAACTCCGGCAGCATAGAGAATTTCAGCGGTCATCGCTTCATTTTTTGAACGGGTCCAAAGCCCAAAGCTGGTGCTGTGCTTAAGATCCTCACGGCGAGTTGGTTTCTCCGACTGTGGAAAAGGACGGTCCTTGTTCATTTTCATACGAAATCCTAGCCCTTTTGCAAGCTGCTCTCCTTTAAAAGGCTCAGGGATATCACGCAGAATACTTTCCGCATCGACTCTTTGATATTCCTTAATAATTTGGTTTAAAAGTTTAATATTCTTTTCAGTGCGTTCAGCTGCAAAGGTTCCCAAACCTTTTGCCTGAAGCATGCAGACCCTCCCCATTTCCTTTTCTGATTTTTTTCTTACATATTGTTTTTCTCCGCCGGTTTTTTCTTTTATGTAATAATTAGTATAACCTTTACTTGTTCTTTTGCAGAAAAGCTGCCCGTCATCCTTTATCCTTCGCAACGCATTGAATTGTCTCAAAAGATGCTTCTGAAATTTTAGTTCTGATTTTACAATATCCAAAAAGTTCATTTCGAAATCCCTCCTTTTTTGTAAGATAATATCATATAGCATCAATATTTTCAATACATTTTTTTACTTATTTTATATTATTTTTTGTTTCTTTGGTTTGGAGGGTTTTTGAAAGGCGTTTGCTGAATTCTAGCACCACATACGGCACGGCAGATTATTCATTTTTTTCCGACCAATCGCTGGAACCCGCATAAAAAGTATTGGAGTCAGAAAAAAATTTCAGAGGGTCAGGGATACGCGGCTGTTTAAAGGCAAAAAAGCGCTGTTTTTTGCAAAAAAACAGCGCTCTGCATCCGATTGACACAAGTTTTTTTCTGATTTTAAATTTAATTTCAACGGTTTGCGGGTTTCGCCGGAAAATTTTGCATAAAGTGCTAGTTGGGGGCTCGCCGTGCATGGGCAATGTGCCGGTTGGACGCTCGCCGCGCATGGGCAATGTGCCCATTGCGCATCCGTCATACACAAAAAGCGTGCTGACGATTAAATCAGCACGCTTACTCCGTATGTTGCTATCGTTACAATCAGTCCGGCGGTCACTACGCCGGCTGCAATGGCGGGAAATGCTCTCTTTAACTGCATATCAAGCATTGCGGCCACAAGGGCTCCCGTCCATGCTCCTGTGCCCGGCAGGGGAATGGCTACCAGAATCATCAGGCCCCAGAACTCATATTTGAGCACCTGAGCTTTTTTTGCGTCGGCCTTTGCCTCCATGCGGCGCACAAGGTCTCCAAGCCACCGGCTTTTTCCCTGCAACCATTTAAAAATCTTTCGTATAAATACGATTATAAACGGTACCGGAACCAAATTGCCTATGATCGAGACGACCAAAGCCAGACGAATATCCATACCGGCAATGACTGCCGCGGGAATTGCTCCCCGCAGTTCAATGACCGGCACCATTGAAATCAAAAATGTCATCAGTATGTTTCCCCAGAAAGTACCCCAAAACGAAAACATTATACGCTTCCTCCATTTTTGGTGCCCCCTTGAACAGCTTCAGACAAAGCCTTTACGACAGCCTGAGCAGCGGCAAGCCTTGCTGCGGGTACTCTGAAAGGTGAGCAGGACACATAGTTAAGCCCCACATTATGACAGAACTCTATGGTTTTAGGATCGCCTCCATGTTCACCGCAGATGCCAAGCTTGATGTTCGGTCTGGTCTGACGTCCGAGAGTCACTGCCATGTCAACCAGCTTGCCCACACCCTCTGTGTCCAGAGTCCGGAAAGGATCATTTTCCATAATGCCCTGTGTCACGTATTCTTCTATGAGCTTACCCGTATCGTCTCGAGAAAAGCCGAAGGTCATCTGTGTCAGATCGTTGGTGCCGAAAGAAAAGAATTCCGCTTCCGATGCCACGGCGTCTGCAGTCAGCGCTGCTCTTGGAGTCTCAATCATAGTGCCTACCATGTATTCCATATCGACACCCGCATCCCTTATGCATCTGTCCGCCGTCTCCACTACTACCTTCTTCACGGCGGCAAGCTCCGCTTTGGAGCCAACCAGCGGTATCATTATTTCAGGTACGATATCTATATTATCCTCTCGGGAAACCTCAATAGCCGCGTCGATTATGGCCTCTGTCTGCATTACAGCGATTTCAGGGTCGGTAACCGCTAATCTGCAGCCTCTGTGCCCCAGCATAGGGTTCAGCTCGTGAAGCTCAGATACCTTGGCGGAAAGCTTTTCAAAGGAAACCCCCATTATCTTGGCAAGCTCTTCGATATCCTCCTTTTCCTGAGGCAGAAACTCGTGTAAAGGAGGATCAAGAAGCCTTATGGTGACAGGACGTTCTCCCATAACCTTAAAAATTTCCTTGAAGTCTCCCTGCTGGAAAGGCTTCAGCACTTTGAGCGCCGCCGCCTTTGCCTCGTGGGTGTCCGCAAGTATCATGCGCCTGATGGCCGGTATTCTCTCCTCGTCAAAGAACATGTGCTCTGTCCGGCAGAGTCCGATACCCTCTGCCCCAAAAGCCAGCGCCTGAGCCGCATCCTTAGGGTTATCCGCATTGGCGCGGACCTTAAGCTCTCTTATTTCGTCTGCCCAGCTCATAAGGGTTGCAAAATCGCCAGAAACCTCCGGCTCTACGGTATTCAGCTTTCCAAGGTACACGCAGCCTGTACTGCCGTCTATGGAAATATATTCTCCCTCCTGCACTTCGCTATCGTCGGGAAGTATTATCTTCTTTTCGGTCTCACTGACGCGTATCTGCGAACAGCCTGCCACGCAGCACTTGCCCATTCCTCTGGCGACTACAGCTGCATGTGAGGTCATGCCGCCTCTGGCTGTCAGTATGCCTTCTGCGGCAACCATGCCTGCTAAGTCCTCAGGCGAGGTTTCCTCTCTCACAAGAAGCACTTTCGTGCCCTTAGCTGCGGCCTCGGCCGCAGCCTGCGCCGTAAAGCACACCTGACCGCAGGCTGCGCCCGGCGAAGCCGCCAGGCCCGTGGCCACGGGCGCCGAGGCCGCAAGCTCAGCCGCATCGAAAGCAGGATGCAGAAGCTGGTCAATCTGCTCAGGAGCCAGACGGGTAATAGCCGTCTTCTTATCGATAAGCCCTTCCTCCACCATGTCCACGGCAATCTTGACAGCCGCCTGAGCCGTGCGCTTGCCGTTTCTTGTCTGGAGCATGTAGAGCTTGTTTCTTTCTACTGTAAACTCCATGTCCTGCACATCCTTGTAGTGCTTTTCAAGGAGCTCTGCAATCTTGACGAATCCCTTGTAACAGTCAGGGAAGGCTTCCGCCATTTTATCGATGTCAAGAGGCGTTCTCACACCTGCAACCACATCCTCACCCTGGGCATTTACAAGAAACTCCCCAAATATTTTGTTTTCTCCGGTAGACGGGTTTCTTGTAAATGCCACGCCTGTACCGGAAGTATCGCCCATATTTCCGAAAACCATGGACTGTACATTTACTGCAGTACCAAGGTCTCCCGGTATTCCGTTGAGCTTTCTGTAGAGGATGGCTCTGTCGTTGTTCCATGAGCGGAATACAGCCTTGACAGCCTCCAGAAGCTGCTCCTTCGGGTCCTGCGGGAAATCCCTGCCCGTTTGGCTCATAACGATTTCCTTATATCCCACAATTACAGCTTCTAAATCCTCTGCGGTTAAATCCACATCAAACTTTACGCCCTTTTCTTCCTTGCGTCCGTCGAAGACACGGTCAAACTCAGCCTTTGGAATTCCGAGCACCACATCCCCGAACATCTGGATGAAGCGGCGATAGCTGTCCATGGCGAATCTCCTGTTTTCAGTGAGTGCCGCCAGGCCTTCCACGCTTCTGTCGTTAAGTCCAAGATTGAGGATGGTATCCATCATTCCCGGCATGGAAATTACCGCGCCTGAACGAACGGAAACAAGCAGCGGGTTTTCATCCGAACCGAATTTTTTGCCCGTTACATTTTCCAGTTCCTCAATTTTCTCATATACGGCCTCCACCACATCATCGGCAAGAGTACGATTCTCATCGTAATATCTGTTACATGCCTCTGTTGTAATCGTGAAGCCAAAAGGTACCGGAAGACCGATTTTGGTCATTTCCGCAAGATTTGCTCCTTTTCCCCCCAGAAGGTCCTTCATGGTCTTATCGCCTTCATTAAAGGAGTATACATATTTTCCCATTAAATTCTCCGTTTCTGTCACCCTATAATCAGAATGACAATCTTTCCTCGATATAAGCGCGCACCTCGCCTACCGGAATTCTTACCTGCTCCATGGTGTCTCTGTCACGGACAGTCACGCAGCCGTCGGTCTCCGTATCGAAGTCCACGCAAATGCAGAATGGAGTTCCTATTTCGTCTTCTCTTCTGTATCTCTTTCCGATTGAACCCGCTGCATCGTAGTCGACCATGAAGTACTTGGAAAGCTCTTCATGAATCGGTTCTGCGATCGGTGATAATTTCTTTGCCAGAGGCAGTACCGCTGCCTTAAACGGTGCCAGAGCAGGGTGGAATTTCATTACCACTCTCACATCCTCCTTGCCGTTTGCATCGGTGAGAACCTCTTCGTTGTATGCGTCAACCAGGAAAGCAAGAGCAACTCTGTCTGCTCCCAGTGACGGTTCAATTACATAAGGAACGTACTTTTCCCCTGTCTCGGAATCTACATAGCTTAAATCCTGTCCTGATGTGTTGATATGCTGAGTAAGGTCGAAGTTTGTCCTGTCTGCGATGCCCCACAGCTCGCCCCAGCCGAACGGGAACAGATACTCGATATCTGTAGTCGCATTGCTGTAGTGTGAAAGTTCCTCCTGTTCATGGTCACGGGTCCTGATGTGATCCATGTTCATGTTCAGGCTCTTAAGGAAGTTTACGCAGTATTCCTTCCAGTAACCGAACCACTCTAAATCAGTTCCCGGCTTGCAGAAGAATTCAAGCTCCATCTGCTCGAACTCTCTGGTTCTGAAAGTAAAGTTGCCCGGAGTGATTTCGTTTCTGAAGGATTTACCTATCTGGGCTATTCCGAAAGGCACTTTCTTTCTTGCGGTTCTCTGCACATTTCTGAAGTTTACGAAGATTCCCTGTGCAGTTTCTGGTCTCAGATAAATCTCTGCCTTGGAATCCTCTGTTACACCCTGGAAAGTCTTAAACATCAGGTTGAACTGACGGATTCCGGTAAAATCCGACTTGCCGCATTCAGGACAAGGGATGTTATTTTCGGCAATGTAGCTTTCAAGCTTTTCGTTTGACCAGCCGTCAACAGTTACGCCTTCTATTCCCTTTGCCTGATGATACTCCTCAATGAGCTTGTCTGCTCTGAATCTTGCCTTACAGGACTTGCAGTCGATCAATGGATCTGCGAATCCGCCCACATGACCTGATGCAACCCATGTTTTAGGGTTCATAAGAATAGCCGCATCAAGACCTACATTGTACTTCGATTCCTGTACGAACTTTCTCCACCATGCCTTCTTTACATTGTTCTTGAATTCAACGCCAAGAGGGCCATAATCCCATGTGTTGGCCAATCCGCCGTATATTTCCGAGCCCGGAAAAACAAATCCTCTGTTCTTCGCAAGGGCCACTATTTTTTCCATTGTTACTTCTCTGTCCATTTTCAATAAAATCCTTCCTCGTTTCTTTTTCTTCTATTTCTTGTTTTTTTCTGAATACTATTTTTCTTCTTCATCCTTTTCGCAGCAGCAGTCATCCTTTTTGCCGCAGCAGCAGTCCTCTGCCTTATCAATTAAATCCTCCACAGCGTCCTCTGCGTCGTCAGCGAAATCTTCGCCTTTTTTCTTGAATTCCTCAAACTTGCCTACGGCTGCTTCCTTGATGGTGTTATAGGTTTCAGTGCCCTTCTTAACCACATCGTCGATGACTCCCGGTGCCTTTTCCCTGACATCGTTTACTACATCTGTACCCTTGGCTACCACTTCATCGATAACCACAGAACCTCTTTCCTTTACTTCGCTTGCAGCGGCCTCAGCCTTTTCGCTGATGTCGATTACTCTGCCGTCGTCTGTTGTAAGCTCGATTTTGCACTTGAAGCCAAAGGCTGCGATAGCGGCAGCAATTACTCCCCAAGGTGCTACGATGGTTCCCACGATTCCCACGTTTACAGGAATGTTGACGATGGTCTCTTCATCCTTCTTCACCGAAATCTTGGAAATGTTGCCCTTCTTTACCAGCTCCTTTATCTTATCCACGGTTTCATTTGCAACCTCGCCTGCCTTGCTCTGCTTCTTTACATCCACAGTCTCCTCGATAGCTATGATGGCGTCTACCACACTGCCGTCAGCCGCTTCAAGAGCTTCCTTTGCTTCTTTATAGGATACGCCTGTTCTGTCCTTAACCAGTTCAATCTTTTCTAATGTGATTTCCATTTTAATACCTCCTGTTACTCTGAATTATTTAATTGATAATAAAATCCTCACTTTTAAGCTTTCCCACATCTAAATGATATGCCAGATAGCTTTTTAATATTGCCCTCAGTTCCTTCAGAATTCCCTCATCGAGGGCGATTTTTCCGAAGGTGCTCATAGGCTCTTTCTGAAAATACTTTAATATATTAACTATACCAAAATTTGTGTCATAAATCAACGGTTCATTTGCCTTCGCCTTTGACTTAGCCTTCGCCTCCGTATCTTCCGCAGCAGCACGGGCGCATTCTGCGCACATCATCCCTCCTCCGGAAACGCTGAAAAACCTGTCAGCCCCCCGGCAGCCGCAGACACAGCAGCTGTCAAGCTCCGGCATAGTCCCCATTATATCAAGCACCTTTACCATATATGCCATCACAAGAGTATCATGTTTTTTGCTTCGTTTCTCCAAAGTGTTCAGAAAATCCAGCAGCAGTCCGAACATCCGAGGCTGGGGCAGGTCGTCTGCCAGCAGCTTTTCCGTCAGCTCCAGCACATAGGAGCCTGCCATATATTTATCCAAATCCTCTCCCAGAGAATAAAAACTCTCTATGACCTGTCCGCTGTTAAGGCTGTAGCTGTCTCTGCCTTTAAAAAGCTCGTATCTGCCGTAGGTAAAGGGCCTTACTGCCAGAGCGGACTTGTTCTTTCCCCCTTCGGTAATGCTTGTTCCCACGCTTATCTTTCCGAACTTCCGTGAAAACAAAAGGAGCATTCTGCGCCCGTTAAGGGTTTTTACCTGTCTCAATACGATTGCTTCCGTGTCAGTAACCACCGGATACCTCCTTACTCATCCCTGTAGCCGAAATTGGAAAGGGCCAGGTCCGAGTCGCGCCAGTTTTCCTTGACCTTGACCCAGAGCTGCAGGAAAACCTTAGTACCCAGCAAAGCTTCTATTTCCAGTCTGGCGGCCTTGCCGACGCCCTTAAGCTTTTTTCCCTGTTTTCCTATTATTATTCCCTTGTGGGACTTTCTCTCGCAGTAAATTACAGCTCCTATGCGTGTTATGCCCTGCTCCTCGCTGTAGCTTTCTATCTCCACCGCTACACCGTGAGGCACTTCATCCTCCAGATAAAGAAGCAGCTTTTCTCTTATGATTTCGCTGACGATAAACCTTTCCGGATGGTCTGTCACCATATCCTCAGGAAAGAACATGGGTCCCTCCTCCAGAAAATCCTCAATTCTTCCCAGCAGCTTCTCAACGTTGCGCCCCTCCAGCGCCGAAGTCCCGAAAACATCGTCAAAGATGCCCATGCTGCTGTATTCCTCGTAAATGCTGCGGAAATACTCCGGCTCCATGGCGTCGATCTTGTTTATGACGAGAATTTTCGGCGTGTCGATTTCCTTAAGCTTATCCAGAATGTATCTGTCACCCGGACCCTTGTTTATGTCCGAATCCACCAGAAACAGCACCACATCCACCTCTTTAAAGGTGTTTAAGGCCGAGTCCGTCATAAAGGCTCCCAGTTTGCTGTGAGGCTTATGGATTCCCGGAGTATCGATAAATACCATCTGCACTCCGTCCTCGCCGCCGTCTTCTGTTTCCTCAAGCCTTGTGTAGATACCCCTTATTACATTTCTGGTAGTCTGGGGCTTGTCCGTGGTAATGGCTATTTTTTCTCCCAGTATTGAGTTAAGCAGGGTGGACTTGCCCACGTTGGGACGTCCCACTATTCCTATAAATCCCGTTTTCAAAGTCTGAATCCCTCCGGTAGTATTTCTTCCATTGTGTAAACTTTAAGGGAGTCCTCATCGTCTCCCGTAATAATCTTGAAGTCGTCGTCGCAGAATTCCTTCATGAACTGCCTGCAGATTCCGCAGGGCCAGGCCTCGCCGTCACTTGAAACGATTGCGATAGCTTCAAACTCCATGGTTCCCTCGGAAATCGCCTTTACAAATGCTGTTCTCTCCGCACAGATTGTGGCACCGAATGAAGAGTTTTCCACATTGCAGCCGGTAAACACCTGGCCGTCTTTGGAAAGCAGTGCCGCCCCCACCTTAAATTTGGAAAAGGGCGCATAAGCTCTGTCCAGCATGCCGCACGCCATACCGTATAAATCCTTATACATCATAGTCTCAATTCTCCTCTCATCTCTGAACTCTAATCTCTGAACTCTAATCTCTCAAAACATCTATATGCTCCATTATCTTTTCTTCCCGGGCTCTCATTACCTTCTTTTCGCCCTCCTCCATGTGGTCGTAGCCAAGAAGGTGAAGTACGCTGTGTACGAAAAGATAAAGAATTTCCCTTTCAAAGGAATGGCCGAATTCCTCCGCCTGCTCTGCCGCCTTTTCGCGGCATATCACCACGTCACCAAGGCAGATTTCCCCCTCCTCGGGTGCCTCCTCGCATACATCCTCAAACTGAGGAAAGGAAAGCACGTCCGTAGGCTTATCTACTCCCCGGTGGAGTTTATTAAGCTCATGGATTTCTTCCATATCAACGAAGGTGACGCTTATCTCGCAGCGCTCATCGTCCAGATTTTCAAGCTCCGCCCCGTAGGCCGCCGCTTCCTCCATCTTCCTGAGAATTTCATCGGAAACCGCCTGTGTCTCGTCAAAATATATATTCATACTCTTTCTCTTTCTCCCTTACTCTGTCAGCTCCTCCGGATACTTCTTATAGTACCTGTCGTAAGCGCCTATAATCTTTCGTACCAGCTCGTGTCTTACCACATCGGCATCCTTCAGATAGCAGAAATCTATGTCCTTTACGTCCTTAAGTACCCTCTGCGCCTCCACAAGTCCCGACTTCTTGCCACGAGGCAGGTCTATCTGGGTAATATCACCGGTCACCACCACCTTGGAGCCGAAGCCCATCCTTGTAAGGAACATCTTCATCTGCTCCCTTGTGGTGTTCTGGGCTTCGTCCAGAATTATAAAGGAGTTATCAAGAGTCCGTCCTCTCATATAGGCAAGGGGAACCACCTCGATGGCCTCCTTTTCCTTAAGGCGCTGGGCTGCATCCCTTCCCAGCACATCGTAAAGGGCGTCGTATAGAGGTCTCAGATAAGGATCCACCTTTTCCTGTAAATCCCCCGGCAGAAAGCCCAGCCGCTCTCCCGCCTCCACGGCAGGACGAGCCAGAATTATCTTCTGAACCTCCTTGTTCTTAAAGGCGTTTATTGCCATTGCTACGGCTATATACGTCTTGCCCGTTCCCGCAGGTCCGATGCCGAAGACCACATCCTTTTGCCGGATGCTGTTTACATAGTTTTTCTGTCCCAGGGTTTTAGGCTTCAGCGGTTTGCCCTTGTGGGTAAAGCATATGACATCCTTTCCCACTTTATTTTCTCCGTAGGAAATCCCTTCCTTTTTAAGATTTATCACATAGGCCGCCTTCTGCTTATCCAGACCTTCTCCCCCTTCCAGCAGAGACATCAGCTCGGAAAGTATGCCTGCGGCAAGCTCCAAAGCGCTCTCCTTTTCCTCCTCTGAAAAGCCGTCCATATCGGGTCCTGCTTTCAGCACCAGTTCATCCTCCCGCTGAAAAATCTCCGCTCCGGTAGCCTCCTTTATTAAATTCAAGTTGACATCTAAATTTCCAAAAAGCTCTATCCTGTCTATTCCGTCAATTATCCGAATTTTCCTCTCCAACGAGTATCTCCTTTTCTATACCTATTTCACGGCGCACCTCTAAGGTCACGCCTACTTCTATTATATTTTTTTTATAACAAAAATTCAAACTTTTATTTAGGATTTGTGCCTTTTTAGGTAGATTTTCTTTCGCCCAAAGACGGATTTGCTGATTTACCACCGCTTCTGCCTGCTCTTCCGTCTTTTCCACCCGGCTTGCTACGAGGATATCATCCTCTTCTGAGCCTTCGGGGCGCAAATACCTTTCCTGACTGAAAACCTCATGGTACGGCACCAGGGCGATAATTTCACCCTTCGCTCTGACATAGTACTCCGTAGGCCAGCCCTCCTCAAAGGTGGTGGCTTCCATGGGTACAATGCCGGAAATCAGCTCCTGCCCTTTTTGCACATAATCCCCCGGCTCTGCCATAGCAAGGCCCCAGAGGGTGCTTATGGACTCAATATATCCGGAGCAGTCGGCATATATGCTTGTGCAGCCCTTCTCCTCCTCTGCAGCAGGAGTGAATATGTCGGGATTTTTCTCCGTGTTTTCCGGGCTTCCCGACAGTATTTTGCCCGTGCTTTCGGAAACATTCAGATAGACTACACGCCCGTCGTAAACAAGCTGTATCCAGCTGAGCTGAGGAAAGGTTCTGTCAAGAGCCTCCTCCGCCTTCTGCCAGTCCACCGAGGGTCTGAAAACCCCGGGCGAAACTCCCGCCTCTGCAAGGCAGCGCACCAGCTCCTCTTCCGGAATTGCCCTGTATCCGTCAACCCTTATTTCGGAGATAAAAAGCGACTGCACTATTACAATAGCAGTCGCCAGGATTGTCCCTATTACAGCCACGGGCTTTGCCGCCGCCTGCCTGAGCCTTTGCTCAGGTCCTCGTCCATCCATTACTCTTATGCGGTAAAGTGATTTTGCCAGCTTTCTGAGAGCCTTAAGGTCCTCCGCTGCAATCCAGCCTTCCGCGCAGGTATCGGAAAGCATCCTCAGAGAGCGAAGGGTAATTCCTCTATCCAGCGCCTGCTGAAGGAGCCTCTCAATTTTGAAGCCCTCAATCCTAACCAGCAATCTGTACCTATAGAAATTCAACTCGCTGCACTTTCCCTTCAATGATGAGCCTCCCTTCGCCGATTTCCTTGATGACAAAATCCTCGCCCACCACTGTCGTATATCTGCTGCCGCTTCGGACGGTGAGTGCTTTTTCACTTATCATAACGATTGCCGTTATGTTCTCCAGTATTGCACGCTTCTCAGTTGCTATAACCTTTGGCTTGGTAAAATCAAAATCGTATGCCAGCTCTTCCTTTATGTTCACGGCCGGCCCTCCCCATATTATCTTCTTAAAATCTATATAAATTCTATGAAGATGACGGGCCGGTTATGACCTGATACGGCATCAATGGTGTCCTCTGTGGGAATGTATCTTTCTCAGGGGAGAAAAGATAAAGCCAAGACCTCTGTTATACGCCTTAAAGCCCCAAACGCTGTAAAAGGCCTCCTTATGCTTCGCCTTGGCGGTCTGCTCCCTTACCTGTCCTCCGAAATCGGCGACCCTTCCCTGTCTGATGGCGTTTATCAGATCGTTATTGCAGGTTATCCTTTCTTCAAACTCCGTGTAGGCCATGCCGATGTACCTTTCCTCGTGGGAGTCGGAGCCGCCGATACACGGTTTTCCGTATTTCTTTGCAAGCTCTACGGCAAGCATGTTGGCATTGCTGCTCTCGCAGGTGTTGAAGCCCTCCACAAAGTCCATCTTTTCCATGAGCTTAGGGTCCGCCTTGAATTTCTTAAAGAACATGGCGCTGGCGCTTCTGGTCCCGAAGGGATGGGCAGGTCCCAGCACTCCCCCAAGCATATGTACCACCGTTATGAGCTTTCTTACGGACATGCCCCTTACCCTTAAAATAGGCGGCATGATGCCTCCCGGCAGAATCACTATAAAGTGCCCCGCATCTCTCGTATCGTACTCTATACCGCATAGGACGGTAAAATCCATGGCCGCAGCTCTCCTGCCGCCGCCCGACATGAACCATTTTCTGTATCCCCTGTATGAATCGTGGTCCGTAACCAGCATTCCGTCAAATCCTTTTTCCTTTAAAAGCTCCATGTACCTGTCCAGAGGAACCTTTGCGTCTATTGAGCCTGCCTTTGTGTGGCAATGCATATCAAGCTTCATTTTCGGTCACTTCCTTACGATGTAAAAATTATATTATATTATATTGTACCACAAATCCGCAGATTTCACCATTACGCCATTATAAAAATCTTTTGCAAAAAAATTCTTGCTAAGTCCACAAAAAAATAGTATAATACTGCTGTTATAGGCTTAAGACTGTTCACGGCTTAATTATTTCATGTTAGTCAGGAGGTGAATTGGAATATGGCACAAGTTATCGTAAGAGAAAACGAAAGTCTGGAATCCGCTCTTAAGAGATTCAAGAGATCCTGCGCCAGAGACGGCGTTATGAGCGAACTCAGAAAAAGAGAGCACTACGAAAAACCAAGCGTAAAGAGAAAGAAAAAATCTGAAGCTGCAAGAAAAAAGGCTAAGAAGTACTAATTATTCACAGTCATTTAAAACCTATACGAGGTGCCTCAGGGCGCTTTACGAATCGAGGTGAAATAATAAATGGCAATTAAGGAAAAACTCATGGCGGACTTCAAGGAGGCTATGAAAGCCAGAGATGAGGTTGCCAAGAATACAATAAGCTTTGCTCGGGCTGCGGTTAAACAGTATGAGGTTGACCACAGGGAAGAGCTTGACGATGAAGGCATTATTGCTATTTTATCAAAACAGGTTAAAATGAGAAAAGATGCCCTCGCTGATTTTGAAAAAGCCGGCAGAACAGATTTAATAGACTCCTATAAAGCAGAAATCGAGATCCTTCAGAGATACCTTCCGGAGCAGCTTTCCGAAGAAAAGCTCCGCGTCGTTATCGCTGAGACTGCCGCCTCCCTCGGCATAGAGGGCGGTATGCAGAACATGGGCAAGCTCATGGGCCCTGTCATGGCCAAGGTAAAGGGTGTGGCAGACGGCGGCATGGTTAAGAAGCTTGTGGAGGAATTTCTGAAAAAATAGCAAGGAAACATTAATTCAGGCGAAACCGTATGGTCTCGCCTGTTTTTTAATGCCCGGGTATCCGCTTTTCTCTATTTTCCCATCCTGCGGAGCATCTGCTCCCTGTTTTCCGCATATTTCAGCGCTGTCTCCCTGTCGATGTGCCCCTCCTGATACAGCTTCAGTATAGACATATCCATGGTAATCATTCCTTCGGCAGCGCCTGAAGCCAGGGCCATTGCCATCTGATGCTCCTTTTTTTCCCGTATATTGGTGCGTATGGCGTCATTGAGGTGCATAACCTCAAAGGCAGGCACCAGACCGCCTTTGGTATCGGGCAGAAGCTGCTGGGAAACAACCGTCCTGAGCACTGTGGAAAGCTGCATTCTTATCTGCTCCTGCTGATTGGCAGGAAACACGTCAATTACACGGTTTACGGAATGAATCGCCCCTCCGGTATGGAGGGTAGCAAGCACAAGATGTCCCGTTTCTGCCGCCGTCATAGCGGTCTGAATAGTCTGCATGTCCCGCATTTCTCCCAGCTGAATCACGTCGGGAGCCTGACGAAGACAGGCCCGGAGTCCCGAAATAAAGTCCTTGGTATCTACTGCCACCTCACGCTGGCTGACTATGCTCAGCCTGTTTCTGTGAAGAAATTCGATAGGGTCCTCCAGAGTAACTATATGGCAGCTTCTGGTCCTGTTGATCCTATCCACAAGACAGGCCTGAGTGGTGGTTTTGCCGCTTCCTGCCGTTCCCGAAAACAGTATCATTCCGCTGCGAAGCTCCGCCAGCCTCATAACCTCCTCAGGGATGTTATATTCCTGCCAGTCGGGTATGTCAAAGGACACGATGCGTATCACCGCCGCCATGGATCCTCTTTGGCGATAGGCATTTACACGGAAACGTGAAAGCCCCGGCACATCAAAGGAAAAATCGTCGTCTCCCTCTACCAGAAATACATCCCTCGAACGCTTTGCCATAGAATAAATTTCATCTATCAGTCTGCTGCTTTCCGCAGGAAGCAGCTTTTCCCCTGCCAAAGGCACCAGCTGACCTTCGACTTTTGCGAAGGCAGGTCCTCCCGCTACAAAAAAAAGATCCGATGCGCCGTCCCTGACTGCCTTTTCCAAATATTCCATCAGTTGTGCCATATCTCGTTCCTCTCCTATTCTCCGTCCCAAAGGTTCAGGGTCTCATCGCTTTCCCACTGAACTGTCGATACGCTCTTCCACTGCAAAACTTCATAGTTTTCTTTTTGCACTCTCACCTTTATTACCAGCCTCTGACCGTCTGAAATGGGACACGAATATGCGTAAATTTTTTCTCCCGTAAAATCGTCTTCCTTTCCGGAAAGGCATTCCACTCCCTCCGGCACTATGCCCTGCCTGAGATCTGCCAGAATTTCTTCTCCGAGACAATCAGCCTCATATTGCATCAGTATCATTTCGTTTGAACGTTCCGCCAGACGGCAATCCTCCTGTACTGAGGATATTGTCAATGCGGCAAATATGCACATGCACAGCACGGTGAATATGGTAATCAGCGAGCATACTCCCATGGCGGAAAAGCCGCCTCTTTCGCCTCTTCTTCTCATGGCAAGTCCTCCTGCCAGCATACAGGGAGGGCGTATAGCAGGCTCCCGTCTGTCTCACATACTCTTATTTCTGCCTTGCCCAATCCGGAGGTCTTGCTGTCTGCGGGCAGGACATAAATCCTCATTCCGTTTTCAAGCTCTGCAAAAAACTCGACCCTCTCCCCTTTTGCGCTCTTAATCCTTTCTGCAAGATTCTGCGCCTGCAGGACAGCCTCGTCCTTTCGCTCAGTCTCCGTGATTTTGCCCTCTGCCCAGGAGGAAATTTTCAAGCAGCAGGCGGCGGCAATGAGAAATACCAGCAGCATTACTAAAAGCTCGGTCATAAAAAGAGACGTTCTGCTTTTCATTCTGTACCCTCCTCCATGCTGCGTAAACATATATCCACACAGACCTGCGTACCATCTGTCAGGTCTGTTCTTATCGTCAAAAGATTTCCGTCCGTATCTATATAAAGTTCCTTCGCCTCCATTACCTCCACGCCTGCCTCAAGGTCCGGCTCGGCTGAGGATTCGGCAAAGTACTCACGCAACCGACCTCCGCTGCAATAAATCCATGTGGAGTAGCTCTCCCCGTCTATCATTTCAGTGAGCACAAGGGCGTCCTTTCCTTTAAGGGAGGCTGCGTAAACCGCCCCCTGCATATCCCCCTGCCAAACTCTCCGTTTTAAATACTGCTGACAGGTTCTTTTTTCCCAGGCTTCAGCTCCGCGGTCAGCTATGTCCTTACACGATTCCGCAGAATACAGAAGCATGGATACGCAGCAAAGAGCAAAAATGATGAGAGCGAGCATAACTCCCGCTGATGCCATATAGTCCGCTCTCTGTCTTTTTTCTCTGTTATATGCCATTATTTTCACCGGATTATTCCTTTTATTCCTCTCCTTTTTCCAGCACCGTAATGTCCGGCATCAGGTTGGAGCCGTAGACGTCATAATACACCTGATACCTTTCCTCGTCAAAACCCAGTCCGTACCTGTTATTCATATATTCCAGATCGGGAGGGTATGCCCCCTCTAATGCATAGCAGGTGAGGGCAGTCCTTCTGACGGTTTCTTTAAGCTGTGTGCGCGCCAACTCTCTCTGCCCTTCTTTAACACCCGATATAAATGTAAAGAAAAACAACAATATTACAATCACTGCCAACGGCAACAGAAAATAAGCCGCCTTCTTTGTTTTTCCCCGTCTCATGGGCACCAGGCCTCCTTCCTTATTTTATGCTTCAGGAGAGCACCGGCAGCAGCTGCAGCAGCGGGAGCATTACCGTTAAAAGTATAAGTCCCGTCAGCACCGAAAGAGCCAGTATCAGCGACGGTTCTATCCTGCCTGCAAGTTCTTCCATAGCGTAATTGCTTTCCTCCTGCATGCGCTGTGCAATTTCATATATGGCCTTTTCTCCACTGCCGCTGCGAATTCCCGCAGCCAGCATCCGCGAGTCGGTTCGCGTCAGCAGGCCGCACTTCCATGCCGCCTCATCAAGGGGCGTTCCCTTTTCAATCTCCTCTGCGCAGCTGCGGCAGCTTTGGCTTATTGCGGGAACATCCTCCGACAGTTCCTCCGCAAAGAGGAGCGCTTCCTCCACCGAAAAGCCACTTCCCATTGCCATAGACAGAACCTGCACCGCCGCCACACGGCTTGCCTCGCCGAATACGCCTTTGCCTCCGAAGCGTTTTTTCCACTCCTTCTCAATACTCTTTCGGAATTTTTTCCCCGATGAAAACAGAAACAAAAAAAGGGCTGCAATTCCCGCAGCAGCGCAAAACAGAGGCATGCACCTCTCCAATACCCGTCCCAGCGCCAAAAGACCGCCGGCAGCTCCCTCCAGCCTGCTTCCCAGCTGACCGTATACCTGATCGAACACAGGTAGAACCTTAGTGAGCAAAATCACCACAACCGCCATCATAATCAGCATGAGAACTGCGGGATGCAGCAGGGCAGTGGTCAGCCTCCGTTCCATGACAAATCTGCTGTGAAAATAATCGCCCACAGCTTCAAGTGCCTCCTCGGAGCGTCCCGTCTTTTCTCCTGCCTTAAGCATACCTGCTACATAAGAGGGAAAAACTCCGCTCTCCGCCACACAGGCAGAAAGGGGTTTTCCCATGTCCGCTCCTTTCACCATGTCGGCAAAAACGCAGCCCAAAGGGGAGCTTTCCTCTTCCTCCGCCAGAAGAGCCAGTCCCTCTCCGACGTCTATTCCTCCGTGGAGAAACATGGCCATGCGTTGACAAAAATCCCGTATTTCTTCATTTGTAAGCTGTTCTTTCATAGCCGCCCTTTTCTGTCAAACTCAGTTTCTGTCAAACACAGTCTCTATCTGTCCGAATCAATAAAAATACTTTGCCGTATAATTCTTTCCGTCTCCTATATATTTCATAATGGATTTGCTCTTGTTTCCGCCGGACGCAAAGGTAGGGTCCATGCGCTTCCACTGAGTTCCGTCAAAATAGATAACGTTGTCTATCCATCCTTTTCCGTCCACCCATACGCTTATCCATGCGTGATATGCAGTTCCCGCATAGCCTATCACCAGCTTGCACGGCACGCCCTGACTGCGGAGCATTCCCGTCATGAGAGCCGCATAGTCGAAGCAGATTCCCTTTTTCTTTTTAAGTACGCTGTCTAAATCAGGCAGATAGCCGCTTTCCACCGTCTTCGCCTTTTTCCTGTCGTAGGAGATATTCTCCACCACATAGTCATATATAGCGTCTACTTTTTTAAGGGCGCTCTTCTTCTTTTTCGTCAGGCTCTTTGCTTTTGCCATCGTTTTAGGTGCGTCTGCGTAGTTTACATACTGGTTTGGGCGTATGTAGGGCGCAAATTCATCCTCAAGCTCCACATAAAAGGATGCCGTAGTCTGTATGGAGTATCTGGAATCGGCAATATTTTTCAGCACCAGAACCTGATATTTCCCGTTTCCGTCGGTCAGGGGAAAGATCTCCCACTTCTTTGCTTTCAGATTGTATGTATAGACAGTTTCAGGTCCTTTTACCTGAACCTTCAGCTTCTTGTCGGTGCTGTCGGTGTATTTCACCATTACATAACCGTCCTCCACATTGGAGTAGTCAATTGTCGCTCCCCCTGCGCTGACCGTCTTCACACCGCTGGCCTCTACTGTGGCGTCTGTAGTCACTGCTGCCGAAGAGCCTGAAAGTGCTTTTGCCTCCGCACTCATATCCGGCGAATCCGCCAGAGGAACAAGTTCCTCTCCTGCCACAGGTGGGGCAGATATGTATTTAAGCAGGAAGATGGTCGGCAGAATCAGTACTGCCAGAGCCGCAATTACTATTTTTCTGTTTCTTCTCATAGTGCTTTTCACCCCGTCTTCCTTTTTCGACTTTTTCTTTTATTGTAGTACAAATTATGTGCGATTTCAACATTGCAAAATTATTTTAATTGTGTTAGGCTTGATATAAAGATATGGACCAGATATGAACCACTTTTTCTGTATCGGAGGCTGCTAATGACCAACCACGAAAAAACCTTGAAAATCCGCATGCTCGGGGATTTCTCCCTTGAATGGGGTGGAACGGAAGAGAATAATTTGATTCGTGAAAAGGATGGCCGCTCATATAAGATGTGGCTGCTTCTTGCATACATGATTTATTGCCGCGGCAGACACATTTCTCAGGAGGAAATGATCAAGCTTCTCCGAAACGATGAACTGGAGACGGTAAATCCTTACACCGCACTTAACACCACTCTGCACCGTCTCAGAACCAATCTCAGCGAGCTTGGCGTTCCGGAAGATCTTATTATCTCTAATGACGGCACCTACGCATGGAATACAGACATTCCCGTGGATTATGACATAGAGCTCTTTGAGCAGTTTTGCACAGAGGTCCGTACCACCTCCGATGACGAGGAAAAGCTGAAGCTTTGCCTCAGAGCGCTGGAGCTGTACAAGGGAGACTTCCTTCCCCGTCTTTCAATGGAAAGCTGGGTAATTCCCATCTCGGCCAACCTTCATAATGAGTATCTGCAAATCGCAGAAACGGCTTTGAATATTCTGGAGGAATACGACCGTTTTGAAGAGGCCCATTCCATCTGCCAAGATGCGCTTATTCTGGAGCCGTGCAGCGAGTCTCTCCACCGCCATCTCATGCTCAGTTATGCGGCAACCGGCAATAAGGAAGCTGCCGTTTCCGCCTATAACGAACTGTGTCATATGCTTCTTGACAATTTTGGCGTCACACCGACAGAGGAAACCCAGGAGGTTTACCGTGAAATAATGTATATGGACGACAGCCGGACCATACCCGCAGATATTATCTGCAGCCAGCTTCAGGAGGAAAACCCTATGCCCGGCGCACTCTTGTGCGAATATAACGCTTTTCGCGTTATCTATCATCTTATGGCAAGGACTATTTCCAGAACTGAAGAGCCTGTTCATTTTGCCGTACTGAATGTAAAGGGTTCTGCAGATAAAGAAATCTCCGACAGAAGCCGAGATCTTGCCATGAAAAATTTTCAGGCACATCTTCTCTCAAACATTCGCAGCGGCGATGTGGCTACCAGATGCAGCAGTTCACAGTTTGTAATCCTGCTGCCAAAAGCAGATTACGAAAACAGCTGCATGGTATGCTCGCGGATAATAGGCTCTTTCTTCAGGAAGCATCCACACTCTCCGGCAGAAATCACCTACACCGTGCATCCTATGGAGGCAAGCTCGGATTCCTCTGCGTCGCGTTAAAATCCTATATGAAACAAAGGGACCGCCCCGACGGTTATCCGTCGATAAGCAGTCCCTTTGCTCATTATTTTTGGTTACATGAATACAATTTTATTTTTCTTCTTTTTTTCTTCCAAGCAGTAACAGTGCCATAGCGCCTGCTGCGGAAAGCAGCATCATCATACTTGCTGCGCCTACGCCGTTGTCGCCTG
>JAEDNK010000100.1 GCA_016302545.1 Bacillota bacterium
GCAACGGATAATCCTCAGGCAGAGGCGGTTCTCCATCAAATACATCGATGCCGGCTCCTGCCAGTCTGCCTTCGTTTAATGCTTCAGCAAGGGCAGCATTGTCCACAACAGGTCCCCTTGAAGTATTGATAAGAATGGCAGTTTCCTTCATAAGAGCGATTTTCTCTTTGCTAAGAAGGTTCTTAGTTTCATCGGTAAGAGGTGTATGAACGGTTACAATGTCACTCTGCGCCAGAAGTTCATCAAGGCTTACATAACGGATACCTTCCGCCTCTGCCTCACTTCTCACGGTTCTGCTGTAACCAAGCAGCTGACATCCGAAGGCCTTAAAAAGCCTTGCAGCGGCCTGTCCTATTCTTCCTGTGCCGATAACTCCCACAGTCCTTCCGCGGAGCTCGTGGCCCACAAGACCGTCCTTTGTTCCTCCACGTCTTATGACATCGTCAACTGCGCTTATGTTTCTCAGGCAGTCCAAAGCAAGTCCAATGCTCAGTTCTGCCACTGCATCATCGCAGTAACCGGCTGCATTGGAAATACTTATGCCTTTTGCCAGACATGCATCCTTTCCGATATGGTCAATACCCACAAAAGCAACAGATATGTACTTAAGCTTTTCGCACTTTTCGATGACTTCTGCGGTCAGCGGGTGATTAGCCATGATGATAACATCAGCATTTTTCACTCTCTCAAGCTGCTCCGATTCATCGGCAGCAAGCGTATAATAGGGTGTAAACTCATGACCTGCCCGGATAAAGGGTTCTGCCAGATTTTCAATTTTTTCTTTTGGAACACCAAGAGGTTCCAACAAAACAATTTTCATAATTATATCCTCTTTTCATTGGTAAGCTACTATGCTGCATCTAATCTCTGCTCTTGTAGTAAAGCATACAGTGGCAGTAACCCTCAAATTCAGGGTCTGCAATCTGATTTCTGAACTCCTGACAGATACACTTGTTTTCTTCGGTTTTTTCGAAACGGCAGGGACAATAGCCATCCTTCCGTTTAAGTCCTTCTCTGATGCTGGCTACAAGTTCCTTATCTTCGTTTAATCTTACTGCCATGTTTTCACTCCTTTTATTTATTACCTGTCCCGGCAAATACTCCCGTACGCTTAATTCCCTTATACAGCAGCCATCCCAGGAGTCCGCAGGAAATAATCTCTCCGGCTCCGACGGTGGCCATAAAGTACCAGTAACTTCCTTCAAGCCCGTATACATATTGCAGTACAAGCGGTACTATCAGCGCATTGCTTACGATAGGAAATACCGGTCCCAGTACAGGCTTCCTGCGCCCTATATAATAGGTTCCAAGTGCTCCAAGCAGAGTTGCAAAAGTTCCGAACACTACGTCCCACAGGGCGCAGCCTGTCAAAAGGTTTGCCAGCAAACATCCCACTGTAAGTCCCGGTACTGCCGCCCATGTAAACAGGGGCATGACGGTAAGCATCTCGGAAAGCCGCACCTGAACGGCACCGCTTGCCAGCCCTGCCGTATTTGCCGCAAAGGTCAGCACCACATAAAGGGCTGCTATCAGCGCCGCCCATGTCAGGTTAAGTGTTTTGTTGTTCATTTTTCTGTCTCCTGCAGTCTGCTTCCAAGGAACCTCCGCCTGTATTTCAGAACAGCGTAGTTGCTGATTCTGTTCACATAGATTGGGTCGAATACGCCGCCTGCAATTCCTATTATCAACTGCCCCTGCAGGAATTTGGTGTAGATCATTTCTTCGGAAAGGCTCCTTGAGGTCGCTCTCATCTGCTCCTCCTTGTCGATATTCCAGCTTCCGATGCGGTCACCCTGCGCGGCGATGTAGTCTATAATATCATTTAACTCGCTGTTTTTAGCGATAAATTCATCCTCATCACACATGGCTGCTTCTATAACCTTGAGAATAAAAATCTTCTCTTCGTCGCTTTCATATTCATATCCGAAACTCAGCGCCACTTCATATACGCTCTTAAGCACCATTGCGATAAACAAAGGTATGTCGGGAATTCCCGCACCTACCAGTCCCAGACCGATACCCTCCACGCCGGAAATCAGCAGATTTGCAGTCTTTGCGGATTTAGCCCTTTTGGTGAAGCTCCTCGCCGACTTCCTGTTGTTCATCAGCTCGTGAGCGTAGGTGTCCACCTTGAAATCCGCTTCTTTTTTATCTTTATTGTAGGTCTTTTCGATTATACCCGTTCCCTTTTCAAAGATAACCTGAAAGCCTTTAAAGAAAGCTGCATTGAGGGTATCGCTCAGTTTAGACGGTATGAAGCGGTCCAGCTTCTTCACCAGAACCGATGTGGGGCCTTCCTTTCTGCGGGCGATAAACTTTTCTTCTTTTTTGGAAAGGTCAAGCCATTCCTTTTCCCAAGGTGTCTTTTTCCTTGATGATGCCATCTTTATCCCCCTTTCCCTTAAAATCTCATGCGCTACGTCATTTTATTATACCACTGTTTCACTTAAAAAACAAATTTGTTGCATTTAATTCTCTCAAAGCTGTCACATTTACTGCAGTCAAGTCCGCAGCAGGCTATAAGTTTACTCATCTGATTTTCCTTTCTCTTTGAAAAATTGATTTTATGTCAGCCCTATATTCTTTTTGGCAGAAATGTATCGTTAATTCTTCCGCTGACGCAGCAAGCGCAATAATGCATACTGTCCAGCTGTATACGATGCCTGTTGATACCGCAAGAACATAGGGCAGCAGGAAAAGTGCAGCTCCGGTCAGTTTATTCAGCCAGGTGAAGGTGTAAACCGCAATGAACCGGGCAGAGCGCAAAGGGAGAAAAAGCAATAATAGAGAGGCAGCTATCCGCACGGAAGTTATGGTATCTGCTGTATTCCATTTATGTGCGTTGGCTATGTCTCTTTTCATTCATCCTACCTCCGCAGCAGCGGTCTGTGCGTTCCATATAGAGGTTTCAACCATATCTGTTTTTATGATTACCTCTTGGATATCTCCCTCTGTCGGGATTGTTATGTCAAAGTCTCCGGTCATATGTACGGCATTCTCAGTGACTTCCACAGAGTTAATGCCTGCACCCTGACAGGCGCGAAAACCACCCAGCTTCCATCCATATCGTCCTGCGATAAAAAATGCCGTCAGAATCACCGCAATAACCAGCAGTGTAATCAGTATTCTTTTCAACGTTTTCATTTAGATACCCCCTCCGTTATTTTATGTTCATACGAAAACTGCCTTATGTGAGCTCCGATTTTATCCATAATTTCCGGTTCTCTGCCCGGCTCCCGGTCACACAGATGAATCATCATGGTGATAGGCGCGGTATACCGGAAAGCAAGGAGTCCCGGATCCTTAGTTTCTAAAAGTCCTTTATCTGCCATTCCCGTAAATATTTCTGTGAAGCGCCCTTCGATGTTCGTTATGAAATACTTCGTAGCAAGGGCAGACATCCTTTCGTCGCGAAATTGCTCCAATGTAAGCAGTCTGCGTACACATCTCACTGTTTCGTCATGGATAGTGAAATCAATCTGACTCAAGGAAAGTTCCCGGAACTCATCCCAATTATCCGGAACAGTTGTGCCGGAAGCAGCCCTTGTATGCTCAGAATAATATCTTTCTACATAATCAATCATCGCGTTCCAGAGGGCTTCCTTGCTCTCATAATGTTTGTACAGTGCCGGTTTTGTTATCCCAAGTAATGAGGCGATATCACGCAGCAGCGCACCATCATATCCCTTCTGCGAAAAAACAACCAAAGCAGCATTTAATATTTCTTCTTTGCTGGTTTTCATTCTCCCACCTCGCCTTTTCAAAAGTTACCCTTGAGTCACTTTTAATTATAGTTACCTCGAGGTAACTTGTCAAGCAAAAAAACGATGCAGCCCCTGTTTGAGCTTGCACCGCCTCCACTTTCTTTTATTTCAAAGGAACAAGCAATTTTTCATAATCCTTCACATAGTATTTGATGTTGGTTCTGCCTTTTTTGATGACAGCATGACCTTCGGCTTCCAGCTTCTCCTTTTGGGCTTCTACACCTCCTGGATACTTTGGATTGAGTTCACCGCCTGCCTTAAGCGTCCTCCAGTAAGGAGTCTCATCCTCTGTGCGCTGGAAGCTGGCCCAGGCTGCAATTGAAACAAATATTCCCGCAGTAATTGGTTCTGTAAAATCAGCACCGCTCTGTCTTGCAAAATATTCGCGTATTTCGCCCACCGTGGTAAGTCTTCCATATGGAATTGTTCTCATAACCCTGTCATATTCTATAGGTGGAGCGAAGTACATACGGTCTCCCCCATACTTTTCAATGCTCTTCTGATCCGTTAATGTCTGAAATTTAGGCATATCCTTGCTATCCCTCAGCATAGCGTTAAAATCCTTTTTATCTTCATTAGCCATATGAACCTACCTCCTGAGGCAAGCATACTACATTTTATGAAGACATGCAATGAGACAGTTTTAAAAATTTTCTTCAGCAGTCTTTCGACCGTTTCAATTTTTTATTTTCATTTTTGCTGATTTTCTTTGCAAAAAGAAAAAAAATTGTCCCCAAAAGAAAATAAATGTAATATTTTTCCTGATAACATAATAATCCCGGAACCTGATTTTACTTTTTTAGAATAGCCTTACTGGAATTCAATTAAAAATTTGCATATTATTCCATAGGTTTTATTTTCAAAAAAGACGTTTTTCTTTGCAAAAATACAAAAAAATCAGCGAAAAAGAAAATTTCAAGCTTAATCCTGAGTTCACTACCGTACTAATCAGAAAAAAAGTTGGCGTTTTTTAATTAGGACTCAAAAAACGCCAACATTTGCACAAAAATTTCCAGTAAATCGTCATGGATGCCCCTCGATCTACCGGTGCGGCATCAGAACTTAAGATACAATCTTAAATCCCGCTTCTGTCAGGGCATCCTTAATCTCTTTTATCTGCTCGAAATCGCGGGTCTCCATACCTATCTTGAGGAAGCAGCTGGAGATAGCCATATTAGCATCGGAACGCTCGTGGTGAACGCTTATTACATTGCCGCCGCAGTTGGATATGATGGAGCTTACGCCTACCAGCTGGCCCGGCTTGTCCTCCAGGGCAATCTGCAGAGTTGTGGTCCTGCCTGTGGTCACCAGACCTCTGGTTATT
>JAEDNK010000101.1 GCA_016302545.1 Bacillota bacterium
ATCGTCGGACTCTCTGGCCACGGAGCTTCCCACCACATTGACAACGCTGAGTATGCGAGCTCCCTTTCTCTTGGCCTCTCTTAAGGCTGCAAGAGTGTCAAGGGTCTCTCCCGACTGGCTGATTGCAATAAACAGTGTGTTTTCGTCAACCAGCGGGTCACGATACCTGAACTCGGAGGCCACATCAACCTCCACAGGAATCTTGGCAAATTTTTCGATTATGGTTTTGCCCACAAGTCCGGCGTGATATGCCGTACCGCAGGCCACAATATATATCTTGGAAAACCGGTCCAGTTCCTCTCTGTTGAGTGAAATGCCGTCCAGCTTTATCATTCCATTTTCATCAAGACGGCGGTTTATGGTCTCGCTTATGCCCTTAGGCTGCTCGAAGATTTCCTTTAGCATAAAGTGCTCATAGCCTTCCTTTTCGGCAGCGTCCACATCCCAGGTCACATGGAAAACCTCACGCTTCACAGGGTTCCTGTTCTCGTCAAAAATCTTCACGCTGTCAGGGGTCACCACCACCATCTCGCCGTTCTCTATAAGGTAGATTTCCTTTACATATTTAAGAAGCGCAGGAATATCCGAAGCAATGAAATTGCTTCCTTTGCCAAGACCTGCAATCAGCGGTGCATCCTTTCTTACGGCTACCAGTTTATCCGGATCATCGGCCGAAATTGCCACTATTGCATAGGCACCCCTCATACGGCCCATTGCCTTGTATACGGCATCCTCCAGACATTCGGATTCCTTCATATAAATGCCGATAAGGTGAGCGACCACCTCGGTATCGGTCTCGGATTTAAAATGCACTCCGTACCGGGATATGAGCTCTTCCTTAAGCTCCACATAGTTTTCTATGATTCCGTTGTGGACGATAGCCACCCTGCCGTCCTCACTGGCATGGGGGTGAGCGTTGACATCAGACGGCGCACCGTGAGTGGCCCAGCGGGTATGTCCGATTCCCGTATGGCTGTAGAGGTTTTCTCCCGCAATGAGATTTTCCAGGTTCTCAATGCCGCCCACATGCTTCTTTATATTTATCTTTCCGTCCATGAGCAGGGCGATTCCCGCCGAGTCATAGCCGCGATACTCTAATTTTTTCAGGCCGTCTATGATAATGTCTCTGGCATTATCCCTGCCTGTATATCCTACAATACCACACATATTATTCTCCTGCCTGTCATACTCCTATTTGAATTTTCTTTCTATGAGAGCAGCAAGTTCTTCTGCCAGCTCCTTTATCTGCTCTGTGTCGCTGCCTTCAAGCATTACTCTTACAAGAGGCTCCGTGCCGGAAGGCCTTATGAGTACTCTGCCTGAGCCTGCCATCTTTTCCTCGGCAAGTCGGATTGCTTCAGCTACTTCCGGGTCCTTGGCGTAAGTCTTTTTATAGTCGTTATTTATCCTGGCGTTGACCAGAACCTGCGGATAAATAGTGATTTCATCAGCCAGCTCCGATGCCGGTTTTCCGCTTGCAAGGACGGCCTTTACGAACTGAAGGGATGAGAGGATTCCGTCACCGGTGGTGGTGTATTCCAGGAAAATTATATGTCCCGACTGTTCGCCGCCGATTACGCAGCCTGTCTCCAGCATTTTTTCCAGCACATATCTATCCCCTACTCCTGTCACATCCACGGATATACCCTCCGCTTCCATCGCCTTGTGAAAGCCTATGTTGCTCATAACGGTGGCGGTCACCTTGTCGTCGTCAAGTCTGCCCTCAGACTTAAGCATCTTTGCACAGATAGCGATGGTCTTGTCTCCGTCCAGCACTCTGCCCCTTTCATCGGAAACTATGAGTCTGTCGGCGTCGCCATCAAAGGCGAGACCTATGAAGGCACCTTCCTTAACCACCAGTTCCTGAAGATTTTCGGGATGGGTGGATCCACATCCGTCATTGATGTTTACGCCGTTTGGGCTGTCGCCGATGGTGACGACCTCAGCTCCCAGTCTCTCATATACACGACGGGCAACCTGATAGGATGCTCCGTTGGCGCAGTCCAGCACAACTTTCTTTCCGTCAAGGCGATAGTCGGCAGTCTGAATCAGGTGCTCAGCGTAGAGCTCTGATGCACTTTCTTCGGCCTCCAGGCACTTGCCTATGAGGTCTCCGGTAATGTGGCTGTTGACATCTATGCTGCTTATTATTATGTCCTCAATTTTTTCCTCGATAAGGTCGTCAAGTTTGAAGCCCTCCGAGTTGAAAAACTTTATTCCGTTGTATTCAAAGGTGTTGTGAGAGGCGCTGATTACTATTCCTGCATCGGCTTCATAGTATCTCGTCAGATAAGCCACCGCAGGAGTAGGAATAACTCCCACCTTGATTACGTTTCCCCCTACAGCCAGAATTCCCGCTGTCAAAGCGTTTTCAAGCATATCTCCGGACACTCTGGTGTCCTTTCCTATAATAATCGTAGGTCTTTTGTTTTCTCTGCTTAGGACGAAGGTTCCCGCCTTTCCCAGATTAAATGCCAGCTCCGGCGTCAGCTCCCTGTTGGCAACTCCTCTCACTCCATCGGTTCCGAAAAGTCTTCCCATTGTCTTACCTCAATTCCTTACTCAATGATAACTTTTATCTCACTAGGATTGTATTCAATTTCAATCCCTTTATTCTCGCAAACGCACTTCAGTGCCACAGTGTGAACACCTTTTTCCAGGCCGCTCACATCAGCAAGAAACTGAAAATCCGACTCTGTCATCTGCTCAATTACCTCGACATTTCCCGAAACGCTCACTTTTACCGTAATATTATCAACTGTAGGAATAGTGTCCTCGTCCACTCCCTCCAGCACTATGTCGTTTTCAGAAAAAGTAAAATCTCTTGTGGCTGCTCCTGCTACAGAAACAATTACCTGCAGATTCTGAGAATCCGTTGCGACTTCAATTCCCTCAGGCAATATAGGCTTGATGTCTATTATGGTATCCTCAAATATATCCGATACGTCCACCGGCTCACAGCTGATGGAGCCTATCTGGGAAAGAGCCTCGTCCGTACCTTTTATGGTTATGGTCTTAGGTACGGAAATATTTCTGGTTATATAGGCGTTGCTGTTTCCCGTCACGTGAACGTTGAGAGTTACAGTTTTTTTGTTATGCATGATAGTGGTAACGGAAACATTGTCGTATTCCAGCCTTACGTTTTCCACCTTTTCGCCCTTGCTGTCTACGGGCACCAGCTCAATACTCAGGGATTTCATGGCATTTCCCACCTTGGTGGCGTCAACTGCCGCCACCAGCCTGTCTACACGGTCCACGATGGTTTTCGCTCCCCTTATTCTGACGCTGTCTCTGCTTACCTGAACGATGTAAGGCTCGCTATCATCATTATCCTGATTGATAATGGAAACCTCTATGGGCTTATATGCCTCCGCCAGCTTGTCTACAAACACCGTCACCTTAGGCACGCTGATACTCTTTATATCTACGTTGTCAGGTTTTTCCACTAAAATTTTGACGGTATTTTCCCCCTCTTTTAGTCCCTCCAGGTCTACCGTTGCCTTAAAGTCCTTGGCTTTTACCTTGTTTTTAAGACTGCGCTGACCGCTGTAGGATACGTTCACCGTTTCCGTAGGCGTTTCAAGGACCACAAGCCCCGCTTCTTCAAGGGTTTCTGCGTTTATATAGTTTACGGGAATATTTCTGATGGTGCCTCCGTAGGAGGAGCTGTCGTCTCCCAGTACATATGCCCAAAGACATATAGCCGCAATGAGGGCGAATACGAAGTTTATCTTGTTATTTTTCAGCATCTTTTACCCCCTGCTTTACGCTCCTGAGAGCCGATGAAATTCTCTCTCCCAATTTTCTTCCTGACTCCTCCAGATATAGATTAAGTAAGGTTTTTTCTATCTTCTTCACATCGAGAAATCTGGTAAGCTTGCCGTTCTGAGCCAGAGAGATAATGCCCGTCTCCTCGGACACGATAATAACCAGAGCGTCGGAATTTTCCGTAATGCCGATTCCCGCTCTGTGCCTCGTGCCAAGCTCCTTGTTAAGGTTTTTATTTTGAGTCAGAGGCAGCACACAGCCTGCAGCATGGAGTCTGTCGCCTCTGATAATGAGCGCTCCGTCGTGGAGGGGCGCTCCTTCGTAAAAGATATTTCCCAGCATCTGCGCGGAGATAGCCGCATCGATGACCGTACCTGTTTCAGCTATATCGTTGAGAGAAATCTCCCTCTCTATTACTATAAGGGCTCCCGTATGAGACGCCGACATGCTGTCAACCGCCTCTACAAGCTGCCCCACCATGTATTTTGCTTCTTCCTTGTCAACCTCACTGAGCACATTGCTGAATTTGCTCCTGCCCAGATATTCAAGTCCCCTTCTAAGCTCGGGCTGGAAAATTACCACAACGGCGATAAGCCCCACCGTCATCACACCGGAAAGTATCCAGTGCAGTGTATAAAGCTGTAAAACCTTAGAAAGCAAGGTTGCAACCACGAGCAAAAGAATACCCTTTGCCAGCTGCTCCGCTCTGGTTTCTCTTATAAAATCCAGTACCTTATAGATGATGATGGTCACTATCAGAATATCCAGTATATCGGTAAAGCTGATGCCCGAAACCACATTTCGCAAAAAAAGTTCCATAAATCTCAATCTCCCATAATTAGTCGATTATATTGTACTTGAAAAATGTGTGTTTTTCAAGGGGCTAGTGTGATTTTTATACAGCTTCTATTCCGCAGCCACAACCTTGTAGTAAGCTCTTGAGGTTATCATATATGAGACCACATAGAACAGAGCAAAGGCAATAAATGCACCCACAGTTATAATCGCAAGAAGCAGTGTGTCGCTTATCATGAACACTCTGAGCATAAGAGCTATTATCGGGAATGCAAATGCCATATGCACCCCCGCCCCCAGAAGAGGGATAAAGAACACCGTCAAAACCTGCGAGTTAATAGTCTTCTTTACTTCACCAAGGCTCATGCCGACTTTCTGCATAATATCAAACCTTTCCTTGTCGTCGTACCCTTCGATAACCTGTTTGTAGTACATGATTATCACAGCGGCCCCCATGAACAGAAGACTGAGAA
>JAEDNK010000102.1 GCA_016302545.1 Bacillota bacterium
CTCAGCATGGAGTACACCAGATTGTCTCTGTCTGCGCCGTCGTAGGTGTGATATGCCTTTCGCTGAACCCCTTCAAACTTGAAACCGCACTTTTCGATGACCCTCTGGGAACGCTTATTTTCAGGGCCTGTGCATATGGCCAGCACCACCAGATCCAGCTCCTTAAAGGCGTAATCGATTACAGCCTTTGCAGCTTCGGTCATATAGCCCATGCCCCAGCTTTCCTTTGCCAGAGAATAGCCCAGCTCCCGGCTGTTTACATTCTCACGGCGTTTGTCAGGCTCAAGGCCTACGCTTCCTATGATTTTGCCGCTTTCCTTTTCGCGGATAGCCCACACCTCGTTAGGTAAAAAAAGCTCTTCGATTATTTCCTTTGACTCCGCCTCGCTTTCGTGAGGCTTCCATCCTGCATTGGGGCCCACATCCGGATTTTTCGCGTATTCATAAAGGCCTTTGATATCTTCCTCTGAAGTGGTCCATTTATCCAGAATAAGTCTTTCTGTTTCAATTCTCTTCATATCTTCAGTCTGACCTCCTTTGCCGTCGTTTTCTTTCATGTGTTTTCCTTTATTCGGTAGTGCTTAATATCTCCTTACTCTTATTCTCTATCTGGCTTACCTTCATGTTAGGCGCATCCTCAGGGTCCACCTCCTCCAGAAGTCCCAGCACAGACTCTCCCAAATAGATGGTCTTTAGGGTCTTGCCGTCAAGGGTGACTTTGCTGTACTGTGTAAAGTTCTGTCCTTTCAGGTAATATCTGTCGCCTATTTTGACCACCTCGTCGATCTTTATATCCTTTACGCCCATCTTAAGCTTGGTAGGCTCGAAAGGATTGGTCCCGCCATAGATATATTGCTTTCCGTAGAGCATATCATAGCCCAGAGCTTTCAGGTCGGAAAGATAGGTTTCGCTGTTCTTGTGATTCTGCTGATAGGTAAATACCGTTCCCACCTGCATATCCAGCATGTCCATAACATGGGCTGCCAGCTGGTAGGTGTGAAGGTTTTCGTCGTCCTTTTTCATACCGAAATTATCCCAGATGACGTATTGAGTTCCGTAAAGGGTTCCGCTTTCCAGATCATCTTCGGTAATATCTATGGCCGGAATATGGTCTCCGTACATTACCAGCACAGTAGGTTCATCTCTCTCTGCCAGCTCTGCTGTAAGTTCACCTATAAATTTATCCATTTCGTATATCTGGTTTACATAATACTCGTATTTCCATTTCAGCTCCTCGGAAGGTGCGCTGAGCACCTCTATCTTAGGATTTTCGATAACCTTTTCCGCCGGATACTTGCCATGTCCCTGCACGGAAATGGTGTAGATCATATCCCGCCCCTCGGTGGAATCCAGCGCATCGTTAATGCACTCCGTAAGCACGTTGTCCTTGGCCCAGTTCTTTGGGGTCTTAGCTACATTCTGCATGTATTCCACACTTGTAAAGGTATCGAAGCCCATGTTGGCAAAGACCGTGTTTCTGTTATAGAAAACGGCTCTGTGGTTGTGAATGGCATGAGAAGCATAGCCCATGCTGTCAAGGTCGTAGGCCAGACTTTCTCCCGTCCTTTCCTTAAGCACCGCCTTATAGGGATATTCGCCGGGACCGAAGAATTTTACGCTCAGTCCCGTAAGCACTTCAAATTCCACGTTGGCAGTTCCTGCGCCGCAGGCGGGAACCGTCAGCTCACCCGAGGAATATTCGCTCATCAGCCTCCTGAAATTAGGGCAGGCGTCGCCGGACAGTTTTATGGTCTTTACAGTCTCCGGATCTATAAAGGATTCCAGCTGAAGAAACAGGATGTTGGGATGCTCCATGTCTATATCCTTCTCTTCAAGAAGCATTGCGCCGTCCTCCCCCAGTTCCTTTTCGGAAAAAATATCCAGCATGCTTTCCTTGCTGTATCCGGCAGGCTTGCTGATACCCGTGTTAAGCCATGTATTGGTAAAGCAGTACACTACGCCATAGTCTCTGTATGCGTATGCCAGATTTCCAAAGAAGGTTTCCACAACTCCGGCGTTTACGGCAAGGGAGGTGGAAAGAAAGGTGAAGCCGATAACCAGCACCACTCCTACAAGGTTTCTCTTTCTCTTCAGCTTGTCCTTTTTCTGCGGCCCTTTAATAAAGAGTAGCACCAGCGCCCCTACGGCCACGACAATTCCCACCCCTGCCAGCACGATCACCGGCGTGGAAAGATAATTGGTCACAATAGTAAGACCGTCCTCCAGATTGCTCAGATCCTTTACCGTAAAGGGGGTCATTCTCTGGGTCAGTATCACACCGTTGGTAATTCCTACTGCAAGCCAGAAAATAGCCACCACGGTGAAAACGAAAAGTCTTCGTTTAAACACCGATGCGATGACCAGAGTTGTAAAGATTATAAGTGAGTTATACAGGAAAATCACGGGGCTGTGAAACATAAAGCTTATGCCTCCTGAAAGCCCCTGAGTGGTAAACCTGCCAAGAGTCTCAATTATCAGGTTAAGCGCCAGCGCCCAGATTGCCGCATAGACAAAGCTGTTCTTATAGAACTTGCGCTTATCCATAGTTTCCACTTCGTGAATCGTCTCTTCAACCTTTCGGTCCAGCTTTTCAAATTTATCAAATTTTTCCATAATTTCTAGTCCCTTTCTCTTGCAATCTCAAAACTCCATTTGAAGCTATAACCTGGAATATACCTCGTTTGATAGATCTGCAAACTCCTCCAGCGTAAGGGTTTCTGCTCTCCTTGCCGGATCTATTCCCGCCGCCAAAAGCGCCTCCCTTACCCCTTCCTTCGTAACGCCTTCTACTCCCATAAGGGAATTGAGCAGCGTCTTTCGCCGCTGTCCGAAGCCTGCCTTTACGCATCTGAAAAAAACCTCTCTGTCCTTTAGCTCCACCGGCTTTTCCTCTCTCATGGCAAGCTTAAGTACGGTGGAGTCCACCTTAGGCTGAGGCACAAAGACCTCCTTAGGCACGTTTACCACGGCTTCCACCCTGCAATAATACTGTACTGCCACGGAAAGCGCACCATAGGCTTTGCTTCCGGGTGCAGCCTTTATCCTGTCGGCCACCTCCTTCTGCATCATTACGGTTATGCTGTCAGCATTTACGCCCTCCTCCAGCAGCTTCATTATTATAGGGGTGGTAATGTAATAAGGCAGATTGCCTATTATTTTTACTCCCGAAAGCTTGTCCTCACTATTGCGACAATCCTCGATGAGTCTGTTTACATCGGTTTTTAAGATATCCTGATTTACAATTTCCACATTATCCTTGTCTGCCAGGGTTTCTTTAAGAATGGGAATCAGGTTTTTATCTATTTCCACGGCAATAACTCTCTTTGCCCTTTCCGCTGCTTCATTTGTTATTACGCCTATTCCCGGTCCGATTTCAATCACCAGGTCATCAGCGCCTATTCCCGCTCCCTCTATGATGCGATCTATTATATTTTTATCTGTTAAAAAGTTCTGCCCCAAGCTTTTAGAGAGCTTGAAGCCGTGTCTTTCTTTAATGTCCCTTATTGTCGATGGTGCGTATAGTTTCATCAAATTCCTCTCTGCTTATATTGAAGCTGTTAAGCTTACTCAACATCGCCTTGGCGTTTCCGCCGCCTATTCCTATTATTGCGCCCAGCTCCTGCCGCCGTTTTGCCGAGTCCGGTTTTCCGGCAAGCCCTGCCCGGAAAAGGTCCTCCTCCATGAAATTCCCGCCCCTTGTATCGTCGGTGCAGTGGGCTTTTAAGAGAGCTTCTTTAATATCCTCCGGCTCTGCGTTTTCTATTCCGATATCGCCCTTTTTAAGGGCCTGACTGCGCGGCAAAAAAGCCTGCTTCGCATCGGGAAATTTTTCTGTCAGCTTCCGCCGAATTTCCTCTCCCGAAAAATCCGGATCGGTAAATATTATTATTCCCTGCTCCTCATAGGCCTTTCCTATCAAATTCCATGTTTCTTTTTTTATTCCAAAGCCGTGAGTTTCAATAACAAGACACTCCGCAGCCCTTTTGACTGCGGCGGTATCGTCTCTCCCCTCCACAACTATGGCTTCCTTAATCCTCAGCTTTCCCGGCGTTATCATCTTCATTCTCTTTCTGGATGTTTTCGGGCAGAATAAACAAAAGCTCGTTAGACTTGACCAGCTTCAGGTCCCTTCTTGCAAGTCTTTCAATGTACTCTGCAGAGTTTATGTTTTCATACTGCGCCAGCAAATCCTCCTTAGTATTGAGCAGCTCCTGTTTTTGTGCTTCTGCTTCTTCTCTCTCCTTATTAAGCTTGACTATCTTAATTCCTGACACCGCAAAATAAGCTATGACCAGTATAATCAAAGCCGCTGCAATCAGTCCCGTCCTGCCGGGCAGCCTTTTCTTTTTTTTCACCTCAAAAGCGCTTACTTCGCCCTTTATCTTCGTCATTGTCCCCCTCCGTCACGGTAAGTATACCACAAAAAAACTTCTTCCACAACAAAAGACCTATGAGAAAGGAGCCCACCCCCGTGGCTGTAAGCTTCCCGTTATCGCAGTAGTAAAAAAATTCACTTATCATTACGCCTATGACGGCATACATGACCAGCTGCGTTATGATATTTCCGATTCTCCTAAAGCCTTTAATATCGATAAATTTTTTAAAAACCTCTGCCACCAGTCCCGCCGACATTCCACAGCCTGACATGACCAGAAAAATCATAAGTTCGCTCCTGATAAGCTCGCTCATTTTTCCTGCCTTGCTGATATTTTTTTCAGAAAACGGCCTTTTTCCTTAATCCTTCTGTCCGTATATGCCACCGATGAAATTTTGCCCGTTACCACCAGCATACCCTCCGCCAGATCCAGCTTTTCAATGTTAAGCTGCTCGCCTGTGATTTCAATTCCTCCATCCTTAAGGTTTGCCCAGAGAGACTCCTCATCAAAAGCGTCCACGTCGGCTACTTGGCTGAGCGTCAGCTTTTCCCTGTTTTCAATGGTTATGTAGTGATTATCCATGGCGTGTCTACCTCCTCATTAAACCCTTATTTTAGGTTTAATATATGAGAAAGGAGCAG
>JAEDNK010000103.1 GCA_016302545.1 Bacillota bacterium
CACGGCAAGTACGGAATCCTAAATCCGGATGTAACATCAAACCTCTCGAGAAACTCAAAAAACTCCGCTGTTTTTTACGCCCTGAAAGGGCTCTTTTCATTTGTTAAGGTAATAGAGACACTTTTCGTCGAATGATATTAGCAAATTATTTATTTGCAAGCAACTAAAAACAATTCCCTAAAAGATCAAATGTGCCAGAGGGCATACAATCAGTAAGCTGATGATGGTTCTCTCAAGGAAAATTACAAACAGCTCCCACAGCTTAACAGGAAGCTTGGAGCCTAAGATAAATCTTGTCATAGCGCTGGTAATTCTTTCTGCGGCAATGATTGACGGTGAGAAGGAATGTTTTCAGGCATTGCCTTTCCTTCTACAAGATAAGTATCCTTTTTGAGTGAAAGCGGCGGTATTCTCGGACAGATAATTGCGCAGGCAACACCGATTAAGCAGATCATCAGGTAATACAAACCGAAGTATTCCATCAGGTCAACCTGTGCCAGCACTACGATACTGAAGGTTATTGAAACAGCGGAGAAGGTTGTCGCGATAACGGAAGCCTCTCTTGCTGAATAATATCCTCCCTCATACTGATTGCATGTAAGCATAACGCCCAGAGTACCGTCTCCAATCCATGAAGTGAAGCAGTCAACTGCCGCACGTCCGGGGATTTTAAAGAGCGGGCTCATAACCTTTGTCAGGAGGGCGCCCACAAATTCAAGAAGACCGAAGTCAAGAAGCAGTGGAAGTAATAATCCCGCAATAGCAAAGATGATAACCAGTACTGTAAGCAGGTCGCCAAGCACGAAGCCGCCGGCACCGCCTTCGGTAATCATGTGAATAAAGCCTGTCTTATCATCTCCGGCATCCACTCCAAGATAAGTGAGCCAGATAAATATTGCGCCCAGATCTCTTACTACAACCCACACGATGGAAGTTGAGAAAGTATCGTTGAGAATAGGATGCTCAGTGATAAACTTAGGCTTTGCAAGTGCTATTGTTGACAGTACAGCGGAAATGGTAACGATGATTACGCAAAGAATCGGTAATACACCGCCGATAGCACCGCCGATAAAGTCTGCAAGGATTTTTACGCATATGGTCCAGTCCCCATTGTATTTAACAGGTATCATAAATAAAAGGATACCGATTACCGATGGAACAATAAACTTAACCATAAGCTTACTTCTATTTGATTCCATTTTATTTTTCTCCCTTCATTTGCCCTATTACCCATACCCCAATATCCTATCACAGGTATTTTGTATACAAAACAAAAGAAGAACTCTTGTGTGCGCGGACAAAAGCTCTTCTGAAGTAAGTTCATTCTCTATTGAATCATTATTGTTTTATACCGTGATTTCTCCCGAAAGAATCTTCTTGTAATCCTCAAAATTTTTCTTAAGCAGCTCGGGAGTATTAAGCTCGTAAGGGCATTTTTTGATACATTCGCCGCAGCCTACACATTTTTCCGTATCTGCCATAGCCTGCTGCCATTCATCGGAAAGCCATTCCTCCGAAGGTGAGCGGCGAATCATCAGCGACATGCGGGCGCAGTTGCTTATTTTAATTCCCTGAGGGCAAGGCATGCAGTAGCCACAGCCCCGGCAGAATTCACCGTCAAGCTCTTTCCTGTCCGCATCTATTACAGTCTGAAGCTCTTCGTTGAGAACAGGCGGATTTTCCATATAGGAAAGCCATTCCCCAAGCTCCTCCATAGTCTGAATTCCCCAGATAGGAAGTACATTGTCAAATTGCGATATGAAGGCGAAAGCGGCTCCGGAGTTGTTGATAAGTCCTCCGGCGAGACCTTTCATAGCGATAAAGCCCATGTTTTCCTCGCGGCACATATTTACCAGATTCAGTTCTTTTTCCCCGGTAAGATAGCTGAAAGGAAACTGCATGGTCTCGTAAAGTCCCGACCTTACGCATTCCTCGGCGACACCGATTTTATGGCATGTAATACCGATATGGCGGACCATGCCCTGGCGTTTGAAGTCCTCCATGCATTCGTACATGCCTGTTCCGTCGCCGGGTGCAAAGCATCGTCCTGCCATGTGGAACTGATATATGTCAACATAATCCGTCTTCAGCTTTTTAAGAGAAATTTCAATGTGGCGCTTCATTTCCTCGGGAGTGGAAGCCCCTGTCTTGGTTGCGATAAAGATATTTTTGCGTACATCGGAAAGGGCGATGCCGATTTTTTCCTCACTGTCCGAGTATGCTCTGGCGGTATCGAAGAAGGTCATTCCTCCGTCATAGGCAGCCCGCAGTATTTCAGCCGCTTCATCAAAATTTCTTCTCTGAACCGGCAGGGCGCCGAAAGCATTCTGCGGTACGGTTATTCCTGTCTTTCCCAGTGTAATCATTTTCATTGTATTATTGGTCTCCTTTTATTGCTTATATCTCATTAAAACCATTTTTTCTTTTTAAACCAGGCAATCATTCCGGTACAGATCAATATGCTCAGTACGATAATAGAAGCATAACCGTATTTCCAGGTCAGCTCAGGCATATTGGAAAAGTTCATACCGTACCATCCGACAAGAAGAGTTAACGGCAGGAAAAGAGCCGTAATAACGGTAAAGAATTTCATCAGCTGGTTCTGCTCTATGTCTACCTGAGCCTGATAGGCCTCCCGCATCTGAGTAACATAGTCACGCAGGTTCATTACAATACTACATAGTTTTTCGGCGCGGCTTTGCAGTATTGCAAAATGCCTTCTGGCTTCATGGGAAAGGATTTTTTCGTCATCTATTTTAAGGTTCTCAAAAATGTCGGTAAGTTGCTCGTAATACCGTTTTCTTCTAATGAGTTCTTTCCGGAAAAGTATTATTTTTTCCAAATAGTCCTTCATGTCAGTTCCTGAGTCAGTTCCGGAGAGGGCCATATCCTCCGCATCGGTAATATCTGCTTCAAGTCTGTCCAGGTCATCGATATCCTCTCTGAGAAGGGTCAGGAAAAAGCGGTACAGCACATCGTTTTCTGTTTGATCCATTGTAACAGCGCTGCTTACCATGTCAAGAGTTCTCTGTTCATCGCAGAAAAATAAAATGTTTTCAGCATTACAGTAGACAGTTATTTTGGAAAGCTCATTGTTGCTGCTGAATACGTCGTACCAGTCAAAAGCAAAAAGGTAATATCCGTCAAAGCCTTCGAATGTTTCAGTTCTGCCCTGACTCAGATAGTCAAGAACCCGTGAGTCAACGTATGGAGCAGCCTCCTTTATGTTGTCGGTAAGGAAAGCTTTAATCATGACGGCTCCTTTCTTCCATGAGGGCGATTGCCTTGTCTATAATTCTGCCGTATCGCACCTCGTCTTCCATAAAGCTGATTCCGTGTCCTGCTCCGGGAAAGGTTTCAAGGAGCATATTTCCGTCAGGGTTAGCCTCTTTGAATCTTTCAAAGATTTTTTGGCTCATACTGCATGGTACAAATCTGTCATCCTCACCATGAATAAGAAGGATTGGAACCTTGGAATGACAGACCGCCTCCGCGGCATCAGCTGCCTCAAGGTCAAAGTGACCATAGAGCTTTGCACCCAGTCTGACAAATGGATACATAAGTCGTGCAGGAAGTTTCATGTCGCTGCAGACCTTCATAATTATTTCCTTTGGTGAAGAGTAAGGGCAGTCTGCGATTATACCTATGACATTTTCGGGAAGCCCAAGTCCCGCGGCCATAAGAACGGTGGTTGCACCCATGGAAACTCCGGAAATGACAATTTTCACATCCCTGCCGAATCTTTCACAGATATAGTTTATCCAGCTGAGGCAGTCAAATCTTTCGTTTATGCCCATGGAAATGGTGTTTCCCTCGCTCATGCCGTGGGCCCGCTGATCCACCACCAGCGTGTTGCAGCCCCTTTCTCTTGCCAGCTTGTTGCCACCGCAGAAGTCTCGGTATGCCCAGCCCTTATAGCCATGGAACTGAATATGCACCGGCGCTCCGTCCTTTACATGATAGTACCGTCCGGCAAGATTCAGACCGTCAAAGGATGTGATATATACCGTCTCAAAGGGTATGGCGCGCATTTCGTCTATGAGGGAAAGCATTTTATCTCTGTTGACCTCGTATTGCTCTCCGCTGGGCAGCTTGATGGGTCCGTTTTTCTTTTTGGGTGCCGCATAAAATATCCGGCGATAGCAGTAGTATGCAAGCATGGGTTACGGTCACTTCCTTACTTCAAATATATAAAAGTGATTATACCACAATCCAGTGTACTTTTCAATTGATGGAGTTTGGTGGTTACGCCATTTATGCATTTTTTTCTGACGAAGGCCGGAAATCGTTGAAATTAAAATCAAAACAGGAAAAAACTTTTTCTGCTGGGCTTTGCGGTTATCTGAGGTTGGTGAAAATAAAGGTTTAAATTGCAGTAATTGAGATATTTATTTATGATTTCCAGTAAAAAAAGCGCCCTGTTATTAAGGACGCACTTTTTGATTTTCCAATCTTTACTCTTTTTATGCGGCTTTCAGCCATTGGCCGGAAAAAAATGCATAAACGCTGTGTAAAACGTTGTCCAAAGGGATGTGCGCAGCCAGGAAACAGCCTAGTCCAGCACTCTTCCGTCGGTGGATATGGTCACAACCTGCCATGGAATGAACTTTCCGCTTTCCTGAAGGGCCCGTCTGGCCGCCATTTCAATACCGCCGCAGCACGGAACTTCCATTCTCACCACGGTGACGCTTTTGATATCGTTTCCGGCGATTATAGCCTTAAGCTTTTCGGAATAGTCTCCCTCGTCCAGCTTAGGGCAGCCGATCAGAACCACCCTGTTCTTAATGAGGTCGTTATGGAAATTGCCGTAGGCATAGGCGGAGCAGTCAGCAGCGATAAGCAGGTCGGCACCGCTGAAGTAAGGTGCGTTTACAGGAGCAAGCTTAATTTGTACAGGCCAGGTGGAAAGACGGCTTGGTACGGCCTGCACCGGCGACACCGACGATGCCGACGACACCGA
>JAEDNK010000008.1 GCA_016302545.1 Bacillota bacterium
GGAACGTTTCTTCCTTCGTCAGGAGTGATTGTTGACTGGATGTCAGCTCTTGTCAGCTTGGAGATAAGCATGTTCATTACATGAGTAACTGTAGCTTCTCTTGCTGATGACTGGATGTACTTGGTGTTCATCTGAGCTCTCATCTTGTATCTGTCGCAGATGTCTCTTAATGCAACTGCATATGGAAGGTCCATGTATACGCATGGAGCAGGAGTTGCTGTAGGAGGCACTGTTGAAAGTGAGATGTTTTCAGGCTTGATACCAACTTTTTCTGAGAATCTGGAGTTGATAGCGTGCTGAACGATAAGTTCAGGCATTACCTTCCAGGCTTCTCTTGCTGTAGCGTTTGCGTTGTGTGCTCCGTCGATCTGAAGCATTTCTGCCCATGCCATAACCTTCTTGGATTCGCAAGCATCTACGAAAGATCTTACACAGTTAACGTCTCTGTAAAGTACATTGTACTGAGGGTCCTGGTGAGCTCCGTTTACGCCTTCTTCTGCGAAAAGAACTGCTACGTCAGGTCCTGCTACGCCTGATACATATGAATGGTAGTTGATTGGACGACCAACTTCATCCTCAATCATATCGATAGCTTTTCTCTGTGCTCTGATCTGCTTTCTTGTGATAGGAACACCACCGATACCCTGTGGAGTACCTTCCATAAGTCCATCAATGTGGGACTGTCCCATATGTCTGATAACCATTAAGTGGTCAGCACCGTGCCAAGCACCCATTCTCATTCTTCTGATATCGTCCTCGAATCTTCCGGAAGCGATTTCAGTAGTGATTGTCTGCATAGGCTGAGGGTCAATGTTTTCCATGAATTTTGCAGGTGGAAGTGGAACGCTCTGCTTAAGCGGTTTTGAAATTTCATGGTATTCGAAAGGTCCCATGTGCTGATCTTCAGCTTTTTCTCTCCATGTCCAGCCTCTTCTTCTCGGTTCATACTTGTCAAGGTCTTTAAGAATATTGACAATATCTAATTTTTCATTTCTCTTTAATTCTGCCATTATTTCTTACCTCCCTTGAAAGATTCTACAACCTTATCCCAGCCTTCGCCTTTTGCAAGCTTGATGCTGGCGTCTCTGATTGAGATGTCTTCGATTTTTGATAATTTGTAAACGCAGTGTCCTGCTCCCTTGCCCATTAAACCGTGGTCCATGCAGTGGTTAACGATAGGCATGCAGTCAAGTGAAGAAACTCCCATTCTGAGTAATACTGATCTTTCTACTGATGGAGTAGTGTTCTTTCTGCCTAATTCAAGAAGCGGGTCTACAACTTTGTCAGTTAATTCCCAGAATCTTGCATAAAGTTCTTCGTCAGTAAGATTTGCAATATGCTGTCTTCTTACTTCGAAATCGTCTGCTCTTTTCATCCTATATTTTCCTTTCCTTTTTTATTAAAGTCCTAAAGCTGCCTTTACGAAAGCAACGTCTTCCTTAACTTCTTCCGCCAGGAATTCAAGGTCTGCTGCCGTAGGCTCAACGCCTGCCTTCTTAACAGACTTCTTGATTAAAGATTCCTTGAAGTGCTTCAGGTCAGCGTCCTTGCACTTGATTAAACCAGGGTTTGAAGGTAAGATTACGTTTGTGCCCGGCTTATCTTCTGACGGATCGCCGAATCTCACGTCGATTCCGTTTTCCTTTGCGAATGCCAGCTGAGGCTGAATGTGCTTGCCTGCGCCTGTGTATTCCGTTTCGGATACAACTAAAATTGCATCTTCAGGAAGCTCCTGTGCAAGTGAGAAAGCACATGCAAGGGCTGTATTTCCTGCAGGTCCTCTTTCGATACCTTCAAGGTTAGCAAGCATTTCTGTCATGTACATAACTTCGCCCTGAGTTGTGGTTGTGTATCTATCCATGTAGCGGAGCGGTCTTGCAGCTGAACGAGGAACGTCTGAGTGGTCAGGGTCAGTAGCGTAAGGAACTCCGAAGCCTGTGTGCCCTGTTGTGCAGGACTTCTTATTGAAGTCAACGTCTGACGCCATGGAAAGACCTGTAAGGTCGATGGAAGCCGCTACTACCTGAGTGTTTGTGCAGCCTGCCTTCATCAAGCCTCTGGCTGTGCCTGTAACCATACCGCCGCCTGCGTTGGTGCACACTACCATGTCAGGATCCTTGCCTAACTTTTCGCGGCACTGCATTGCGATTTCATATCCTAAGGTTTCAACGCCTGCAATACCGAACGGTGAGTACAGGGAAGCATTGAAGTATCCTGTGTCTTCAAGAACTGACAGGAAAGTATAGAATAATTCAGGTCCTACTGTAAGCTGAATAACCTCTGCGCCGAGAGCTTCGCACTTTCTTGCCTTTTCAACGATTTCAGGCTGACCTACTCCGTGAGAGTCGTAACATTCCTGAACGATTATGCAGTTAAGTCCCTGCATTGCTGCCTGTGAGGCTACTGCTGCACCGTAGTTGCCGGAGGTTGCAGCCATAACGCCCTTATAGCCTAATTTCTTGGCATGAGCAACTGCACAAGCTGCTCTTCTGTCCTTAAAGGAACCGGATGCGTTGCAAGCTTCGTCCTTTACGAAGATTCTTGCGCCGTAGCCCGGCTTTGCGTACTTGCGGGCAAGCTTTGTAATGTTTCTGAGCTCCAGAAGCGGAGTGTTTCCTACGCCGTGAAGACCCTGAATTCTCTCGATTTCTTCCAGAGTGTATCCTGTGGATTTCATCAGGGCGTCATAGTCAAATGAAATCGGGGAGGTTTCAAACTCAGCATAGTCAAGACCTAAAGCGCCTTTCATGATTTCATTGTTTCTTCCCATTACGGAAGCGTAATCCTTTGCCAATGCCATTATTCTTCACCTCCGAAATTCATGATTTCTCTCAGCTGCTTGTCGATTTCGATGATTTCAGGTACGAATACGCCGTAGCTGTGAGTATAATAAGGGTTATCGTCGATGAGAGTTCCCTTTTCCAAACGGTTGCAGGCGGTTTTTACAGTTACTTCGTCGCCGATTTCAGCGTCTTCCTGTAAAAATCCCTTTGTCCACATCTGAAGGTCGCATTTCTGAGTATCTTCCGGAAGCTTTGCTGTTCTTTCGTCAGCCTTTAAAACTACGGAATGGATGCGAACCCAATCGCCTTTTTTAGCCATTTTTCTACATCTCCTATTTTATAATTTTAGCAGCGCTTATGCCGACAAAAAACGGCGCCGCCGCATACTTAATGTAACGGCAACGCCGCCTCAGCGGCATCGCCGCATTAATTCAAATCAAAAAATCTGTCCGTCAGCAAATGATATGTAATTATTTTACTAACTTCTTGTCTTCTCTTACTAAGTTTCTCATGTCGCCCATGATAGCTCTAGGAATTGGAAGAGTAAGCATAGTGTGGAGACCAGGCTCTGCGTTGATAACCTGAGGAATCATGTTTACGCACATAGCGATAGTTCCAAGTCCGCCTTCGATTTCAGGGCTGTTAAGAAGGTTTACGTTAGGAGTTCCTTTGATGATTACATAGTCGCCTGTAGTTACGCCAACCTGCTCTGGCTCGATCTGCTGTGGGTGATCCATGTGTACAGGCATTCCGTTGCTTAACTTAGCTTCTGCTGTCATAGCAACGCCTGCGCATGAACCTGCAGCTGCAAAGCCGTAAGGTGACTTTCTGTCAACGTCAGTTGTGATAGGGTTCATGTCCTGTGCGAATTCTGCTACTGTAAGTCCCATACCTTCAGCAATCATGCCAACGGATTCTGCGAATCCAACGTGACCGCTCATAGTGTGGTTAGCCTTTCTTTCCTTGAATTCTTCTACGGAGATACCGATACCCTGTTCTTCCATAACAACAGGTCCGAACGGTGATAAGGAGTTAACTCTTCTTGAAGTGATTTCTTCTACGTCTACTAAGCAGCCTGTCATAACCAGAACTAAGAGGTCCATGATATGTCCAGGGTTGATGCCTGTACCTAAGCAGGAAACGCCGTTTGCCTTAGCGATCTTGTCGAGCTCTTCAGCAAGTTCAGGGCTCTGAGCCTTAGGATAAGCCATTTCTTCAGCAGAAGTGATTACGTTGATTCCCTGTTCCATGATGAACTTTAATCTTGGGAATGCGTTCTTTGTGAAAGAGTCTGTGCAAAGAAGAACGATATCTGCGGCGCCCGGCTTAATAACGTCTTCAGCAGCCTGGATAAGTACGTCAGGTCTGTCGCCTCTTTCGGTCTTGATGTAGTCATACATTGAAGTTCCGATCTTAGCGCCTCTGCCTGCTACGCCAACGATTTCAACACCTTTCTTCTTAAGAAGCATGTCAGCCATACCGCCGCCCATAGCGCCAAGACCCCAGATAATTACTTTTACGTTTTCCATAATGTTTTTCTCCTTTTTCTTTATTAATTTAGATTTAATTAATTGACTTTTAGTCACGCCTCAGGCTCGTGAGAGCCTTTCGGTTGTCTACACATAATATAAAGCAAATACCGTGCCATGGCGTTGTCTGAATATTGTATACTTAAGGCTGATTTTTTCTTGGTTTTTTCTAGTTGAATTTTGTCTTGTTTTAACAAAAAAACACAAATTGTAGTTCTTTTGTGTTTCTCTAAAACATTTTTTTCTTTTGTTCCCCTTTTTTGCCTCGACAAAAGGGCTGTAATTTTTGGAAAAAAGTTCTCAACACGCAAAAATATTTGCACATTCAGTGCAAATATTTTTGCTATATTCCTTTATCTTTCCCCTCATATATGGTACTTTTTCAGCTTATGCTGCAGGGTCTGTCTTTTTATCTTCAGGCTTTCTGCCGCCCTTGAAATATTTCCGTCTGCAGCCATTACAGCCTCCCTTATAATCCTCGCCTCAACGGCTGCCATGTACTCGTCCAGAGGCTGCCCCCTGTCATAAGCTACCTGAGGATTTTTTGCCTTTCTGGCTGCACCCGGCATATTCAGGTTTTTCTCCGAAAGAGCATGCTCCTTGTCTGCCATGGAGACTGCCTGTTCTATGATGTTTTCAAGCTCTCTGACATTTCCCGGATAATCGTAATTCTTAAGCTTTTTAATCGCACCGTCTGTGACCATCCACAGCTGCTTGCCGAAGCGCTGGTTATGCTTTTCCAGAAAAGCCTCCGTGAGTACCGGTATATCGTCGGGTCTTTCTCTTAGGGCAGGTATTGAAATATTGATTACGTTGAGTCTGTAGTACAGGTCTTTCCTTAGCTTTCCCTGCTCAATCAGGTCCTCCGGCGGTTCGTTTACGGTGGAGATAATCCTTACGTTTACAGGTCTGTCCTTTGCGTCCCCAACTCTTCTGACATAGCCCTCCTGTAAAACTCGCAGAAGCTTGCTCTGAAGATCATAAGGCATGGCGCTGATTTCGTCAAGGAGCAGGGTTCCGCCGTTGGCCTGCTCGAAAAGTCCGGCTCTGTCTACAGCTCCCGTAAAGCTTCCCTTTGCAGTTCCGAAGAGTATACCCTCCAGCAAAGTTTCGGGAATTGCCGCGCAGTTCTGCGCCAAAAACGGTTTTTCTGCACGCACTCCTCCGTAGTGAATGCTTTGTGCAAAAAGCTCCTTTCCTGTTCCCGTCTCACCGTATATAAATACTGAAGCATCGTTATCCGCCGCCTTGCGGGCTCTTTCCACGACTGCGGTAAACTGCGGATTCTGCCCATGTATATCATTAAAGTTATATCGTTTTATTCCTCTTGTCTTCTGCTGCGGTCCGTCTTGGTCCATGGCGCCCTCCTGAAGCTCCATAAGAGTGTCGGACATCTGCCGTATGCTGGTGATATCCTTTGCCACCTCCAGAGCCGCCACGGTTTCTCCGTCAACAATTATGGGGATCGTGCTGTTTACCGTGGTAATTTCCTTGCCGTACAGATTCTTGTAGGTCTGCTGCTTTTTCAGGGTGGGAACGTTCTTTGACAGTGCCTTGAACATGGTGCTGTCCCCTAAGCTGAAGTCAGGAAAGGCTTCGTGAAACTTCTTTCCCAGAACGTCGCTCACATTAACCTTTTCCATATTTGCCATAGCCTTGTTGTAATGGGTCCCCACTCCATCCTTGTCTACTATGTATATCCCCTCGTCAATGAGCTCTATAAGCTCATCTATTATCTTTTTGTATTGCTCTGCGTTCATAGGTTTTTCACCGCCTTTCTCCCTGTATTGTACCATAAAAATTTATTAGGTGCAAATATTTTTGCAGCGAAAAAACTCTTGTATATTGCCGAAAAATGCGATATTATAGATGATTATAGCGTAATTCAGCTATACAAAACGAAAGTGAGGAATAGAAAATGTACTTGACTTGTTTAGACCTTGAAGGCGTGCTGGTACCTGAAATCTGGGTAGAATTTGCAGAAGCCGCCGGTATTCCCGAATTAAAAAAGACCACCCGCGACGAGCCGGACTACGATAAGCTGATGGCATGGCGTCTTGATGTGCTCAGAGAGCATGGAATGGGGCTTAAGGAAATTCAGGATACCATCGCAACAATAGACCCCCTGCCTGAAGCAAAGGAATTTCTCGACGAGCTTCGCTCATTCTCCCAAGTAATAATTATCAGTGATACTTTTACACAGTTTGCACAGCCGCTTATGAAGAAGCTGGGCTGGCCGACTATCTTCTGCAACGAGCTGGTGGTTTCAGAAAAGGGCGAAATCACAGATTTCAGAATGAGACTGAACGAATCCAAGCTGAGCACCGTTAAGGCCTTACAGGCCTGCGGTTTCGAGACTATTGCAAGCGGTGACAGCTACAACGATTTGGGCATGATCCGCGCAAGCAAGGCGGGCTGGCTTTTTAAGAGCACCGACCAAATCAAGGAGCAAAATCCTGACGTGGGGACCTGTGAAAGCTATGGGGAGCTCTTGGAAAATATAAAGAAGGCGATGGTCTAATTTACAGTCCTACAGCCGTTCAATCCTAAGGAGAAAACAGATGAGACTAAGAAAAGAACAGGACGAAATGCTTGAGGATGAGATTCTGCTTATCGCAGATGTATCCGATGCCCTTGCCCATCCTGCACGAGTGAGGATGTTTAAATACATAATGCAGTCTAACCGCGCTATGATCACCGTGTGTAACAAGGACCTTGTAGAACATTTCGACTATGCTCAGGCTACCGTTTCCCAGCACATGAAGAAGCTGGTGGCTTCAGGACTGGTTCAGATTAAGAAAAAAGAAAAGTTTTCATATTATTACGTGAACCTTGGGATGCTCATGCAGTATCTCAACGCAACGAAGAAATTCGCCGTACAGTAGACAGATTCGCGGCAGGAAAAAGAAGAACAGGCAGCATGGATCACTCATCATGCTGCTTTTTTGTGTCTGTTTGCGTATGTTTTGCAGTAACGCTTATGCTTCCGGAAAAAATTTTCAGAAAAACTTCCAAAATAATAAAAAACCTATTGACATACTGGTGTGACAGTGGTATTATACTACCAATCTAGTAGGTAAGTATAATAAACAGCGTGTCAAATAGAAAGGAAGAACAAAACATGTCAAAGATTTACACTTCAGCCGACCAGTTAATCGGCAAAACACCTCTTTTAGAACTCACTCACATAGAAAAAGAATTGGACCTCAAAGCTAAAATCCTCGCCAAGCTGGAATACTTCAATCCGGCAGGCTCCGTCAAGGACAGAATTGCCAAGGCTATGATAGACGATGCAGAGGCTTCCGGCGCACTGAAACCGGGTTCGGTTATAATCGAACCAACCAGCGGCAACACAGGCATCGGACTTGCCGCCGTAGCCGCAGCCAGAGGATATCGCATTATAATCGTAATGCCGGAAACCATGTCAGTGGAGCGCAGACAGCTCATGAAAGCCTACGGAGCAGAACTGGTGCTTTCGGAAGGCTCAAAAGGCATGAGCGGCGCCATTGCCAAGGCAGACGAGCTCGCAGCAGAAATCCCGAACAGCTTCATCCCGGGACAGTTTGTAAACCCTGCAAATCCTAAGGCTCACCGCGAGACTACAGGACCTGAAATTTACGAAGATACTGACGGCAAGGTGGATATCTTTGTAGCAGGCGTAGGCACCGGCGGCACAGTTACCGGCGTAGGCGAATACCTCAAATCCAAAAAAACTGATGTAAAGGTGGTGGCAGTAGAGCCTAAGGACTCACCTGTCCTTTCCGAAGGCAGAGCAGGAGCTCATAAGATTCAGGGTATCGGCGCGGGCTTTGTCCCTGACGTTCTTAACACAGCCGTTTACGATGAGGTATTACCTGTATCAAATGATGATGCCTTTGAGACAGGAAAGCTTCTTGGTAAGAGCGAAGGCGTGCTGGTTGGAATTTCATCAGGTGCAGCACTTTATGCAGCTATTGAGCTTGCAAAACGCCCTGAAAACGAAGGCAAAACCATCGTGGCTCTGCTCCCTGACACTGGTGACAGATATCTTTCCACACCGTTATTCCAGGATTAATTGATAAATCGGAAGGCAGATAAGAAAATGATTTCAACTAAAGGCAGATACGCTCTGCGAATTATGATAGATCTGGCAGAACACAGAAACGGCGACTTCATTCCAATGAAGGAAGTCGCCGCTCGTCAGGAAATTTCTCTTAAATATATAGAAAGAATTATGCCCCTCTTAACCAAGGGTGGTTTCGTGAAAGGTCTCCACGGCAAAGGCGGCGGTTATCAGCTTACCCGCGAGCCTGACGAGTATACAGTCTGGGAAATTCTTCAGGCTGCTGAGGGGGATATGGCTCCTGTTGCCTGCCTCGAGCAGAACGCTGAGCCCTGCCCTCGAGCTTCCGAATGCCGCACCCTGCCTATGTGGAAAGACTACTACGAGACCACTCGAAGCTTCTTTGAAGGCAGAACAATTGCGGATCTTATGGCTACATCATCGGTGGACAATTATGTTATATAGTCTGCTATGCTACAGCAGCTCAGATACCACATCACCTATGTCCTCTGCAATGCAAATGGTCTGCTTTTCTATTTACTTCGGACAATACGCTTCTTCGCTGTTTATGCATGCGTATGTCGCTTTTGGATTTGATGCAGTCATCTTCATGGAAGGGTACTTTATTATGCCCGGAGTGTTGAAGCCTACTCTCGACGCTATGGTTGAGTGGGGCACTGACTACAAGAGCAGTCTGTGTTGGCACCTTTGAAGTGTTGGAGGATTGGCATGTTGGCATATAAAGGCTGTCACTGAAATTCTGCCAACGTTTTTTCACGATTTGTTGGCATTTTTTCTTTTATCGATAAATTTCGCCAACAATTTTTACTTTTTTTGCCGCCAAAATAAAGTTTTCCTGCATATTATCAAAAAAATGTTGGCAGAAATCCCGTTCACACGCTTTTCTGCCAACAGACTAATCTAAACTGTACCTGCACTTACACTTTAATTTCAAATCGCCTACTTGTGATAGGCCTCGTGCCTCATAATCTTGAAACTTCTGTAAACCTGCTCGAGGAGCACCACCCTCATCATCTGGTGAGGAAAAGTCATTTTAGAGAAAGACAGCTTGAAGTCTGCCCTTTTGCTGACTTCATGAGAGAGCCCAAGGCTTCCGCCGATGACAAAGGCCACATCACTCTTTCCTTCAATCCCAAGACCCTCTATCTTCGCCGCCAGTTCTTCCGATGAAAGCTGTTTCCCCTGAATTTCCAGAGTGACAACATAGGTCCCGTCTTTTATGGACTTAAGGATTTCGCGGCCCTCTTCCAGCTTGACCTTTTCCTCCTCTGCAGGGCCGGCCTTGTCAGGCAGCCGTGACTCCTTAAGCTCCACGATTTTCACAGACGAATAGCTTGACAGTCTTTTCATATATTCGGCCACCGCATCGGTCCAGTATTTTTCTTTTAATTTTCCTATACATATTATCTGAATGTTCATTCCTACACCACCAGAAACCTTCCTGACTCTTCCCTGTCAACCACCTCAAGCTCCAGATCCTTCCCTATGAAAAAGCCCGACTCTTCAAGGAGATTTCGAACCGTAATCATTGCCTGCTGAGGTGTGTTGTTTTCCTTGCTCAGGTGTGCGAGAAGCACCCGAGGAACTTTGCTGCCTCCAAGCTCGGTCAGCATGCGGACCAGACATTCTGCCGACGCTTCGTTGGAAAGATGCCCTAAATCGCTTAAAATTCTATGTTTCACAGGATAAGGATACCTGCCGTACAAGAGAATATTCCTCTCGTGATTAGCCTCCAGCACCAGCAGGTCCGAATCCTTTATGTTCTCAAAGATTTCGTCGCTGACAAAACCGGTGTCCGTTACCACCGCCGCCTTGCGCCCTCCCTTTTCGAAAGCATAGGCTACCGGCTCGGCAGTGTCGTGGGATACATTGAAGGGAATAACCCTGATATCCCCCACCATGAAAGCCTCTCCCCCTGTCACCGGCACGAACCGGATGCTGCTCAGCCCTGAAGTCTTTTCCACAACTGCACCTATAGTCCCCCTGGTAGCATAAACGGTCATATCATCCGACTTGCGAACCAGCGCTCCCAGGCTTCTCACATGGTCGATGTGTTCGTGAGTGAGGAGAACGCCGCTTACTTCATCCGGACCGAGTCCAACCTCCATAAGCTTTTCGTTCAGTTTCTTTATTCCTATCCCGATATCGAGAATTATGTTCGTACTTTCACTTTTTATGAGATAACTGTTGCCGGAGCTGCTGCTGGCAAATGTCTGTAATCCAAGCTCCATATATGTAACTTCCTTTTTCTTGACTCTTCTGGCGACATATAACAGACGCCGCCAATAAGTATACCATTTTTTCGTTGTAAAATCCATTAAAATAAGTCATAATATAAATAGCTGCTAGCAGAATATAGAAATTCGGAGGAAAAACATGGCGATTTTGAGAATTTATACTGACGGAGGCTGCTCCGGCAATCAGGAAAAGGAAAACTTCGGCGGCTGGGGCGCTATACTTGAATACGGTGAACACAGGAAAGAGCTCTTCGGCGGTCAGGCCGACACCACCAACAACCGCATGGAGCTTACCGCAGTAATAGAAGCTTTCAAGGTCATCAAAGGCACGGGCCGCACCATCGAGGTCTTTTCAGACAGCGCCTATGTTTCCAACTGCTTCAGAGAAAAATGGTACGAGTCCTGGGAAAAGAACCGCTGGCGCAACGCAGCTAAAAAGCCTGTTGAAAACCGTGAACTCTGGGAAGAGCTGCTGGCTCTTGTGCGTCTTCACGATGTGAAGTTTTACCGCGTAAAGGGTCATGTGAATCTGGAAAGCAAATCCACCGATTTTGACAAGCTCTACGCCAAGTTTGCAGATTGGAACGGTGCAAGATTCTCTTTCGAGGACTTTGAATATATAACCCGCATGAACAACCGTGCCGATGAGCTGGCAAACGAGGGAATTAAAAAAGCCCGGGGAGAGGCTTGATCTGCCAATTACCCCAGGGCTACATCAAGAATCATCATTATGCTGAAGCCTGCCGCAAAAAACACCGTGCCTATATTGGAGTGCTTTCCTGCGGACATTTCGGGAATCAGCTCCTCCACTACCACATACAGCATTGCTCCGGCAGCAAAGCTGAGAAGATAAGGAAGCAGAGGAATCACAAGGCCGGCAAAAGCCATGGTAAGAAGGGCCCCAAGAGGCTCCACTATGCCGGAGGCTGCACCGCTCAGGAAAGCCTTGTGTTTTTTTATGCCTTCCGCCTGAAGAGGCATGGATATTATGGCCCCCTCAGGAAAGTTCTGAATTGCTATTCCCAGGGAAAGGGCCAGCGCTCCCATAGCCGTAATATTTGCGCTGCCTGTGATATAACCGGCATAGACCACACCTACAGCCATTCCTTCGGGAATGTTATGCAGCGTCACTGCCAGCACAAGCATGGTTGTCTTTTGCAGACGGCTTTTAGGGCCCTCCGCCTCATCAGCATTTCTGTGAAGGTGAGGGATGACATGGTCCAGTAGCAGCAGGAACAATATCCCCGCCCAGAAACCCACGGCTGCCGGGATGAAAGACCACTTTCCCATATCTGCCTCCGCCTGTTCCAGTGCCGGTATGATTAGACTCCATATGGATGCAGCCACCATAACCCCCGCAGCAAAGCCCGACAGAGCCCTCTGCAGTCTGTCGCTCATGACGTTTTTCATAAACAGGACGCAGGAAGCGCCCATAACCGTACCCAGAAACGGAATCATGATTCCGTAGAACGCATATAGAGTCATTTGTATCGTCCTTCTTCCCTTTTCTTTTTATTTTTTCTCTATCTTAAAGTCATCCGGAACAGAGCAGCAGCTGCAGCCGTCAGGCTTCTTTCTGCCGCATGACGCCCCCTCCGGACAACCTATGCACTTTATACCCTTTTTCTTCGCTTTTATTATATATCTCACCGCTGCTCCTATGAGCACCAGCAAAACCAAACCAAGAATTAAATCTGACATGTTTTTACTCCGTATTCTCTGTCAAAGGTTTTCTTTTCTCTTTTAATCAAGTATACTACAAATGCCGCCATGACTGCAACTGCTATTAATCCCCCTATGAAGCCTGCGCCGAAAGCTCCCGTGGTAATCAGAGTCCCTATCTGGTATACGAGAAAAGCCACCGTATAGCCCGTTCCCAGCTGGAGTGCGATGCCTCCGAAGAGCCATTTTCTGTCCTGCATCTCCGAGTTCATGGCTCCTATTGCCGCGAAGCAAGGAGGTGTATAGAGATTGAACATGAGACAGGCAAGAGCCGCTGCCGATGTCAGTCCGAAGGCTGCAGCAACCTGATTTGCGCCCCCTATGAGCGCCAGCTCCTCCGTATCTATAAAGTTGGTGAGTCCGTATACCACAGCCAGGGTGCCCACTACATTTTCCTTGGCAATAAAGCCTGTAATTGAAGCCGCTGCCATCTGCCATACACCAAATCCCAGCGGAATGAGCAGCACAGCAAAAGGAGAGGCGATTGTAGCCAGTATGGAGGTGCTTTCCATTCCCTCCTCCACAACCTGAAGCTGCCAGTTAAAGGTCTGCATTATCTGTACCACAGCGTTGCACACCAGAATAATGGTGCCCGCCTTTATTATATATGCCTTACCCCTCGAACACATGGAAAGAAAGGCTTTCCAAAGGCTCGGAGCCTTGTACTCCGGAAGCTCCATGATGAAGAATGATTTTCTGTATTTATGTCCTGTCAGCTTGTTTACCAGCAAAGCTCCCAGAAGGATAAGCATTATACCTGCGAAGTACATCAGGGTGCCCACCCATGAGGCATTGCTGAAGAAAGCCCCTGCAAAGAGGGCTATTACCGGCAGCTTGGCGCCGCAAGGCATGAAAGGCGTCAGCATGGCCGTAGCTCTTCTTTCTCTTTCATTTTTTATGGTGCGGCATGCCATGATTCCCGGTATAGCGCAGCCTGTTCCTATAACCATAGGGATTACAGACTTCCCCGACAGCCCCACTCGCTTGAAAATCGGGTCCAAAACTACTGTGGCCCGCGCCATGTATCCGCAGTCCTCAAGAAGAGCAATGAGGAAGTACATAACCATTACCAGCGGCAAAAATCCTACTACTGCGCCTACGCCGCCGATTATTCCGTCTATGAGCAGCGCCTGCATAAACGGAGAAGTACCTGAGGTCATCTCTGCCGCCCATTCCTGGAATGTCTCTATCCATCCCACAAGTGCGTCTGCAAGGAAAGGTCCCAGAGTTGACTGTGAAATATCAAATACCGCAAACATAACTGCCGCAAATATGAGAATCCCCCAAACCTTGTTTGTCAGAACCGCGTCTATCTTATCCTGGAAATTTTTATCCTTCGTAAGAATCTTTCTGGTTTCTACCTCCGCCACCAGCCTATTCACGAAATCGAAGCGCCTTCTGTCTGCCGCCTCTACCTCTTCCTTGCGGTGAAGGTCTATATCGCCCTGTTCGAAAGGCGCCTTCTGTCCTTTGCCGGCCGCAGCTGCCGCTGCTTCTACAACCTTAACCAGGCCGTTTGCCGATATAGCTGCGGAAGTTGAAACTGTTTCTATTACCGGACAGCCCAGCTTTTCGGATAAGGCCGCAGTATTAATCTTCGTTTCTTTCTTTTCGTTGATATCGCTTTTGTTAAGTGCAACCACCACGGGAATTCCCAGTTCAAGAAGCTGCGTTGTGAAAAAAAGGCTTCTGCTCAGATTGGTGGCGTCTACGATGTTGATTATCACATCGGGATTTTCGTTTTTTACATAGCTTGCGGTGATGCTTTCCTCTGCTGTGAAAGGTGACATTGAATAAGCCCCGGGAAGGTCAACCGCAATAAGCTCCCCGCTGTAAAAATTCTTTTTGATAGGGCTTTCCTTTTTATCTACGGTAACCCCCGCCCAGTTTCCCACCTTTTCGTTTCTGCCTGTCAGGGCGTTATACATGGTGGTCTTGCCGCTGTTGGGATTACCTGCTAAAGCAATTCTCATCTGTAATTCCTCCTGTCCGATTTATATGCTTCAATTATATCTGCTGTTTATACGAGAATGGCTGCTGCCAGTTCGTTATCAATATTGTATCTGCCGTCCTTGATGGACACTACCATTCCGCCTTCGAGTCTGCGGACTACGGTAATGGGCTCTCCGCTGTAGCAGCCCAGAGAAAAGAGGAACCCGTTTAGCTCATCATCCTGTGTCACAACATCCCTGATTATGTACTCACGTCCTGCCTCTGCAGCTGACAAATTCAAATTCGTATTCATATTCATCCTTCCTTTCTTCAGTACCTGCTCCGTTGGTTAGTCTGTGCTAACCACTGCCCTTTTTAATAGGTTAGCCTCTGCTAACCTCAATGTCAAAATATTAGTTAGCCTTCGCTAACCGTATATTATTATATCACCTGTTTTTTTATTGTCAATAGACTTTTAGAAGAAATTTTCTAAAATTTTGCAAACAAGAAACACTTTTTTCCTCGTTTATGCTATACTGAAATCAAGAAAGTAGGCCGCAACAGCGGCTGTTTTACAGGAGAAATGAAATGATATATAACAATGTACTTGAAGCTATGGGCCATACCCCTATGATCCAGCTCAGCCGCATGGCAGACCCTGAGGGTGCCCGGGTGCTGGTAAAATACGAAGGACTCAATGTAGGCGGTTCTATCAAGACCAGGACGGCCTTCAACATGATAAAGAAAGCCGAGGAGGATGGCATCCTCAAACCGGATTCCGTCATCGTCGAGCCAACCAGCGGAAACCAGGGTATAGGTCTGGCTCTGGTCGGTGCAGTAAAAGGCTACGAGACCATCATCATCATGCCCGATTCAGTAAGCAGCGAGCGTAGACTTTTGGTGGAGCACTACGGCGCTAAGGTAATACTGATTCACGACGCGGGCAATATCGGAGACTGTATCGAGGAATGTGTGGAAGTGGCCGCTAAGATGGCAGAGGAGAACCCTAAGGTTTTCGTGCCGCAGCAATTCGAAAATCAGGCAAATCCGATGGTGCACCGCCACCATACAGGTCTTGAGATTCTGGAGCAGGTTGCTGGACCTATCGACGGATTCTGTTCCGGCATAGGCACCGGCGGCACCATTACAGGTATCGGCGAAACCCTTAAAGCTCTCAACCCTCAGATTGAAATCTGGGCTGTGGAGCCGGAAAACGCGGCGATCCTGGCAGGAGGAACCGTCAGCACACATATCCAGATGGGTATAGGCGACGGAGTTATTCCGGGAGTTCTTAATCAGCAGATTTACGATGATATCTGCATCATCTCAGACGAGGATGCTCTCAGGACAGCAAAGGATCTTGCCATCAAGGAAGGCCTTATGTGCGGAATTTCCAGCGGCACCAATGTTGCCGCGGCTCTCCGCCTTGCAAAGAAGCTGGGCAAGGGCAAGACTGTGGTTACCGTCCTGCCGGACACAGCAGAGAGGTATTTCTCCACACCACTTTTTGAATAGAAAACTTCAGGCTGCACCGGTTATGGTGCAGCCTGTTTTAATGGCATTCTATATTGTTTTATTCTCCTATCAGCTCGCTGATATCGAGGTCCTCTTTCTTGGCTGCCTTGTATTCCTCGCCGTTAAAAATGTCGTAAATTACCGGCACCACCAGCAGGGTAAGAACTGTGGCATAGAGCAGTCCGCCGATACATACAAGAGCTATAGGCTGCATCATGTCCGTTCCGGCAGTCTTGCCGATAGCCATTACGATAAGACCAAGAATAGTGGTTAAGCTGGTCATCATTACAGGACGCATACGGGTAGCTCCCGCCTCGATGATTGCCTGCCGCTTGGTCAGCCCCCTTCCGCGAAGCTGGTTGGTATAGTCCACCAGCACGATACCGTTGTTTACGATTACACCCATGAGGAGAATCAGTCCAATCATAGCGATTATACTCAGTTCCTTGCCGAAGATGAGCAGCGCCAGCAGACCTCCCGTAAACGCAAGGGGAATTGTAAACATTACTATGAACGGCGATTTCAGCGACTGGAACTGCGCTACCATGATCAGGTAAACAAGCAGGAAGCCGAGAGCCATCATCTTGACCAGATCAACCATAGCCTCCATAATTGTCTCGTTTTCGCCGTTAAACTCATAGGATACTCCCTCCGGCAGATTCAGTTCCTTGAGAGCGTCCTTTGCCGCATCCGTAACCAGAGTGATATTGTATCCATCTTTTAATGTTCCGGAAACCGTCAGATATGTCCTCTGGTCATTTCTTTCAATGGATGGAAGAGTTTTGGTTTCTTTAACCTTGGCGATATCCTTCAGCTTTACATATACCGTCTTGCCGTCAGAATCAGTTCCTTCAAGTTCCAGATTTCTTATATCCTTAGGTGTTACGCTTTCCTTGGCGTCGGAGGATACCACTATGCCGTATTCGTCACCGTCCAGTGTCATGGCTGTAGCCGTATTTTCCAGAGAAAGGGCTTTGGAAACCTGCATGTATATCTGCGCCACAGTAAGGCCGTTTTTCATGGCTTTTTCTTTATCCACCACATAATGGAGCTCCGGCTCAGCCTCTGCAAGACCGTTGTCCACCTCATCAATACCTTCAACCGTCTCCAGTTTCTCGCCCACCTTTTCGGCTGCATTCTGCAGTTTCTGTACATCAGTGCTGTAAATGTCAATGGATACGCCTGAACCGCCAAGAGCAGTCGTATAAGAAGTCATAGATGAAGAACTCATAATCTTGACTTCACAGTCAAGTCCTGCAGTTTTTTCTTCGATGTTGTCAGCAATCTCTCCTCCCGAAAGATCGCTTTCCTCATCTACTATAATATACAGCGATACCGAGGTGGCTGAGGTCTCTCCCGTCATGCCTGCCATACCTCCCGACTGAGAAAGCATACCGCCTACGGTTTCAACACCCTCCGCTTCTTCAATTATCTTTATTACTTTGTCGGCCATCTCCTTGGTCTCATCAAGGTCAGCCTCTTCGTCGTTCATAACCATGGTGCCGCTGAGCTGCGGTGTAGCCATGTCAGGAATGAAGATAAAGCCCTTGGAAAGAGAAGCGTAAACGCTTCCACCCAGCAGAGCAACCGCCAGAAGCAGAATCAGAGCCTTGTGGTTCAGGTTCCAGTTGAGCAGCCTTCTGTATCCGTTTTTGAATTTTGCAAAGCCCTTTCCCTCCGACTTTGGCTCCCTGACGAACATCAGAGATGACATCGCCGGAACCAGCGTTAGTGCTATGATAAGACTCGCGCCCAGGGAATATGTAACAGTCAACGCCATATCCGTAAAGAGCTGTCTGGTTATTCCCTCTACGAAGACGATAGGTGCGAACACGCATACCGTAGTCAGGGTGGACGATGTAATTGCCGCCGCAACCTCTTTGGCTCCTGCAATGGCTGCCTTTTTAGCCGATATCCCCAGCCTTCTCATTCTGAAGATGTTTTCTATTACTACGATGGAGTTATCCACCAGCATTCCCACCGCCACAGCAAGGCCGGACAGGGAAATCATGTTCAGGGTCACTCCCGAGAAATACATCAGCACAATCGCAAAGGTTATGCTTATAGGGATGCTGAGGAGAGTTATAAAGGTCGGCTTTATATCTCTTAGGAAAAGGAGCAGAATAAAGACTGCAAACAGTGCGCCCCAGCCCAGGCTCTGCATGATGGAGCTGATTATCAGGTATATGTAATCCCCCTGATCCATGAGGGTGGTAAAGTTTAGCCCTTCGTACTCTGCGCTCAGGTCTTCGAATTTATCTGCAATATTGTCGGAAACCGTTGCCGTAGCATAGTTTGACTGTCTGGAGAAGGTCAGCAGTACCCCCGGATTGCCGTTGATGCTGGCATATATGGAGTCTGCATTATCGCTCATAAAAACATCGGCAGTATCTCCTAGCGCCACATCTCCCAGACCTTCTATATTAAAAAGGAAAAGCCCTTCAACCTCGTCCAGACTTTTAAGCTCATCGCCTACGCTGACAAGATATTTTACATCTCCCTCCTGCACATAGCCTGCAGGCATGGAGAAGTTCTGTCCCTGCAGAATTCCCGAAATCATGTCAACGGTTATCATGGAGCCAAGACCTGCCACCTGAAGGGACTGATTTCCTGCGGCGTCAAGCTGCGCCATAGCCGAATTAAGCTGTGATTTCTGGCTTGCTATCTGCTTCTTTGCCGATGCCAGCTGAGCCTCTGCATCCTTAAGGGATTCCTGCGCTGTATAAGTTCCTCTTTCAGCCTGCTTGTAAGCCTCCTGAAGTTGGCTCACCTGCTCCTCCGCAGCGGCGCTGTCCGTCTGCATTACTGCAAGCTGGCTCTTCACATCCTTAAGCTGGTCCTGAAGCTCTTCCAGGGTAATCCCTGCCTGCGGACCGTAAATTCCCTGGGAAATCTGCGCCTCGATGGCCGCCTGACGGCCCTCCAGCACGGAAACCTGAGTTGCCAGGGCGCTTGCCTTTGAAACAGCCACATCCAGCTGGGCACTCGCTTCCGCAAGCTGGTCATAGGTGTCGCTCTTGGTCTGTTCCAGCTCCTTTTCGCTGGCGGCGAGCTGAGCCTCCGCCTTCTTTATCTCAGCCATGCCGGAGTTAAGCTGACTTTTGGCCTTTGCCATGGAGGGACTTGCCTCTCCCAGCAGCTTTTCATTGAGCTTTTCTATCTTATCTTCCCTTATGGTTACATTTATCTTAGCTTCCAGAAGTCCTCCGGCGCTGACGCTGGCCACCCCTGTTATTCCCTCTAACTTGTTCATCAGGGTATCCTCTACGAAAGATGACAGCTTCTCCGTGTCATAGCCTTCCATATCGACGGAAGCGACGGCTATTGGCATCATATTGGGATTTATCTTCATTATATACGGTGCGCCGATACTGTCACTCCAGCCGCCCTCCACAAGGTCAACCTGCTGCAATATGTTTACTACCGCCGTATCCATACCGGAGCCGTTTTCAAACTCCAGAACCACCAGTGAATAATTGGAATTCGATATGGACTGTACGGACTTGAGATTTTCCACCGTAGCCAGACTCTGTTCCAGAGGCTTGGTAACCTCGCTTTCCACCTCCTCAGGGGTTGCTCCCGGATATGTAGTCATTACCACCACATAGGGAAGGTCGATGCTGGGCAGAAGGTCCGGCGTCATACCGGTGACCGATACGATTCCCAAAGCTATTATAATCACTGCCACCACGAAAACCGTAAGCGGCTTCTTTACGCTGAATCTCGACATTATTGTTTTATCCTCTCCTGATATTTAGTTTATAGAAAGGGGGATTGTGTTAATTATCTATAATAGATAATTCTAACATGACAAGTCGTTTTTCTCAAGGCATAGGCGGCTATTTATTGTAATTTCACAGTTTCTTCACCTTAAGCAATATTCTCTCTGACTTTTCTCTCTGTTAATTTCATTCTGTTTAGGGTATAATAGACTCAAAAGGAGGTTTTAAAAATGATTACTAACGTTACTAAAGAAAATTTTGATAAAGAAGTTATGCAGGCAGAAGGTACTGTCCTTATAGATTTCTGGGCAGCCTGGTGTGGACCATGCAGAATGATTGCCCCTGCCGTAGAAAAAATCGCCGAGGAACACCCTGAGGTAAAGGTATGCAAAATAAATATCGATGATGAGCAGGAGCTGGCTATCAAGTACGGAGTAATGAGCATCCCTACTCTCATGGTGGTAAAGAACGGTGAAATCGTAAACACCGCTGTAGGTCTGAGACCTAAGGAGGAAATCGAGGCTCTTTTATGAGAATTTTAGTGGCTGAAGACCAGAAGGATCTTAATAAAATACTAGTCAAGAAGCTTACCGCAGAAGGCTATTCCGTAGACGGCTGTTTTGACGGCGAAGAGGCTCTCGACTTTCTGGATATGGCGCAGTATGACGGGGTAATCCTCGATATTATGATGCCAAAAAAAGACGGTCTCGAAGTGGTGAAGCACATGCGCGCGTCGGGAAACCCCACCCCTGTACTCTTTCTTACAGCCCGTGATTCGATAGAGGATAAGGTAAAGGGACTGGATTTGGGCGCCAACGATTATCTGGTAAAACCCTTCTCCTTTGAAGAGCTTATGGCCAGAGTCAGAGCTATGACGAGGAAAACTGCTTCCACCAACTCGCCGGTATATGAGGCGGCCGACTTAGTGCTGGATACAAGCAGTCACAGCGTCACCCGCAGCGGCAGGAGCATCAAACTTTCCGCCAAGGAATTCGCCCTGCTGGAATATCTGCTTAGAAACAAGGGGCAGGTTCTTTCCCGGGAAAAAATCGAAAACAGCCTCTGGAACTTTGACTACGAAGGAGGCACCAACGCGGTTGACGTCTATATCAGGTATTTGAGAAAAAAAATTGACGAGGACTTTTCCCCGCGTCTCATACATACAGTTCGCGGCGTGGGATACGTTCTGAGAGAAGAAGAGGATTAGACGCAGATGAAAAGCTCCATGAAAAATCTTACGATACAAAAGAAAATAATCATATGGTTTTCCGTGACCCTTATAGTCATCGTAGCGCTCATGAACACTTTGACCTTTGCCATCGCCAATCTGGTGCTGGACGAGGATGTCAAGGAAAGGCTTATGAACACGGTTGCGTCCAATGTGGAGGAAATCGAGTATTTCAACCGTCTGGACGCAGGCATGGAAAGGGAGCAGGGCGACCAGTTTCTGAGGTACAACGAGGGCTGGCTTGAAATCGACGACGATTTCTGCGATTTCTTCGAGGGCATCTGCACAGCTCTCTACGACGAAAACGGCAATCTTCTTTACGGAGAATCCCCTGTGAAAATCTCCCGAAGCAAAGCTCTGACCTTCACCACCGTTGGAAAGGTGGATTACAAAGGAGAAAAATACTATGTCTACGACCGCAAGCTCACAGGAGACAATCTGGAGGGTCTGTGGCTCCGCGGCGTCGTATCTAAAAACGAAAGAATCAACATATTATATAACACGGTGCGGCTTTCCTTCTGGCTTCTGCCGCTGCTGGCTCTGCTGGCAATTCTGGGCGGCTATGCCATAACACGCCGCTCCTTCCTGCCCGTAGAACAGATTGCACGGGCGGCAGAGGAAATCGGCGAAAGCGGCGACCTTTCCAGACGGCTTGATATAGGTCAGGGAAAGGATGAGCTTCACCGGCTGGTCGACGCTTTCAACGGCATGTTTGACCGTCTGGAGAAGTCCTTTGAAGCAGAGAGGCAGTTTACCTCCGACGCTTCCCACGAGCTTCGCACACCTACCGCTGTAATCATGGCCCAGGCAGAGTACGGGCTGGAGCTTGCTGACAGCGAGGAGGAGTACCGTGAAGCGCTGGAGGTAATAAAGCGCCAGTCGGAGCGCATGAACGATCTGATAAACAGACTGCTTTTCTTCACCAGACTGGATCAGGGTACCGAGCCTGTGAACATGGAGGAGCTGGATTTGAGCAGCCTCACAGCTGATATCTGCGCCGAGCAGCAGATGATTAACTGCAACGATATAACTCTTTCGGCGGATATAGAAGAAGGCATAATGACTGTGACCGACAGAAATCTGTACGCTCGCCTGCTAAACAACCTCTGCAGCAACGCCTATAAATACGGAAAACCCCACGGCACCATCAAGGTAAGTCTGAAAAAGTCAGACAGCGACGGAGTTGACGGCGGTGTAGCCATACTTTCCGTGGCAGATGACGGTATCGGCATTTCCCGGGAAAATCTCGAAAAAATATGGAACCGCTTCTATCAGGTGGAACCGTCGAGAAGCGAGGAAACGGGCGGCGGCGGAATCGGTCTGGGTCTTTCAATGGTGAAGCAGATTGCCACTCTGCTGGGAGGAGATATTTCTGTGGAAAGCACCCCGGGGGAAGGCACCGTATTCACTTTCCGCCTAAAGCTAAAAAAATAAATTTTAAAAATTTAAAAAAATTAAAAGCTTTAATCTTTCTTTAATTTTCTCCGGCTATAATAAAGCCATAAAATCAAACAAAAACAAGTCGCTTTGTTTAAAAGGCAGATAGAAAGGAAGAAAGATTATGAAAAAATTTACCGAAAGCTTAAATTCTCCAAAGAAGATTGCAGCCTTCGTAATATGCGTGGTGCTGGTTGCCGCGGCGGTGGGCTTTGCAACTCTTCAGGTAGGAGCAAACGTTAACGCAAACAAAGTTATAGGAATGGATAAGGGAGTGGAGGTTGCTCTTGCCGATGCCGGATTTAAGGCAGAAGAGGTTTTGAACCTGGTCGCTCACTACGACAGCGAGGACGGAGTTGCCGTGTATGAAGTTGACTTTGTTGCAAACGGCTTCGAATACGACTACGCTGTTAAGGCTTCCGACGGTACCATCATCGAAGCTCAGAGAGAGAAGCTTCAGCTTACCGAAACTGTAAAGAATACTGCTAACAATACTGACAAGACCGACAAAACAACCGGAAGCTCCGGTACTGCTTCCAATTCCGGCACATCACAGAGTACCACCACATCTACAAGCAACCCGAGTTCAAAATACATCGGTGTTGACAAGGCTAAGTCCATCGCCCTGAAGGATGCAGGTGTTTCCGCTTCATCGGTTACCTTCACCAAAGCTAAGCTGGACAGAGATGACGGCATCGTAGTTTACGAGGTTGAATTCTACAGCGGCGATACCGAATACGAATACGAAATCAACGCAACCTCAGGCAAGATCAGAGACAAGGATGTTGAGTTCAGAGATTACGACGACGATGACGACTGGGATGATGACGATGATTGGGACGACGACTGGGACGACTAGCCAATCTTAGGCAATATGTTAAGGAGCTGCCGCGGCAGCTCCTTTTTGTTTTATTCTTTAGACGATGTTAGAGATTTAGGCGACATTACAGGCACTTGCTGGAACGCTTCCAGATGCCCATTCGCTCTGCATCTTTAATGAGCTGGTCGCGGAAATCAGGGTGAGCTATATTTATAAGGAGCTCGGCTCTTTCCCATGTGGTCTTGCCCTTAAGGTTGGCGGCGCCGTACTCCGTAACGATGAAGTTAGTCGCCATACGCGGTGTAGTCACGATGGCTCCCGGAGGCAGCACCGGAGAAATGAGAGATTCCATACGGCCGTCGGCATTCATTCTCGTAGACGGAGTGCAAAGGAAGCTCTGACCGCCCTCCGACTGATAAGCACCCAAAACGAAATCAAGCTGTCCGCCTGTGCCGCTTATCTGCTGATGTCCTGCCGACTCGGAGCACACCTGACCATAGAGGTCAACCTGAATACAGCTGTTTACGGACACAAAGTTCTTTATCTGCGACACCGTAGCAATGTTGTTTACATAGTCTACCGGAGCGTTGCAACAGATAGGGTTGTCGTCTATGAAGTCATAAAGCCTCTTGGTTCCACCTGCGAAGGTGTAAACTGCCTTGCCTTTGTCGATAGGCTTGTTTCCCGTCAGCTTTCCTGCATCGAAAAGATCCACATATGCATCCGTAAACATCTCTGTGTGCGCATTAATGTTTCGCTGATCCGATTCCGCCAGCATGGAGCCGATACACAGAGGCAGACTCCCGATACCCAGCTGCAGTGTGCTGTGGCTCTTGATTCTAGGTACAATGTGGCTTGCTATCTTCTTATCAATCTCCGTAGGTTCCTTGGCAGGAAGCTCAGCCAACGGCGTGTTGCTTCCCTCTACCACATAATCGATCCCGTAAAGGTTAAGCTGTGTCTGATATCCGTGGGCAATCGGCATCTTTTCGTTAACCTCAACGATGATTTTCTTTGCTGACTTGATTACACCCCACATGTCGGCAACCTGAGGACCCAGATTGAAGTTGCCGTGCTTGTCCATAGGCGCGACCTGAAACATGGCGATGTCTATCTCGCAGTCGTTGTTTACCCACAGGAAAGGCAGTTCGCAGAACATCATAGGTATGTACCAGCAGCGCCCGTCCTTGTTCATCCTGCGGTCATGAGTGTTAAAATGAGCCGAAGAAAAACGCACCTGCTCGTTGCTGTCCGTGGCAAGATAGGTTTCAAAAGGTCTTTCTCTGATGCTTACTGTACTGACTATTTCAACATCTCTCAGATCCCTGGCTCTTTTAGCGAGGGCTTTGTCAATATCAATAACCGACCCGCAGCCCAAACCGAAATGAATTCTGTCTCCGTCCTTTACCATTTCTGCCGCCTGGTCAGCGGTTATAAGCTTTTTCTTATATTCGCTTGCTAAATTTGCTACTTTGTACATCTTTTCTCCTTTTCCTCTTTATTTGTTATATACCCACGGAAAGGATTCCTGACTCATACTGCTTGCGTAAATTGAAAATTTCTTTCCGCCTTTCCGAGCTTTGACACTTATTTAACAAAATACGTTATAATTTTACTATATTAAAACCCGGAATTCAATACGGTTTTATTATGTTTTGGAAAAAAGACAAAAGAGGCAAAGGAGACAAAAGCTAAAATCCATTGATATTTTTTTTAAATTGTGGTAATATAATGGTTGTGAAAATATGTCGACCTAGTTAAATGGATATACAACTTAATATGTC
>JAEDNK010000104.1 GCA_016302545.1 Bacillota bacterium
TCTTGGAACAATGGGAAGAAATGCGTGAGGATATGCGCAGCTACAACTGTTCTCCTGCAGCATTACATAGCTGGCAAGAGCAGACCCTTGCGTACTATGCTGGGGCTTCCGTGGAATGTGTGGAACCGGAAGAACTTGACGAAGATGAGCGTTTGGCTCGTCGCAGAGCTTACCTTGAAAAGGAGTTTGGCTCTGCAGAATAATTAAGGTCTGACATTGAATAGAAAAGGAGAACACAATGTCAGTAACTAAGGACAAGAAAACAGGAAAATGGATGTCCCAAATCCGAGTAAAGGATTGGACAGGAAAGGAGATCCACAAAAAGAAAAGAGGCTTCAATACCAAGAAAGAAGCCTTACAATGGGAACGTGATTTTATTAGTCAGGCAGATGGCAGCCTGGGCATGAAATTCAAGGATTTCGTTGAAATCTATATGAAAGATGCGGTTCCTCGTACCAGAGAAACTACTTATGCCAACAAGCGCTACCTGTTCGATAAGAAAGTCCTCCCGTACTTCGGTGAGATGCCGCTCAGTGCCATCAAACCGACCGATATTCGCAACTGGCAAAATGAACTGATTAACTTCCGCCAGCCCAACGGCAGAGGTTATGCACCAACTTATTTGCGAACCATCAACAACCAGCTTACCGCAGCATTCAATTTTGCGGTGAAGTTTTACGGACTGAGGGAGAACCCCTGTCACAAGGCAGGATCCATTGGCAAGAAGAACGCCGATGAAATGCTGTTCTGGACAAACGAAGAATTCAAGGTGTTCATTAAAGCCATGGAGGACAGACCTATCGGTTACACCGTTTTCATGGTCATGTACTACACGGGCCTCCGTGTTGGCGAACTGCTGGCTCTGACACCGGAGGACATTGACTTCGACAGACATATCATCTCTGTCAGCAAGAACTACCAGCGTCTGAACGGAAAGGACTATATCTATCCGCCTAAGACGGAAGCTGGCTACCGTGAAGTAGTTATGCCGAAGGTACTGGAAAGCTGTCTGAAAGATTATCTGGCGAAGCTCTACGATGTACAGCCTACAGACCGCATCTTTCCTTATGACAGAGGATGGGTCGGCAGACAGATGAAGTATGGTTGCGATCACTCCGGAACGCAGAAGATCAGGGTGCACGATGTACGTCATACCCACGCCAGTTTGCTGATTGATATGGGCTGCACACCGCTTCTGGTTGCGGAACGCTTAGGACATGAAAGGGTACAAACTACCATGGAAACCTACAGCCATCTGTACCCGAATAAGCAGACCGAAGTAGCCGATCAGCTTGACATGATAGCCACAAAAGACGATGGCTACGAAAAAACGTCCTGATGTAGCCGATTTGTAGCCAGTAAAAAACAAGAATCCCGAAAACCCCTGTATTTTCAAGGGTTTTCGGGACTCGAAAGACTAAATTAACTTATTCCCACTCAATCGTGCCCACAGGCTTTGGTGTCAGGTCGAACAGCACTCTGTTCACGCCCTCAACTTCGTGGGTTATTCTGTCGGTGATGTGCTGAAGCAGTGCAAAAGGCACATCCTCAACAGTTGCAGTCATAGCATCCACAGTGTTCACCGCACGGATGATGACAGGATATGCGAAAGTTCTGGCTCCGTCCTTCACGCCTACAGACTTGAAATCAGGCACAGCAGTGAAATACTGCCAGACCTTGCCCTCAAGACCGTTCTTTGCGAACTCCTCACGAAGGATAGCGTCGGACTCACGAACTGCTTCCAGTCTATCGCGGGTGATTGCACCCAGGCAGCGAACACCAAGTCCCGGACCCGGGAACGGCTGGCGGTAAACCATGCTGTCAGGAAGACCGAGAGCCTTTCCGACCACACGAACCTCGTCCTTAAAGAGCAGCCTAACCGGCTCAACCAGCTCAAACTGCAGGTCCTCAGGAAGACCTCCTACATTGTGATGAGCCTTTACACCGTCGCTTTCCAGAATGTCAGGATAAATAGTACCCTGTGCCAGGAATTCGATGCCCGAAAGCTTGCGAGCTTCCTCTTCGAAGACGCGGATGAACTCAGCGCCTATTATTTTGCGCTTTGTCTCAGGTTCTTCAACTCCTGCCAGCTTGTCCAGGAATCTGTCAACAGCATCAACATATATTAAATTCGCCTTCATCTGGTTGCGAAAAACCTCAACAACCTGTTCCGGCTCGCCTTTTCTCAAAAGGCCGTGGTTTACATGTACGCAAACAAGCTGTTCGCCGATAGCCTTGATCAGCAGTGCGGCAACTACTGACGAATCCACACCGCCGGAAAGTGCCAGCAGCACCTTTTTGTCTCCAACCTGCTTCTTTATTGCCTCCACCTGTTCTGCGATAAATGCTTCCGCCAGAGCCGATGTCGTGATTCTTTCCATGGTTTCAGGGCGTTTATTGTTGTCCATTCTGTTTCCTCCGTTGGATTGTTTTTTAATTGCCTTATATTATAACTTGAATTGTCCGTACCTTCAATTGTTTTCTTTAAAATACCAGCTGCACCAGCACCACATAACCGGTCATTACAGGTATCGTATCTATAAAAGCTTTTTTTATTTCTTTCTTGTCCATCTTCCAGTCGTCTCTTATAAGTTAAAGTACCATTTCCAGTTTAAAGTTTTCTTACATTGGCAGGTTTCCTCGGTACAGGTCTCTGATACTCTACGTCAGGATATCCGGTGACAAAAGCCACTGCCAGCTTCTCTTCCTCTTTGAGGCCGGCCATTTCCTTGATTCTGCCGTCAAACTCCATGGCAGTGTTGAGAAATCCTATATAGCATACGCCAAGCCCAAGTGCATTGGCCTGAAGTTCCATTCTTGAAGCTGCAATACCCCCGTCAATTTCCGCATAATGATTGTTTTCATCGCTTACTATCAATATCACCGCAGGCGCATTAAAAAACAGCCCGTCACGGCGTCCTGCCGCATAATCATCGTACATTCTGGTCCAGCTTTTTCTGTATATCTCGCGCTCGCCTAAATCTTTCGACTCGTCAGCAGCTGCATGGAGGAGTGTTTCTATGGCCGCCTTCCTAACCTGTTCAATATTTTCTTTCAGAATAATAAACCTGTTTTTCTGCCGGTTTCCTGCTGTCGGCGAGTACCTGCCCGCCTCTATGATAGCTTCCATCTTTTCCGGCTCGATTTCATGTTTTTTATATTGTCTTATGCTCCTTCTGAACTTAAGAAAGTCCAGAAAAGCCTCTGCCTCAGGCGCACTGCCCCGCTTTGGTCCGGATACGTCTGAATCCCACTGCATGTTTTCAATGGAACCCAGAGAAACGGCATCTTGCGGACATACAGCTATGCAGTGTCCGCACTTGATGCATCCTGAAACGTCAATCTCTGCTTTGCCTTCTCTCATAAAAATCGTATTGCGCAGGCAGTCTCTTACGCAGAGCCCGCAACCAATGCAATTCCCCTTGTTTACCGTCATATTTGCCATATTGTTTCTCCCTCGCTTAATCCAGTTGGTTACTGTTTTTCCCATTATACCACAAATTGCTCTTTTAATCACATATTTGTCACTAATGTCTCCTGTTGTTTTGTCTGTCATCAGAAAACAACTGAGCCGGGCAATATGCAAAACCCGGCTCAAACGTAAGAGAAGTTAATTATGAAAAAGTTTTAATGTACTCTATCTTCTTATTTCATGCTGCCTGTCTTTTCAAACTTGGTGTGCCATGATAACGCTTCGTCCAGAATGTGTGGTGTCTGGCAAGGCATCTGCTCACAGGCTCTGTTGAAGTAGTCCATGAGTTTGTCTCTATAGTCAGGGTGAGCGCAGTTTTCGATAATCTTAACGGCTCTTTCCTTAGGGGAAAGTCCTCTTAAATCAGCATAGCCCTGTTCTGTTACAATTACCATTACCTCGTGCTCTGTATGGTCTACATGAGGGCACATCGGTACGATGGAGGAAATATCTCCATCTTTAGCGACTGATGATGTAGTAAAGATAACCAGTGATGCGGAACGTGAGAAATCACCGGAACCGCCGATACCGTTCATCATCTTTTTGCCCTGTACATGTGTTGAGTTTACGTTTCCGTAGATATCCATTTCAATGGCGGTATTGATGGAGATTACGCCAAGTCTCCTTAGGACCTCCGGATGGTTGCTTATCTCCTCAGGCCTCAGTATGATTTTATCTTTGAAGAAATCAATGTTGTCAAATAACTTTCTGAAACCTGCCTCAGACAGTGAACAGCATGTGGCTGATGCCAGCTTAAGCAGCCTTTCCTCGCCGCCTTCGAAATCTTCCGCCGCCCGGACCTTTTCCACCTCAAAAACTCCCTTTGTCAGCGTGCCCGTCTTATCCAGCACAACGAATTCCGCATGTGCAGCCGCTTCAAGGTAGTTGCTGCCCTTTACCAGTACTCCAATCCCGGACGCCGCACCTATTCCTCCGAAGAATCCGAGAGGAACGGAAATTACCAGTGCACACGGACAGGAAACAACCAGGAAGCTGAGAGCCCTGTAAAGCCAATCTGAGAAAAGTGCTCCTTCTATAACCAAAGGCGGAATCACGGCCAGCACCACCGCCACACCCGCTACTGCCGGGGTATAAAACCGCCGCAAAGCGGGTAATAAAATTCTCCGTTTTAGCCTTTTGGCTCGTAGCATTTTCCACCAGCTCGAGGATTTTGCTCACCGTTGACCGGCCGAATTCTTTTTCGCATCTCACCTCAATCAGACCGCTCAAATTAATACAGCCGCTGAGAATATCGCTGCCGAAGCTGACATCACACTGAAGAGATCCTCCCGTCAGAGCTGCCGTGTCCAAAGTTGAATGCCCCGACACTACTACTCCGTCCAGCGGAACCTTTTCCCCCGGTCGTACTACTATGATATCTCCGATTTTTACGTCCTCGGGAGAAACCTTCTCAACACCGTCTGCAGTCTTAAGATTTG
>JAEDNK010000009.1 GCA_016302545.1 Bacillota bacterium
AAACTATTCCTTAAATCACAATTTTGGGAATAGTTAATATAGCAAAATAAGAACCTCGGTGTTTTCCGGGGTTCTCTTTGCAAATCCTTATTTATATTATAGATATGTAATTTAGTTATCAGCCGCCGATTAAAAAATCCAGTATATCCATTCCAGAGTCTTCTGGCTTCTTATATAGCTCTGTATATCCGCACTGTCTGCATGATATTGTGGTAAATCTTTTATTTTGAATATCAAACATCTTGGCGAAGTTTCCTCCTGTAGCCTGGAACTGATCGCTTTCATATTCTGTGCAGCCACACTTCGGGCATACATATTGTTTTCTTTCCATTATACATACTCCTTTTGATGATTTAGCTTAGCAATAATTCATGCTGACATGATTTTACCACATTCTTAAGCAGTTTACAATACTTCCGTAAATCATCTGAAAAAAACAGAAAAATCGAGGCTCTATTTTGCGTTTTAAGCGATTTTTTTATATACTGTCGATAATTGGCACCTTGATGTTTTTTGTGAAATAGCGGCAAATCGTTGATATTTCAACGACAGCCGCTTATCAATATAATTAATGATAAATTGGGACCTGAATTGTCATTCCTGCATATAACTGGTCAGCTGAAATATCATTTAATGAGCACAGCTTAAAAACGGCCTTACGGGTATCCATATCATCCGGCATATAGTCCTGAGCAATGTTCCATAAGGTGTCGCCGGATTTAACTTCAACATCCATATATTCCTGAACCGTTAAACTTGCAGCAGTATTTAAACCAAGTGCAAAGTTAATAACTGTGGTAAGTAAAATGATTGTAAGTACTACGAAAACCGTAAATCTGAATCTGTTTGAAATTCTGTAACTCTTTCTCATCAGGCTCACACCCCTCTCTAAACATCTGTTCTTTTTTATAATATACCAGAATAAATGTTCGAAGTCAAGAGGATTTTAAACATTTGTTCGATTTTAGTTGAACAAAGCCTGATAAGGATACATAAACAGCACCACAGTTATAAAACCCATTATATACGGTAGTATGAGATTCGCCCCTATTATAATAATAGAAGCTTTATACTGCCTGTCATATAAATCACAGGCTCCCAGAATAAGACCTAGTGCTGCGGTTACAAGTCCTACTTTAGGAAATATACTTATAAATGTAAGCAGTACGGCGGGAGTTACAAAAGCTATGCTATCCGTAACCGGTATAGTGATGCTTTGCGCAATAATGGTAATCCCAACAGCAAGAAACGGGAAAATCATACATGCTATTATACATACAACCCCGATTTTATTGAATACGGTCAGCGATTTCCAGAAGGTGATTCTGTTTGCAGTAATTTCAGGACAAACTTTTCCGTCCTTTCTTAAGCATCTTATTCTTATCATTTCCGAAATAAAGTATATGACCATAAGGCCGCAGAATAAAGCAAATATAAGCTGTCGATTCACTTTAAAGTAATCACATATGAAGAAATTCGGATTTTCCGGTTCGTATATGGTTACACTATTGCCTAACCATATATGACCGTTTAAAGGCGAATAGCTGATTATAGCGCCCATGACGAAAGCCGCCGACACTGCAATATTTCTGGCAGTCAGTGCTTTACCAAGCTTTCCTAACCTGAAGAATAGTACATAAAACGCCGTCAAAGCAATAAAACACACGACCATACCGCCCAAAATAACATAGCCTATTTTATCGGTACATATAAATGCAGCTTCTCCTGCGCTTGGATTGTTGTCCTTGACATAAGCCGGCGAATAGTATGTATAATCATTACATGACATAATCGCTATTGTAAAAACAGTAAAGAATAACATCTGAAGCACATTGACAATTACAGTAGTTCTTTTAAAAAAGTCATGCAGGTTAGCTGCAGGAAGCACTACGGGAATATCCTTGTGCTTTTTTACTTTGCTTTTTCTGTTCTCTGTGTCGTCGACATATTCATTGTTTTCCGGCTGGCCAGGTTGGTCAGGCTCCGGCGCTGACTCTGCCAGCAGCTCATCCACGGTTATACCCAGGGCCTTTGCTAAAGGCGATAATAATGTGACCTCAGGATAGCCCTCCCCTGTCTCCCACCGAGAAATAGTCTTGTTGCTTATGTTGAGCATCTCTGCAAGCTGAGCCTGAGTAAGCCCCTTTTTCTTTCTTAAATCAGCAATTTTCGCGCCGAAATCTCTGTTGTTTAACATAATCTTTACTCCCTCCTGTAATTATATCTTAAAACAGGCGAAAAGAAAAGCCTACCTATTCATCAAAGATTATGTCTATGATTCATAGATAGGCGAATTTTGCGAATTTTACCCTGTTATTTTGTGATTTTTTCATAAAATTTATCCAGCAGCCCATGTATTTTTTTTCGGAAAATAATACACAGGGCAAAGGCAATCACGGCAAATACACCGATTATAACCGCCCCCGTGTAGTTTTCCTCCATCATCATGTCTCCCATGAGCAGACATCCTATCATGCCGGGCAGTCTTCCCAAAGCAGAGATAATAATAAATGGTTTAAACTTTATCTCCGACACGCCTGCGGCGTAGCTCACCATATCCTTGGGTATGCCGGGTATCAGATAGAGGAAAAAGACTATGGCGTACATTTTCTTTGAATTCAGCCGTTCAATATAGTATGACATCTTTTCCTCGCCGAAAAAAATATGGAGAAAGTCCCGTCCCAGCGCCTTTGCCAGCATAAAGGAAAGGGTTGTACCCAGCAAAGCTCCAGTCATGGCAAAAAGCAGCGCAGGCCAGAAGCCGTAGATATAGCCTGCAGCCATCTGGAAAACTTGTCCCGGTATGATACTTATAACAATCTGTACGATCTGAAGCCCGATGTATACAAATATGGATTGTGTTTCATATTTTTCCAGAAAAGCGACTACATCATCTATGTTTTCAAAGCTCTTAATCCAATCCCCGTGAAAAAACCACAGATACAGCGGAATTCCAACCACTATCAATACAAGCATTGAAATTTTAACAACGGAAAGAATGACTCGTCGCTTGTTCTCTTTTTCTGCTTTTTTTATATTCTCAACACCCATTTTTCTTTTACCCCTTGTTTCAATTACTGCTTCAGTTCTATAAGACCTTTCTTTAATAAGGTATCTACTGATTTAATTACCCCGAATTTTGAATGTTCGTATGTCAGACCGCCCTGAAAGTATGCGATGTACGGCTCACGCATTGGAGCATCTGCGGAAAGCTCGATAGTCGAACCCTGCACGAAAGCACCTGCTGCCATAATTACCTTATCTTCGTAACCGGGCATATCTCCGGGTACAGGAGCTACGAAACTGTCAACGGGAGCCGCAGACTGAATGCCTTCGCAGAAAGCGATTAATTTAGCCGGATCTTTGAATTTTACAGACTGAACGATATCGGAACGGATGTCTCCGGCCTTAGGAGATACTTCAAAGCCAAGCTTTTCATAAACCTTTCCGCAGAGAACAGCGCCTTTAAGTGCGCTGTTTGCAGCACGAGGTCCCAGGAAGAACCCCTGAAACATGGTTCTTGTCTGACCGTAAGTAAGACCGCATTCGCCGCCTATGCCGGGACATGTCATGCGGTACTGAATCTGATCGATAAGGTCCTGTCTGCCGGCAATATAAGCACCACTGAGGGCAAGACCACCGCCCGGATTCTTTATAAGTGAAGATGCCATAACATCTGCACCCACATCGGTAGGTTCCTTTGTTTCAAGGAATTCACCGTAAGAGTTATCTACCATTTTTACGATGTCCGGATTAACCTCTTCGATAGCCTTCATGAGCTTTTGGATTTCGTCCATGGAGATGGCCTTTCTCCAGGAATAGCCCGTAGCACGCTGAGCTGTGATCATTCGTGTTTTATCGGTAATCGCAGCCTTTACGCCTTCGATGTCGATGGAGCCGTCAGGAAGCAGATCAACCTGTTTGAAAGTCACGCCGTAATCTCTCAGAGAACCGTTGCCCTTTTCGTAATTTGTTATACCGATTACTGTCTGAAGCGTATCGTAAGGCTCACCTGTTGCATAAATAAGCTCGTCTCCCGGTCTTAAAATTCCCAGAAGGGTCGTTGCAAGTGCGTGGGTACCGTTTACAAAGGTTGTTCGCACAAGGGCTGCATCCGTGTGGAAAACATCTGCGAAAGTCTGTCCTATTGCTTCTCTTCCGGCGTCATCGTAGCCGTAGCCTGTCTTCCAGCCGAAGTGCATATCGCGTATGCGGTTTTTCTGGAATGCCGACAACACTTTATATTGGTTATAGGCCATAATATCGTCAAGTTTTTCAAACTCACAGCGTACTTCATCTTCAGACTCTGCCACCAGTTTAAGTACTCTTTCATCAATTCCGAATTCATCTATTAAAAATTGTTCTGTTAAATTCATTGGTGTAAGCTCCTATTTTTCTGTCCGTTCTGTTTCCCATTCCATATCTTTTACCAGATCCCGCTTTACATTCATCTTCTGACGGGCATAGAGCTGGGTTGTTGTCACCTGTTCGTGGTCCAGCAAAGCCGCCACATCGAAGATGGAGTTTCCTCGTCCTATAAGACTGGTTGCTGCTGTTGCTCTCAGCTTGTGAGGGCTGTATCCGGCTTTTCTGGTGGTTTTAAGAGCTATGGAAGTATATTTTTTTACAAGCTCTCTGATCTGCCTCTCGGTCATACGTCGACCCTGCAGTGACAGGAAAAGTGCATCCCTGTTTTCTTCATCCAAAGATGAATCAGCTGCTCTTTCATTGTCAATATAGTCGTGAATAACCGCAGTGGCAGAGTTGTTCAGGGGCATGATGGATTCCTTTCCCCTCTTTCTGTATATCTTGAATTCGCCCCTGTTGAAATTAAAGGACGAAACATTGAGCTGCTGCAGCTCGGAAAGCCTAAGACCGTAGGTAAGGAAAAGTATGAGAACAGCCTTGTCTCGTTTCTTTGTCTTTTCCCAATAGGCATGTTCATGGTCGGTGAGCCCTGTACCGCTTGAAACAGCGTCCAGCATTATCATCACTTCGTCATCCTGAAGAGCCTTGATTTCCCTTTCTCCGGGCTTGGGAACGCGGATAGGGTCGAAACCGTCAGTTATATTTTTTGAAAGCAGTTCATCTCTGTACAGCTGCTTGAACATTACCGAAACCGACGATTTCTTTCGTGCCAAAGATTTGTTGGAATTTTCATATATGTAGATGGTATCTCCCGTGTCAACCTTGTACTTGCGGCAGTACTCTATGAACATGTTAACATCTACCGCCTTGACCTGCTCCAGATCGGAAAGCTTGATTTTGTCCGTGGTTTCGGCGTCGGTCAGATCCGTTTCTTCTATAAGATACTTGAAAAAAAACTTGATGTCGTGAAGATAGGCAAGCCGTGTGGCGGGAAGCACATTTCCCTTAAGATATGAAAAGAAGCCGCGCAGAAACTTAGGCAGCTGATTTTCTATTTCCTCGCATTCCAGATAAATGTCGTTTTCCTTTTTGATAACATTATCGGGCCTGTCGCTCTTGTTATGAATTTTTATATTCCTTGTGTCTGTACCCATCCTATTATTTCTCCAACTGCGGCCTCATCGCTCTCGTATTCGCTGAGGTTGAACCATTTCGTATCCTCATATCTGCGGAACCAGGTGAGCTGACGCTTGGCAAGGTGACGGCTGTTCTTCTTTATCAGTCCTATGGCTTCCTCCTGACCGTAAAGACCGTCGAAATATCCTATTATTTCCTTATAGCCTATACCCTTCATGGAAATATCGCTCTCGTCAAGCCCCATTTCCAGAAGCTCTTCAACTTCATGAAAAAGTCCCTCTTCAATCATTATATCCACTCTTTGGTTTATTCTATCATAAAGCTCAGGTCGGTTTCTTGTCAATCCTATTAAGATTGTATCATAATCCTTACACTTTTCCTGACAATTTTTAAAATCTACGATATTTTTGCCGCTTATGGCCCCTTCCAGAGCTCGAATAACCTTTTTTACATTGTTTGGATGTATGCGCTCTGCGGCTTTCGGGTCGGCTTCCTTAAGTTTGTTGTAAATGTACTCGGGACCGAAAAGCTCCGCTTCGTTTAATAAAGTATCTCTAAGCTCTGTATCGACAGAAGCGCCGCTGAAATCCATTTCATAAAGGAGGCTGTTGAGATAAAGTCCCGTACCACCTTCTATTACGGGAGTTTTTCCCCTACTGAATATGTCTTCGATAGCAGCTTTAGCCATCTGCGCATACCTTGCCACGCTGAAGGGTTCCTTGGGGTCAATTTCGTCCACCAGCCAGTGCTTTACCTCCGCCTGTTCTTCCGGTGTAGGCTTGGCGCTGCCTATGTTCATGTACTTATAAAGCTGCATGGAGTCGCAGGACACGATTTCACCGTTAAAAGCCTTGGCTGTCTCTATGGCATATTTAGTTTTTCCAACGGCCGTAGGGCCTGCAACTGCAATAAGTTTTCTCATTTTACACTCTCTTGAACATCTTTTCTATTTCATAGCGGGTAAGTCTGATAAATGTAGGTCTGCCATGAGGACAGCTGAAAGGATTAATGCAGGAAGAAAGGTCTTTTATCAGAGCATTTATCTCTTCCGTGCTGAGCCTGTCATTAGCCTTTACTGCCGCCTTGCAGGACATCATTATGAGCTTATCGATTACCACTCTGTTTGACAAATCGGTACTGTTTGTCATGTTTTCTATGAATTCATTTAAGAAATCCTCCGCCTCTGACAGCTCCATAAACATTGGAATTTCAGTAATCCTGAAAGTGCCCTGACCGAATTCGGCTATTGTGAACCCCATTTTTGTCAAGGCGTTCAGCCAGTCAAAACGGTTTTCGCTGACAGCCAGCGATACATTTATTATAAGGGGCATGAGCAAGGGCTGTCTGGCCTTTTCGCCGTTTTCATATTCGGCTACAAGCTTTTCGTAGAAAATCCTCTCGTGTGCGGCATGCTGGTCTATGAGATAAAAAACAGACCCGTCAATGGCGGTGATGTATGTATCGAATATTACACCTGTAATTTCAAGCTGACTGAAATCAAAGGGTTTCAGCTGGGGTTCATATACGGAAAGTTCAGGTCCGGCATCTTCCGGCGCTGAGACTGCAGTTTCGGTTTTAACTGCAGTTTTATGTGGCTCGTTGTCTACTATTGACAATAACTGTTTTATGTCAACTTGCTCCTCTTCCCTTTTGGAAAGATGCTCCGGCACCTTCTCTCTGAAAGGCTCAAATACCCTCTCATATACCTTTGAAGCGCTGATTTTTTTATCCATGTCCTTGAACAGATTTCCCGCATCTACCACAGCATCTTTGGTGGCAAGAGCCTCTTTTATTGCACGGGAAATGAAGTCTGTAACTGCCGACTCATCATCAAAGCGCACTTCCCGCTTGTTTGGATGTATGTTCACATCCAAGGTATGAGGGTCAACACGCAGGAAAAGATATGTCACGGGGTATCTTCCTTCAAAAAGCCTTTCCTTATAGCCTGCCGCAACACCCCGTTCTATAACCTTGCTCGACACTACCCTGCCGTTTACGAAGTAAATCTGGCTTCCCCGGGTTGTTTTGCTGAAGGCCGGTGTGGAAATATAGCCTTCTAACTGAAGACCACCCTCGCTGAAGTATACAGGAACCATGTTTCGGGCATCTACATCGCTGTATACTCTCAGAATAGTATTGAGCCTGTTTCCGTCTCCAAGGGTTGAAAACAATATCTTGCCGTTATTAATCAGGCGGAACTTTACATCCTTGTAGGCCAAAGCCATCTGGGAAATAAATTCTATTATAAGACCGCTTTCCGCAGAGTCGGATTTCATAAATTTAAGTCTTGCAGGCGTGTTGTAAAATAAGTCCGTTACCACGATGGTAGTTCCGTCGGGGCAGCCGGTCTGCTCCTTTTGAATAACCATGCTGCCGTGGAGAACAAGTCTTATTCCAGTCTTGCTGTCTGCGGTCTTTGTCACAAGTTCTGTTCGCGTCACCGCCGCTATGGAAGCAAGGGCTTCGCCTCTGAAGCCAAGAGTATCTATGGCATCAAGGTCCGACGCTGTTTCAATTTTACTGGTGGCATGACGAAGAAAGGCTGTTTCTGCCTCTTCATAAGGTATGCCACAGCCATTGTCGGTTACTCTGATATATGATTTTCCGCCGGTTTTTATCTCTACAACCAGACTGTCGGCTCCGGCATCGAGAGCGTTTTCAACAAGCTCCTTTACTATGGAAATGGGACGCTCTATTACCTCGCCTGCCGCGATTTTGTCGGCTATAACCTTGTCTAAAACTCTTATCATCTTATTACCTCAGATTACAGCAATTCTTTAAGTTCTTCCAGTATTTCAAATGCTTTTGACGGTGTGATATCCATTAAGTTGAGCGCTTTAAGCTTTTCAACCACAGGGTTTGACGCAAAGGAGAACATTGAAATCTGTTCTTCATGTGCCTCAGCAGCCTTTGATGCAGGCAATGCAGTCATACTGCCATAGGTTGTATCGGAGGATGGGCCTCCGCTTTCCAGCTCGTAAAGCTTTTGCTGGGCTCTTTCCAGGAGACTCTTAGGTATTCCCGCAAGCTTTGCCACATGGATGCCGTAGCTTCTGCTGGCGGAGCCCTCAACGATTTTATGCAGGAAAACTATGTTGCCGTTCTGCTCGGCCACATCTACATTGAGATTCTTCACACCGTGAAGCTGTTCTTCTAAAACGGTGAGCTCGTGATAATGTGTGGCAAAAAGCGTTCTGATATGTGTGTTTTCGTTACAAAGGTGCTCTACCGCAGCCCATGCGATGGAAAGACCGTCGTAGGTGCTGGTGCCTCTGCCTATTTCGTCGAGAATTATAAGGCTTCGCGACTGGGCATTGTTCAGAATATAAGCGAGTTCGCTCATTTCCACGAAAAATGTGGACTGACCCTGAGCCAGGTTATCCGACGCCCCTATTCTGGTGAAGATTCTGTCCACCACACCTATTTTTGCCCTTTCACAAGGGACGAAACAGCCTGCCTGAGCCATTAATACTATCAGTGCAGTCTGGCGCATATATGTGGATTTGCCCGCCATATTAGGACCTGTAATGAGCAGCATACTTGAAGCATTATCGTTGAGATAAGTATCGTTTGAAACGAAAAGTCCGTTTGTCACCGTCTGTTCTATCACAGGGTGACGACCCTTGACAATCTCTATTTCCATAGAATCATCGACAATCGGCCTAACATATCCAAGCTTTTCGCTGACATGGGCGAAAGATGTGAGTACATCCAGAGTGGAGATTGCTGCGGAGGTTTTTTGTATAACCTCTATGTAGCCCTGTATGAATGTCCGAACCTGAGTGAACAGCTCATACTCCATTTGGTTTATCTTAGTTTCCGCATTGAGGACAAGATTTTCCATCTCCTTTAATTCAGGCGTGATGAAACGCTCTGCGTTGGCGAGAGTCTGTTTTCTTATATAATTTTCCGGTATCAGGTCGTAGTATGAACGGGTAACCTCGAGATAGTAACCGAATACGCGGTTATATCCCACCTTGAGGTTTTTGATTCCGGTTCTCTCTCTTTCCGAGTTTTCCAAGTTGGAAATCCAAGTTTTTCCGTCCTTTATGGAGAATTTAAGGTTGTCCAGTTCCTCGGAATAACCTTCTTTGATTAGCCCTCCTTCTTTGATGGTAAAAGGCGGCTCTTCGGAGATTGCTCTGTCTATAATATCATAAATGTCTGAAAGACAATCGATTTCATTATTTATATCATTTAAAAGTTCAGAATGGGCCGTTCCCAGTTCTGATTTAATTTCCGGCAGAACGGCGATGGAATTTCTGAGTGCAATCAAATCCTTGCCGTTGGCATTGCCGCAGGCGATTCTGCCTGCCAGCCGTTCAAAGTCATAGATGTGTTTAAGATTTTCCTTTATGTTGTTGCGCATCAGCAGATTTTCGTAGAGTTCTTCTACTCCGCCGAGGCGTAAATTGATTTCGGATGCACTGTTAAGGGGTTCTCTGAGCCACTGACGCATTTTGCGGCTTCCCATGGCAGTATGTGTCTTATCCAGTATACCCAGAAGCGAACCCTGAACCTTCTTTTCATATAGTGTTTCGGTAATCTCAAGGTTTCTGATTGTGGCCTTATCAAGAGCCATGTGAGTTCCGATTTCGTAGTGATTAATATGGGTGATGTGAGTAAGACTGTGCTTTTGAGTTTCCATCAGATAGCTGAGGAGCGCACCTAAAGCAAGGGCGGCACGAGGTCTGAAGTCAAGTCCCAGACCTGTGAGTGAAATACAGTTAAAATGTGATTTTATGGCATCCTCTGCCCCTTTAGGGGAAAAGAATTCATCGCTGAGGACATTGATATACGCTTCTGTAATGTATTTTATCTCATCCATTGAGTATATGGAAGCAAATTCCTCGCTACATATTATTTCCCTTGCCTTGATCTTCACCAGCTCGTTTAAAATTGCCGAATAAAGGTCCTTTCCTCTGTACTCCGTAAGATACAGCTCTCCCGTGGAGACATCACAATAAGCCACAGACATGGCTTTTGAATCGGCTGAAACTGCGGCTAGATAATTGTTTTCTTTTTCGGAGAGCATAGTTCCGGAGGTTAAGGTTCCCGGAGTAACCACCTGTATAACCTCTCTTTTAACTATACCTTTTGCTTGTGCCGGGTCCTCTGTCTGCTCACAGATAGCAACTTTATAACCCTTTTCCACAAGCTTGGCTATATAGCTGTCAGCTGCGTGGAAAGGGACTCCGCACATGGGAGCCCTTTCCTCCTGGCCACAGCTTTTTCCGGTCAATGTTAATTCTAATTCCTTTGACGCCAAAATCGCGTCATCAAAGAACATTTCATAGAAGTCGCCGAGCCTGAAAAACAGAATACAGTCCTTGTATTCCTCTTTAATTTTCATATACTGCTCCATCATCGGCGATAACTTCATATAAAATCTCCTTCGTTTCTTCCTTAATAAAATGTATGTACAAAATGCAAACTATCTTGCGTTGTATCGGTTCTTTCGATTGTCTCTGCGGCGTTGCCGCAAGGTAAGAACCGATGAAATTCCCTAGCGGGAATTATAAGCCTTGATACCTTCCTTGATGACGTTGATACCGGCCTTCATGTCCTCGGCCTTGAGAACGTAAGCGATTCTGATGTCTGACTGACCTACACCCTTGGTTCCGAAGAAACCGCCTGCAGGTGCGAACATAACTGTTTCACCGTTAACATCAAATTCCTGAAGAAGGAACATGAGGAAGTTTTCTGCATTGTCAACAGGAAGCTGACAGGTGATGTAGAAAGCTCCTTCCGGTACTCCGAATTTGATTCCTTCGATTTCCTTAAGGGCTTCAACGGAAACATTTCTTCTGTGCTCGTATTCCTTCTTGATATCGTCGAAGTATGACGGGTCAAGATTGTAAAGGGCTGCAGCTCCCAGCATATCCAGAGTCGGACAGCAGAGTCTTGCCTGGCAGAGCTTCATGAGATTGCCCATGAGTTCCTCGTTCTTGGAAGCGATGGAACCGATTCTGGCGCCGCAGGCTGAGAATCTCTTTGATACGGAGTCAACGATGATTACATTCTGTTCAGCTTCCTTGAAGGAGCCGAAGGTTGCCATTTTCTTTCCGTCATATGTAAACTCTCTGTAAACCTCGTCGGCAATGATGTAAAGGTCGTGCTCTAAAGCGATATCAACGATAAGCTTCATTTCATCGTGAGTGAGAACCTTTCCTGTCGGGTTGCCCGGGTTGATGATGCAGATTGCCTTGGTCTTGTCGGTGATAACGCCTTCGATCTTTTCTCTTACGGCATACTGGTATCCGTCTTCGGCAGTCGTAGGGATAGCTACAACCTTGCCCCCTGCCTGACCTACGAAGGTCTTGTAGTTGGTGTAGAAAGGCTCTGCCATGATAACTTCATCATCGTTGTCGAGAATTGCAGTCATAAGCATGTTGATAGCTTCTGAACCGCCGTTGGTGATGAGCAGGTCCTTCTTCTGGAAGTCAAGACCGATTCTCTTGTAGTATCCTACGAGAGCTTCAAGCAGGCTTGCTTCGCCCTGTGAGTTAGCGTAAGCCAGTACTTCCTGGTCAAAGTTCTTTACGGTATCGAAGAAAGCTTTAGGTGTTTTGATATCAGGCTGTCCCAAGTTTAAGCGATAAACCTTTTTACCTGCGGCAACTGCTGCGTCTGCGTACGGAACGAACTTTCTGATAGGTGAAAGTTCCATAGCCTGAATTTTCTGTGATAGTTTCATTTTTTTCTCTCCTTTTTAAAATTAACATCTTTTATTCTAACTCCTCATGGGAGGCGTTAACTATATTATCAACTGTTTCCTCGTTAACAGGGACAGATATATCTAGGGCCATCTTTGTAAGGAAAAGAAGATATTCAATATTCCCTTTTGCTCCCGTAACCGGACTGAAGGTAAGTCCCGCGATGAAAAAACCGCTTTCTTCTGCATATTGTATCACATTTTCTATGACCTGTCTGTGTACTTTTTTATCTCTGACTATGCCTTTTTTGCCAACCTGCTCTCTGCCTGCCTCGAATTGAGGTTTAACAAGACAAACAAGACTTCCGGTTTCTGCGAGAAGTTTCGAGGCAACAGGCAAAACAAGCTTCAAGGATATAAAGGACACATCTATGCTGATAAAATCAACAGGTTCGGCGATTTTATCGAAATCCAGGTATCTGATATTGCATTTTTCCATGTTGACTACGCGAGGGTCTGTCCTCAGTTTATAGTCCAGCTGACCGTAGCCTACATCTACCGCGTATACCTTTGCCGCGCCATTTTGAAGCATGCAGTCCGTAAATCCGCCTGTTGACGCTCCTATATCCATGCACACGGCATTTTCAAGGTTAATATCCCATATTTTCATGGACTTTTCAAGCTTCAGACCGCCTCTGCTCACATAAGGGCAGATGTTTTCCTTTACGGTAATCTCAGCCTCAGTATCAATCATGTTTCCGGCCTTATCGCTTTTCTGCCCGTCCACATAGACGATTCCTGCCATAATTGAAGCCTTGGCGCGCTCTCTTGACTGATAAAATCCTTTTTTGACCAGTAAAACATCAAGCCTTTCCTTCAATCTCCTCACATATCCTTTCTGCAATCTGCTGCGGCGTCAGACCGTACTTCTCGGCAAGCTCACCGAAGCTTCCCTGCTCTATAAATTTATCCGGCCAGCCAAAATTCAAAATCCTTATATTTTCATCTTTAAGAGCTGCCGCAAGATGCATCCCAAATCCTCCCGAAACATCGTTATCCTCAAGGGTAACGATGATTTTACAGCTTTTATTGAAAAGGGCAAGATCAAGAGGCTTCACGATTTCCACATCAACAAGGCCGGTTTCAATTCCTTTGGCATTTAATATTTCACGGAGTTTAAGACCGCAGTCATACATTTTGCCGCAAGCCCATATGTCCACATCCCTGCCGGAAAATATTCGTTCGTTTTTAATCTTTTTCGCACAAGTTGACATAATATTTTTCTTGTCAATATCGTCGAGGTTAGTCGTATTTCCACGGGGATATCTTATGGCTGCAGGCGCCTCCAGAGAAAAGGCATAATCCATTGCTCTTTTAAGACTTTCACCGTCGTGAGGGGTCAGAACCGTCATCTGAGGCATTGTCAGCAGATAAGACAAATCGTATATTCCGTGATGGGTTTCACCGTCTGCTCCCACTATGCCGGCTCTGTCTATGGCAAATACCACAGGAAGCTTCTGCATGCAGACATCCTCCATTATCTGATCATAAGCTCTTTGCAGGAAAGAAGAATAGATGGCACATAAAGGTCTGATTCCGCACTTTGCAAGTCCTGCCGCAAAGGTCACGGCATGCTGTTCGGCTATTCCCACATCAAAAAACCTTTCGGGAAATCTTTCTTCAAATGGTCCGAGACCTGTTGCCTGTCCCATGGCTGCCGTAATGGCAGCTACACGAGGGTTCTTTTCTGCAATTTTCACGAGGTGGTTACCCATAATCTCCGAATAGGAAATGCCCTCTTCCTTTTTCGTTACCTCCCCCGTTTCCGGATCAAAGGGGCCTACGCCGTGAAACTTCCCGGGGAACTTTTCGGCATTTCTGTAACCCTTGCCTTTTCTGGTTATTACATGTATGAGAACCGGTTCGTCGAGACTTTTGGCTCTGTTAAGAACATTTACCAGCTCGGTAATATCATGTCCGTCCACAGGTCCGAAGTATGTGAAACCCAGCTCCTCAAAGAGTACTCCACCTTTTTCCAATATGGAGTATTTGATATCGTTTTTAAATCCGGCAAGTCCTCCTGCAATAGCGCGTCCTACTCCGCCCCTTGAGCCTATATTGTTTTTTATGAATTTCTTTGCACTCAAATATCCCTTAGAGGTTCTAAGGGTTCCAAGGTGGGTGGATATTCCGCCTATGTTTTTTGATATAGACATTCCGTTGTCATTGAGTATGACTATTACCTTCGACTTGGATGCGCCTATGTTATTCAGCGCTTCATAAGCCATTCCGCCGGTAAGGGAACCGTCTCCGATTACGGCAATTACTTCATAATTCTCTCCATTTATTTCTCTGGCGGATGCCATACCGGCAGCTGCCGAAACAGATGTGCTGCTGTGCCCCGTATCAAAGGCGTCATGAAGACTTTCATTCGCCTTGGGAAAACCGCTGAGTCCGCGGAACTGACGCAGGGTATCAAAGTCACCTGCTCTTCCGGTGAGAATTTTATGAACATAGGACTGGTGACCCACATCCCATATGATTTTATCCTTAGGACTGTCAAAGACCTTATGAAGAGCGATTGAAAGCTCCACTACGCCAAGATTGGAGGCAAGGTGTCCTCCCGTCTTTGAAACCTTGTCTATGAGGAAATCTCTGATGGAGTATGAAAGAAGCTCCAGTTCCTTGTCTGACATGGATTTTAAATCCTGCGGAAAATTGTAATCAAGAATATTTCTCTTCATTATGATAGATAATCCTATTTTCTTCTGTTTTTTAATTTAAGCACAAGCTCTCTGAAGAACTCTGCGTTATCGTAGTAAGGCGCCAGAGCCTCAACTGCATTGTCCGTCAGCTCTTCCAGCCGTCTGTGCGCCGCTTCAAGACCGTTCAAAGAGGTGTATGTATTTTTATTCTTTTTCTTGTCGGAGCCTATTGCCTTTCCAAGCTCATCCGGGTTGCCTATCTCATCGAGAATATCGTCGGCAATCTGGTACGCCAGACCCAGATTCTCTGCGTACACATCGAGATTCTGGAGCATATATGAGGACGGCTCGCCCAGATAAAGTCCGGCTCTGATGGCAGACTTCATCAGCGCTCCTGTCTTGTTTATGTGTATGTACTCAAGCATTTCGTTGGAGTATTCGTTATGCTCTCCCTCTATGTCGGATACCTGTCCTGCGACCATGCCGCGACATCCTGCACCCTTTGAAATTTCGTAAGCCGCCTTGATGCGCTTGGTCATCTTTTCGGGCGAGTCGAAGTAAAGCATCATATCCTTGTTTATTGCCTCGAAAGCCGTGGTTAAAAGTCCGTCGCCTGCAAGAATTGCTATTGCTTCACCATATACCTTATGATTAGTAGGAAGTCCCCGTCTGAGGTCATCGTTGTCCATGGCGGGAAGATCGTCGTGAATCAGGGAATATGTGTGTATATATTCCACCGCACAGGCATAAGGAAGAGCCTCTCTTATATCGCCTCCGGCAAAATCGCAGGCGGCGAGAAGCAGCACAGGACGCAGGCGTTTACCTCCTGCCGTCAGGCTGTATTTCATAGCCTCATACAATGAAATGCTCTTGTTGTCGATGTTAGGAATAAAATCCAAAAGATGCTCATCGATTATCCTCTTGTAATCGTCATATCCTCTTTCCATAAAAGATGACCTCCTTTACTTTGAAAATGTTTCAATTTTCTGTTTGGCGTTATCTAAGATTTCGGTGCACTCATCATAGCAGCGTATGCCTTCTTCGTAGCACTTTATTGCCTCGTCTAAAGAAGTTTCCTCATCCCTGATTTTTTTCGCAATCTCTTCAAGCTTTTTTATGGATGTTTCAAAGCTCATAATTTTTCCTCCGAATTAAAATCCCTTATTGTGAAAACAGCGCGCCCGTCCTTTAGAGAAAGAAGGTATCTTCCTCCCTCTTTTATATCTTTTACCGAGGAGATAACCTTTCCCGACATATCTTCAAGGATGCCGTATCCTTTTTTAAGAACTGCCGCAGGATTGTTTTCCTCCAGCAAAAGCTTCATGGTTTCAAGCTTATGGCTGTATTCCGCCATCCTTTTTTCCATGAAAGTCCTGATTTCAACCATATAGCCCTCTGCCTTAAGCCTGTCTGTATTTACCTTGGAATTCAGGCCGGAAAGCAAATTATCTCTCTGCTTTTCCAGCTTTTCTCTGATTTCCCTCAGATCGGGCACCGCCATTTCCGCTGCGGCAGTTGGTGTTTCGGCCCTTCGGTCGGCTACAAAGTCTGAAATGCTGAAATCTATTTCATGTCCCACTGCGGAAATTACGGGAATGGGACAGTTATATACAGCTCGCGCCAGTATTTCTTCGTTAAAAGCCCAAAGATCTTCTGCTGAGCCTCCGCCTCGCCCTAAAATCAAGGTGTCTATATCTGAAAACTGTTCATGGCTTCCTATCATATCAAGGGTAGAAGCCATATCCGAGGCAGCTCCTTCTCCCTGTACCTGCACCGGAAATATTATTATATCCACCAGATTGTTTCTGGAGGTTATTATCTTTAAAATGTCCTGCACAGCGGCTCCTGTAGATGATGTTATGATACCTATTTTATGAGGAAATTCGGGAATAGGCTTTTTATGGGCAGGATCAAAGAGCCCTTCTTTGGCAAGCTTGTCTTTAAGCAGCTGAAAAGCCATTGCAAGGTTTCCTTCCCCTGCTACGGTCACCGTTCTTACAAACAGCGTATATGTGCCGCCCTTCTTATAGACATTGATGTATCCGTTTATTACCACCTGAAGGCCGTCTCCCAGCTCATAGGAAAGCTTCTTTACATAGGAGGCGGGAAAAAAGCAGTTTATCTTGCTGTTTTCGTCGTTTATTGAAAAATACACATGGCCGCTTGAATGATACTTCAGATTGGAAATCTCCCCTGTAACCGTCACATTTCCCAAAAGCGGGTCGGTCATCAGCACACGGCTTATATATTCATTTAGTTGTGAAACCGTAACGGGCTTTAAGGCCATATTTTTTCCCTCCAAGAAGAGATATGCCCACAGCGTTATCCGAAGAAAGCTCGGGACTGCCGAAGGCTGTATTTATGCCGGACGGAAGATTTCTTTCAAGATAGTTCCTCAAGAAAGCGCTGCATGAAACACCTCCGGCATAAAGAAAATCATGGATATTATACTTATCCGCAAGATAAAGGGTCATATCTGCCACCGAACGGCTCAGTGCATCCATGAGAGATGCTGAGAGAGCTTCCCGGCTGCAGCTGCCTGCGGCAAGTATTCTCTGACATTGGGTTTCAATGCCCGACAGATTTACGAAACCGTCCCTGACCTTGATCCTTTTTAAAAGCTTGCTATCTATGTCATCCTCTGCTGCATTGAGGGAAAGACTGTCAATTTCCTCTCCGCATGGAAAATGGTATCCCATAGCAACGCCAACTCTGTCAAGAACCTGTCCGTAGGCAATATCAAGGCTTCCGCCTACAATTTCCATAGTACCCCTATTATCGTCACACAGGAGTGCTTCCGTAGTGCCGCCGCTGAAATGAAAGCATATGAGCCTGTCCCTTTTAGACATGGAGGAATAATGCTTAACAGCCTCTATGTGTCCCTCCTGATGACTGAATTCATAAAGGGGCACGCCAAGAGCTGCGGCAATGGCTTTTGCAGTACCGGCCCCCGCCGTAAAAACCGGCATATATGAGCCCTCTATGGGTCTGGGTCTTGTGGAAACGGCAACAGAGCCGATATTTCCCAATACGCCTTCCGTGCCGAAGGCCTCTTTTACAGCCTCGGGGAGTTTCTGCACATGCTGAAAGAGCGCCTCGGACTGTCTGAGACCTCTTTCCCCTGTTTTAACCTCTAAAAAGCTCTGATAATTGAATATTATATCTCCGTTTGAGGCTGTAACAGCCACGGAGGTTTTGTAATTGCTGGTGTCTATGCCCAGTGAAAGCAAGCTGTTATTCATGGTGAGATGCCGCTTATATGGTTTTTTCTATCTTTGCGAGTACGGCGTTTACGAACTTAGGTGAACGGTCCGTTCCGTAGTCTTTAGCAAGATTCACCGCTTCATTGATGGCAACAGCCCTAGGGACATCGTCTGAAGAAAGCATTTCGCCTACTGCAACCCTGATTATGGCTAAATCGGGCTTTGCCATGCGCGAAGCATTCCAGCCTTCGCTGGCGGAGTCGATCATACCGTCTATTTTTTTTATGTTTCCGCAAATGAAGGAAAGCAGATTGTCAATGTACTCCTTCTGCCCTCCGGCGCTGCATTCCGCCGTATATGCGGCTATATCCGGATTGTCAAAGTCCTTGTGAACCTCTATCTGAAACATTGTCTGCATTACAAATTCTCTTGCCTGTTTTCTATTCATTTATTCTGCTGCCTTCCTGAGGCATCATAACTCCCTGCACATGAATGTTTACGGCCTTAACCTTCTGCTGTGTGGTGGATTCCACTGCCTCTTTTACTGAATTCTGTATATCCCATGCCAGCTGGGGAATCTTTACTCCAAAATCGGCGTCTATAAAGACATCAAGAATGAAGCCCTCTTTGTCCTTGGAAAGCTTAATCTCTCTTTCGTGATTTACTCCCGCTACGGCATTGGTGGCTTTAGAAGCAGCAAGGCTTACGATTTCCTTTGAAATTTTGTTGATATTAGGTTTATCACTGCTCATAGCTGACTTCCTTTTTTGCCATAAATGTTTATCTTGTTATTATAGCAGAAAAGGGCTTTTTTTTCAATGACCTAATATTTACTTTGGATGACTATTTTATCCGCTGTTCTGCCTGTTTCACGCATGACTATATCGCAGATTTTGGCTACCGTATTGGTGTCAAGCTCCTGTTTGTCTACGGTTACGGTTACGCAACTCTCCGTGATAACCACATAGGAGGAAGGCAGATTTTTAGATTTTATGAGGCTTTCCACTGAAAGCTCCTTTTCCATGTAACCGGTAATCCGCTTTTTTTCCTGCTCCGAGTCCATACTGGATAAGAGCTTGTTTCTTTCGAGGTCCAGTGCGGCACGCATTTCCTCGAAGGTTCCCTCCTTATCAGCGTCTTCGGAAACCGCAAGGCTGTCAACTAGCACATCTCCGTCGTGAACCGGTATTTCGTTTCCCATCTGCGAAGTCACCAAAAGTCCGGCGCCGAATACGAGAATCAGACACAGCGCTCCGAGCCTTTTCCCTTTGTAAAGAATATCCTTATAGCTGAATTTCTTTTTTAAAAATTGAGTTTTCAAAGTCATTCCTCCTGTTCTTTTTCAAAAACTGTTACACTGGAAACCGGAATATCGTAAAGGGTTGCAACTCCTTTGCTGAGATTCTGTGCCACAGCAGGGATTCTTGCCCCCTCTGCCGTAACTATTACTCCAACTACCTTTCCGTCCTGACCGTATTCTATGGCTGCATCTACATCCCCCGCTCCTTTGATGCCCGACAGAACGCTTGCAAGCCTTTCTTCGCTGCTGCCGTCCATATCGATAATCTGCCGTCTTCCGTCCTTATTCTGAGAAAATATGCTCAAAGCCATAATCAGAATCGCACCGACGAGAAGCAGGGTAACCAGTCCCCTAAGCGCCTTTTTACTCACCAATTTTTCAAACATAATTACACTCCTAAATATATTATTTTTTATGTCAGGTTATGACTTTTATTGAAATCTGATTACAGGCTCCAGAATGACTGCCAGTACTATCAGAGAAAAAATAAATTTAAGGTACTTTTCGAGAGAGGATTCAGGCAGAAGAATCCGGAAAAAGGAAAGCGAGATTATTATCAGAAAAATATCTTTTACCCAGAGCAAAAGATTATCCGCCATGTTGTCATCCCCCTCCCATACCTATAATGACGCTGATAAAAATTATAAACAGAAGAGCTGCAAAGAATAACACCGCTCCCAGAGAAATTATGCAGCTTCCCATGTCGTTTAATCCGTCGGAGATTTTACTTTCGCAAATAGGTTCGGCGGCTGCGGCTGTTAATTTATAGATCAAGGCTATTGCCAGCAGTTTAATCAGAGGCGTCAGTATAACAAGAATAAGCGCTATAATTCCGAATATTCCCACGATACTCTTTATTGTGCCCATGCACCTTACGAAAAGCTCTGCTGTATCTGCGGTAAAGCCGCCTACAATGGGAATAAATGTGCTGAGTGAATATTTCGCCGTGTTTATGAGCAGACCGTCGGAGGCGTCGGTAATCAGCCCCTGCACGGAGATTATTCCTGACAGAATGGCAATAATAAGCCCTGTAACGGCAAGGGCTGCGTTTCTGAGCAGCTTAGACAGTTTGTTTACATAATCTTTTTCTGTTAAACAATTTACTAGAGTCAGAATCGTGGCTGCAAACATAGCCGGAAGTATAAGTCGTTTCAATATTATTCCCGTGCCTGTAACAGCGCCGATAACGACAGGGCTCATTACGGTGCCTGAGGCAATGCTGCCCGTTGAAATAAGAATTCCCAGCAATATAGGTGTCAGTATTTCCATGGTGCTAACCATGGTCGTAACCGAATCAACAGCCAGTTCGTATGCCAGTCTGAAGCTGTTAACGGATATGCCTATTATGATCATCGTGCATACCATAAGAGTTATATCCGACATGGATTTTTTGCCGAAGGAGGATGAAAGGTTTCGGACAAGACCTATTATTATGCATATGATAAGAATTTCCACACCTAATACGAGAGCTGCTCTTATTTCGTACAAAACAAGGCTTTTCAGCCCGTCTATGAGCTGCTGGCTTTTAAAAATGCTTTCTCCGCTCAGAGTTGCTTCCAATATTTTTTCCATGGTGAATTCCTCGGCAATGCTTCCCGATATTTCTCCGGCCTTTTCGCTTATTATTCCGGCCTGCTCGGGGTCAATCACATTGTTCATCTGTTCTTCCAGTATCTTTTCGTAATCCATTTATGTACCTCAAATCAGGCTGTCAAGCAGATTAAGAAGGGATGTGAATACGGGAATGGCTACAAAAAAAATACCTATCTTTCCTGCCAGCTCAACCTTAGTCCCGATGGATTTTTCCCCTGCGTCCTCACACAGCGCCGAAGTGAACTCGGTGGCGTAAGCGATGACAAGAACCTTTAATATCACGGGAAAATACTCCTTTCCGTAGGTGAGCCTGCCGTATAGGCTTTCCATATATACGAAGGCCTGCTGAAGTCCTTCAAGAGCAAACCACAGTAATATAATGGAGGTGCAGAGAACGGCTTCCACAGTGAATTCAGGCTTATAGGCTTTTATGATTGAAATAATAATCAGACCTGTAATTCCCACTGCGCAGATTTTTAATATTACAACCATTTTTTCACCTGCTAAAATGAAACGAAGACCTTAACAGTCTCAAAAAATTCGCTTATCATCTTTACCACGATTGCCAGCACGATGATAACGCCCGCCAAGGTGACCATCATGGCTTCCTCGTCTCTGCCCGCCTTGCTCAGAATTTGATTGAGCAAAGCAATGGCAATGCCTATTCCCGCAATCTTAAATAAAATATCCACATCAAAGGACATAAGTTTTCACCTCTCGTTTTATGCTATAAAAAAATAATGGCAATAAGCCCTCCGGCAAAGAATCCTATTTTTCTGTACAGAGGTCCCTTTGCCGTATAGGTCTGCCTCGCCTTTCCAATCTGTTCCGAAAGCCGCTGCTCCAGATAATCAAAGCTTGCCTGCTGATTTTGCCAGTCGGTCTGCCCCAGAAATGTGCCGGGATAGCTTATCAGCTCCATGTCATCGGCTGTTAAAGGAGTATTTCTATATGTCTTAACCGCCTTCTGAGCCCAAATTTGGGCCATATCGGCGTTTTTTTCGTTAACTGCTGCCCCTGTTTCACCGAGGAGCGTAAAGGCTCTTGAATTTTCGTTTTTACTTTCGGTTTCTGCGATGGATGTAAGAGGCTCCCTGAAATAATTTATCCTGCCTTTTAAGAAGATTATCATCCTTCTGAAATCCTCCAGAAGAGCAATTCTTTCCTTAAGTTCCCGAGCTTTCAATGCTCCCATAAAGCCGCATGATGCCACAAAGCCTGCGGTCATTATTGCCTTAACCATTTATGACCTCCTCCACAAATCCGGGGCCTTGGCGGTTTGAGAGGAAAATAATGTTTTCAAAAAAGCTGCTTGTTATCAGCGGCGCAATTTCCGATTTATTCAGGTCCTCCTGCCTGCTGCCGTGGATTGAGGTTATCAGCGCCACTCCCGAGCTGAGACATTGTCTTGCGGCTTCTAGATCCTCTTTTTTGCCTATTTCGTCGGTTATTATTACATCCGGCGACATGGAACGGATGAGCATCTGTATTCCCTGCGCCTTGGCTGCACCGTCAAGAACATCGGTCCGGGGACCCAGATCAAAGCTGGGCTGTGAGTTATACATGCCTGCGATTTCCGAACGCTCGTCGCATACCGCAATCTTCAGCCTGCGGCTGCTCAGGCTGCGGCAGATGTCTCTGAGCATGGTGGTCTTGCCGCAGCCCGGCGGCGACACAATGAGGGTACTTAGCGGCCTACCGTCGCCGCCGACAAGATAGCTCGCTATCTTGTCTGAGCAGCCCTTGAATTCCTTGGCAAACCTTATGTTCATGGAGCTTATTTCCTTTATCAGCGATGTTTGTCCGTTCTTTACCACTGCCTTTCCGCATATCCCTACGCGATGCCCGCCCTCAATGGTAACAAAACCTTTCGCTAAATCTTCCTCATAAGCGTAGTATGAGTATTTGATAAGGCTGTTTAATATTTTTACAAGCTCCTCTGCCGTCACAATATGGGATATTATTTTCTCTCCTTTTGCAGTCTGAAGCCTGACATGCTGGCCGCAGCGAAGGCGAATTTCCTCGATCTCTCCGGTCACGGCGTCAGGCAATGCCTCCAGCTCCTGCCTCACTGATGAAGGAAGCCTGACGAGAATTTCTCTGAATGTGTCCATCCTCTTTTCCTCTTTTCTTTTGATTTATACAATTCTATGAAGAGGACAAGTTTTTATGACAGAATTAACATAAACGGTGGTATAATATTTATATGATTTCAGGTGCGGCCTTGCCGCAGAGGAGGTATTGACGATGAATTATTTGGAAGAAGCAAAAGAGCTCGCATCAGAGCTTAAAGAAATAAGAAGACATATACACAGCTGTCCCGAGGCGGGGCCTGCCCTTCCGGCTACCAAGGCTTTTGTCATGGACAAGCTTCGTGAATTCGGTTATGAGCCTGAGGAGATATGCGAAAGCGGAATCGTGGCAGTTCTGCGGGGCGGCAGTTCTGCCGCCCCTGCGGACGCAGCTTCTGACGGCGTGAATACTATTCTCCTTCGTGCCGACATGGACGCTCTGGCAATAAAAGAGGAAGCCCCTGTTGATTTCGCTTCCGATAACGGTTTTATGCACGCCTGCGGCCACGATATGCACGCGACAATGCTCCTTGGTGCCGCAAAGCTTCTTAAGGCTCATCAGGACGAACTTAAGGGCAATGTGAAGTTGGTTTTCCAGCCTGACGAGGAAGGCTTCACAGGGGCTAAAAAGATGCTGGCTGCCGGAGTCCTTGAAAATCCAAAGGTTGACGCCGCTATGGCGCTGCATGTCAATTCAGGCACACCATCCGGCATGTTTCTCTGTGGTCAGGGTGTCTGCATGGCAGGCTGCACACTTTTCAGAATTAAAGTTAAAGGAACAGGCTGTCACGGTGCAATGCCTGAAACGGGTGTTGACCCTATCAATATTGCTGCACATATCTACCTTTCACTTCAGGAAATCGTTGCAAGAGAAATAACGCCTACCTCACCTGTTGCACTTACAATCGGCAAGTTCGACGGCGGCAAAGCTCCTAATATTATTCCTGAAGAAGTTGTAATGGAGGGAACCATAAGAACTATGGACAGAGACCTGTCCGCAAAGATTTATAAGAGAATTGAAGAAATTTCAACACAGACTGCCGCTCTTTTCCGCGGCTCTGCCGAGGTTACGGAGATAGCCTCCGCTCCTCCTCTTCTCAACGATAAAGAGCTTGTAAAAGAAATGGCCGGATATATCAAAGAAATCACCGACCCATCTAAAGTATATTTAT
>JAEDNK010000010.1 GCA_016302545.1 Bacillota bacterium
GACATTCGCCAGAGTTACAGGAAATACTTCGGTTCATGACCTTTCCATGGACAACCTTGTAACACTGGACAAGGAAATCGCCGAGTATACAGGCATAAGACATGCGGGAAGTCCGAGAAGATAGAATAAAAATAAACATACAGTATTGACTTTTCCCTCAAAAGACAATAAAATAATATAGTTAATAACTGCATATAAAACGGTGACGAAGAGGAGTAGCAAAAGCGAGCGCTTTACAGAGAATTGCGGTCATGGGCTGAGAGCCGCGAGAGAAAGCCTTTTGTGAAGGTTGCTTCTGAGTTTTGATTGATAATGAGGGTCCGCATCCGCCGGTGGTGTGTGCGGGAACAAAGGTGGTACCGCGGAAAAGTATTTTCGTCCTTTGTAAGCTTAAAGGCTTGCAAGGGACTTTTTTTATGAATAAAGCCCGCTGCAGCCTGAAAAAATCATTTACAGAAAGGGAAAGAACATGGAGAAAAATTTAGCAAAAACTTATAACCCCAAGGATTTTGAAGACCGCATATACGAAATGTGGGAAACAAAGGGCTGCTTCAGAGCGGAGGTAGACAAGGACAAGAAACCTTTCACCATCGTAATGCCGCCGCCAAACATTACAGGACAGCTGCACATGGGTCACGCACTTGATCAGACTCTGCAGGATGTACTGACAAGATGGAAGAGAATGCAGGGCTACAGCGCCCTCTGGCTGCCGGGTTCAGACCACGCCAGTATAGCTACCGAGGTTAAGGTGGTTAATAAAATCAGGGAAGAAGAAGGTCTGGAAAAAGAAGATCTGGGCCGTGAAGAGTTCCTTAAGCGTGCATGGGCATGGAAGGAAGAATACGGCGGCAGAATTACCCGTCAGTGCCGTAAGCTGGGAGACTCCTGCGACTGGTCCAGAGAACGCTTTACCATGGACGAAGGCTGCAATAATGCTGTAAAGACTGCTTTCATCAGACTTTACGAAAAAGGCCTCATCTACAAGGGCAACCGTCTGGTTAACTGGTGTCCGTCATGTATGACTACACTGTCAGACGCAGAAGTAGAACACGAAGACAGAAACGGAAAGTACTGGTATTTCAGATATCCGTCAGCTGACGGATCATTTGACGGTATCGTAGTGGCAACCTCAAGACCTGAGACAATGTTTGCCGATGAAGCTATCGCAGTTCATCCGTCAGATGAAAGATACAAGGATTTAATAGGTAAAAAGGTTATCCTTCCGCTTGTAGGCAAGGAAATCCCTATTATAGCAGATATGTATCCTGATCCTGAAAAGGGAACAGGCGCAGTAAAGATTACCCCTGCTCACGACCCTAACGACTTTGAAGTGGGACAGCGTGCAGGACTTGGCTGCCCGACCTGCATCAACAAGGATGCAACCATGAACGCTCTGGCAGGAAAGTATGAGGGGCAGGACCGTTACGAATGCCGTAAGAACTGGGTTTCTGACCTTAAAGCTGCAGGTTATCTGGTTAAGACCGAGGAAAAGGTCATTCCGATGGGCGAGTGCTACAGATGTAATACCGTAATCGAGGATATGATAAGCGACCAGTGGTTCGTAGCCATGGAGGAACTGGCTAAACCGGCCATCGAAGCTGCTAAAAACGGCACCTTAAGACATGTTCCTGAAAGATTTGAAAAGACTTATCTTCACTGGCTGGAGGAAATCAGAGATTGGTGTATTTCCCGTCAGCTCTGGTGGGGACACAGAATTCCGGCTTACTACTGCGACGACTGCGGAGAAATGGTTGTAGCATACGAAGAACCTGAAAAATGCCCTAAGTGTGGAAGCGCGCATATGCATCAGGACGAGGATGTGCTGGACACCTGGTTCAGCTCTGCTCTGTGGCCTTTCTCAACTCTGGGCTGGCCTGAAAAGACTCCTGACCTGGAATACTTCTACCCTACCGATGTGCTGGTAACAGGCTACGACATCATCTTCTTCTGGGTAGTGAGGATGGTATTCTCCGGACTGGAATACATGGGCGATGTGCCTTTCCACGATGTATATATTCACGGGCTTGTAAGAGACGCCGAGGGCCGCAAAATGTCCAAGTCACTGGGCAACGGCGTAGACCCTCTTGAAATCATAGACAAGTACGGTGCAGATGCTCTGAGATTCATGCTTTCCACAGGTATCACACCGGGTAACGACATGAGATTCAAGGAAGATAGGCTGGAATCCTGCAGAAACTTTGCAAACAAGCTGTGGAACGCTTCAAGATTCGTAATCATGAACCTTCAGAAGGAGGACGGCAGCTTCAGGGAAATGGCTAAGTGCTGCGAAGACTGCTGCGGCGGATGCTGTGCCAATACCACAAACTTTGCAAATATCGCCCTTAAGGACGAGGACAAGTGGATAATAAATAAGGTAAACGAAGCTATCGAATATGTGGACGCAGCCATGGAAAGATACGACCTGGCACTGGCAGGACAGAAGGTTTACGACCTTATCTGGAATGAATACTGCGATTGGTATATTGAGCTGGTTAAGCCTAGACTTTGGGGAGACGACGAGGAGGACAAGAAGGTTGCAAGATTCACTCTGGTTATGTGCCTTAAGAATATGCTCAAGCTTCTTCATCCGTTCATGCCGTTCATCACAGAGGAAATCTGGGGCTTCCTGCCTCACGGAGAGGACGAACAGGGTTACCTCATCAGCGCCCAGTGGCCTAAGACCAGCATCAGCTATATTTATCCTAAGTCATCGAAAATCGTTGAAATGGCAATGGATGCAGTAAAGGCGGTTAGAAACATCAGAGCGGAAAAGAACGTTGTACCTTCCAAGAAGCTGAGAGCCATCATCTTGGCAGAAGGTGAAAAAGAGGAAACCATAAAGTCAGGTGCAGACTTCATTAAGAATCTTGCCAATATTACGGAGATTACCTTTGCGGCAGGAAAGACAGAAGTGCCTGAAGACGCTGTTTCGGCGGTAATCGACGGTGCAGAAATATATGTGCCTTTAGACGACCTTGTAGACTATAAAGAAGAATTCGACAGACTCACTAAGGAAAAGAAAAGACTGGAGGGTGAGGTTGCACGTGTAAACGGTAAGCTTTCCAACCAGGGCTTCGTAAGCAAGGCACCTGAGAAGATAATTAACGAGGAAAAGTCTAAGAAGGAAATGTACGAGGAAATGCTGGCCAAGGTGACAGCTCAGCTGGAATCCGTTTCCCAAAAGATAAAGTAAGGACAAATCGATGAACTCAGTCAAAGCAAACACGGCAATAGATAAAATCCACGAGTTTCAGCGCTTCGGCAGCATTCTGGGACTGGAGAGAATGAATTCTCTGCTCAAGCTCCTGGGCAATCCGCAGGATGATCTTAAAATAATCCATGTAGCAGGAACCAACGGAAAGGGCTCCGTATGCAGATACATTTACAGCGTGCTGCAGGCGGCAGGATATAAGACCGGCCTCTACACCTCACCTTTTCTCGAGGTTTTTAACGAGAGAATAGAGCTGGACGGAAGATATATCACCGACGAGGATCTGGCTGCATACACGGACAGAGTGCTCGACTGCGCAGAGAAAATGGTGGCGAGAGGAGAACACTCGCCTACGGAGTTTGAAGTTGTAACAGCCATAGCCTTTCTTTACTTTAAAGAAAAAGGCTGTGATTATGCGGTAATGGAGGTGGGGCTGGGAGGCAGAGGCGACTCAACCAATGTGTGCAGGTCGCCGCTGATTTCCGTCATCACATCTATTTCCTATGACCATACCGACAGACTTGGAAATACCCTTGCAGAAATAGCTGCTGAAAAAGCGGGTATAATAAAGGAAGGCTGCCCGGTAGTCACAAGTGCCGAGGCAGAAGATGCCCTTAAGGTTATTGAGGACAAAGCATCAGAACTGGGCTGCATGTATTTCGAGACACGCCATATACCATACACTGTAAAAGCACAGGGACTGGCAGGTTCGACCTTTGATGTCAACATTCAGGGAGTATCCTTTGATAACCTCGAAATCTCCATGCCGGGAGAACACCAGATAAAAAATGCAATTTGTGCGCTGTCCGCTTTGAATATCCTGGAGGAAAGAGGAAATGTAAATTTACACCGGGATGCAGTCTACAGAGGGCTGAAAGCTGCAAGGCAGACAGGCCGCTTTGAGGTAATGTCGGCAAAGTATGAAAAGCCGATAGTTATTATTGACGGAGCGCACAATCCGGATGGCGCATCAGCCTTACGAAAAGCGGTAAATGAATATCTGCCGGGCAAAAAGATTCTTATGGTTACAGGAATGCTGGCAGATAAGGACACGGAAAGCATTTTGAGAGAGTTTACATCCATAACGGATACTTTTATCGCTACGGAACCCGACAACCCGCGGAAGCTGGATGCAGAAAGCCTTAAGACTGAAATTCAGGCGCTGGGAGCAAGCTGCGAAAGCATTTACGACTGCAGAGCTGCTGTCAGGGAGGCATCAGAAAAGGCTGCCGCAGAGGATTTCGATGCGGTGCTTTATGCAGGGTCGCTTTATATGATAGGAGCCGTAAGAGGGCTTCTGAGACAGGGGGAATAGAGATGATGAAATTTACAATGAGCTCCACTGACGAATACGAAAGGCTGGTTAAGTTTTTCGTTGAAAATCAGCTGGAGTTCGACGGTGACGAAGAGGTTGACACCGATATAATAAAGTGCTGGAAAATAACCCAGGGAGATGATTTTCTCGTGGCAGGCTGCGTCCTTGCGCAGAGAGAGGGCAGATATATCATTGACGGTATAGCAGTTGATAAGCCTATGAGAAAGACAGGCATGGGCAAAATACTTGTGGACAAGGTCATCGACGAGGTCAAGAAAAGAGGCGGAGACGCTATCTATCTTGTGGCTCGTGCCCCGGAATTCTTTAGGAAGCTCGGTTTTGAAACCGTAGAACCCGCTGATGCACCTAATTTCTTTGAATGCAAGCAGTGCCCTCAGTATAAGGTAAGCTGCCATCCTGAGGTTATGAAACTGGAGATAAAATAATGGATTACAGCAAGCTTTTACAGGTGATTCTGGATATTGCCGAGGAAATGCTGGTCTGCGGAGCTGAGGTTAGCAGGGTAGAAGACAGTATCGAAAGAATGTGTGGTGCGTATAATTGCACCAGAGTCAACGCATTTATCATCACCTCAAACATACAGGTTACCATGGAGGACCCGGACGGGAACATCGTTACGCAGATAAGGCGTATTATACGCAGTGATGTAAATTTTGACAAACTGGACTATCTCAACGATCTGTCCAGATACATATGCAGAGAAAGGCCGGATGTGCCAATAATACGAGAAAAATTTGACAATGTCATGTCGAGAAGGGACTATCCGACATGGATAGCTTATTTGGGCGCGGCCCTTATAGCAGGAGGCTTTGCTGTATTCTTCGGAGGCAGCTTTGAGGACGGAGGGGCTTCTGCAGTTCTGGGCGTGGTCATGCTGGCAATGATAAAATTCATGAGCCGGTACGAAAAAAATCAGCTGGCTATGATGTTCATCATATCCTTTCTGTCCGGACTGTTTACTATCCTGATGATGACAACAGGACTTGGAGAACACAAGGACAAGATTATGATAGGAGGCATAATGCTGCTGATTCCGGGCATAGCCATGACCAATTCAGTCAGGGACATGCTGACGGGAGATATAGTAACGGGTACACTCAGACTTACAAACTCGCTGCTTCAGGCGGCAGCCATAGCCTGCGGCTTTGCCCTTTCACTGATGGTAACAGGAGGTGGCGCATTATGATAATTCAGACTGCAGCTGCATTTCTGGGCTCCATAGGATTTGCCATATTCTTTAAGATGAAAGGCAGGCAGATAGTGCTTGCAGGAATTGGGGGTGCTGTAACGTGGGTGGTTTATCTTTTTATGCAGCATTTTGTTGAAGGATATTTCGTGCCGTATCTGGCGGCAGCTATCTTTGTAGGAATATATGCTGAGATAATGGCGCGGGTAAACAAAGCTCCGGCTACAATTTTCCTGACGGCGTCAGCTGTGCCTCTCATTCCGGGAGGAAGCCTCTATTACACCATGCTGGGACTTGTGGAAAAGAATGAGGCGCTGTTTGCGGAAAGCGGCGTTGCGGCGTTAACCATCGCTCTGGCAATTTCTCTTGGCTTCGTTGTGGTAGCCTTAACCAATAAATATATTAACATTTTTATGAAAAGAACCTCGCATTAACAAATAGCGGGGTTTTCCTTCATTTAGGAATACTTTTCCTCCGCCATAATAAAATGTATAGACACTAAAAACATGGAGGAAAAAAATGGAAAGCAATATAGCGGAACTCTGCGGGGCGGTACTTTCGGAGCTGAAATTCAGCCATAAGACTTACGGAGAAATATTTTATACCTTTGTTTTGGGAATAGAACGGCGAAGCGGATACATAGACGAAATAAATATCATGGTATCGGAAAGGCTGATTTTTGATAATACGCCAAGACCGGGCGATTATGTGGAGATAAAAGGTCAGGTGAGGACTTACAATGAATTGTCGGAGGGCAGAAACAAGCTTAACGTTGTGGTATTTGCCAAGGAAATATATATGAGCGAGAATTTCGGATATAACGAAAACTACGTATATCTTGAAGGCTTTCTCTGCAAAGAACCCCTCAAAAGAACTTCGCCTCTGGGGAGAGAGATATGCGACCTGATGCTTGCTGTAAACAGAATGTACAACAAATCCGACTATATTCCCTGCATTGCATGGGGTAGAAATGCGGGCTATGCAGAAAGCTTGGGCGTGGGTACAAAGCTTTCCGTCGAGGGAAGGATTCAGAGCAGGGAGTACAGGAAAAAGCTTGAGGACGGCACGTCTGAGACCAGAAAGGCTTTTGAGGTGTCCATTGTAAAAATCGAGGAAATGTGATAACCACCGCAGGCGATTTTTTTGTTGCTTTTAACGTTGGAAAGTGGTAAAATCATATTTATTATGAATAAACTAATCGGAGGAAAAAAATAATGTTCGACGTTAACGGAAAAGACAACAGCACATACAATATTGAAAATATTGAGTGGATTAAAAAAACATCGCCGACAGTAGGTGAAATGATTGAAAAAGAATACAATCGCCAGAAGAACAATGTGGAGCTTATCGCTTCTGAAAACTACTGCTCAGAGGCAGTACTGGCAGCCTGCGGCAGCTGTTTGTCATGGAAATATGCAGAAGGTTACCCTTATGTTCGTACTTCCGGCAATACCAGCCGTTATTACGGAGGAACAGAGTTTGTTGACCAGCTTGAGGAATACTGCTGCGATGTGTGGAGAAAGGTTTTTGATACGGATTATCACGTAAATGTGCAGCCTCACAGCGGTTCACAGGCTAATTTTGCTGCATATAAAGCAATTCTTGAACCGGGGGACACTATCCTCTCCCTCAGCCTTGATAACGGCGGACATTTAACACACGGCTCATCTGTAAACTTCAGCGGAAAGCTTTACAACGTGGTATTTTATGATGTAGACGAAAAGGGCTATATTGACATGGCTGATGTAAGAAAGAAAGCTCTGGCATGCAGACCAAAACTTATAATGACCGGTGCATCGGCATATTCCAGAATTATCGATTTCCCTGCTTTCGCTGAAATTGCCAAGGAAGTTGGCGCTTACTTTATGGTTGATATGGCTCACATTGCAGGTCTCGTAGCAGGAGGAGCACATCCGTCACCCTTCGGTTATGCAGATATCGTGACTACCACCACTCACAAGACCCTGAGAGGTCCTCGCGGTGGACTTATCTTTGCAAGACCTGAGCTTGCCAAGAAGGTTGACAGCGCTGTTTTCCCTTATGCACAAGGCGGCCCTCTCGAACACATCATTGCAGGCAAGGCCGTATGCGCTGAAGAGGCATTAAGCTCTGAATATAAGGAATACGTTCATCAGGTAGTGAAAAACTGCAAGGCTATGTCCGACGAATTCATCAGACTGGGATACAAGATTGTTACAGGAGGTACAGACAACCACCTTATTCTTCTTGACCTGTCAGACGAACCTTTCAGCGGAAGAGTATTGCAGGAAAGATGTGATGAAATCGGTATCACTCTCAATAAAAACTGCGTTCCTTGCGAAAAGAGAAGTCCTAAGGAAACTTCAGGGGTAAGAATCGGTACGGCACCGATGACCACCAGAGGATATAAGGAAGAGGATTTCGTGAAGGTGGTTCACAGAATCGATGAACTCATCAAGACCCTGAGAGAAGAATTCAAATAAAGAACAGAGGATAGCAAAACAAGACGGTCAAAAGACCGTCTCATTTTGTTTGGTGGAGCATAGGGGGCTCGAACCCCTGACCTCTTGACTGCCAGTCAAACGCGCTCCCAGCTGCGCTAATGCCCCAAAGTGGAATAATATAAGATTATATTACCACAGATTTGGGGAGTATGCAACAAAAACCTAACTAATATTAGTCGTCCCATCTGAAGTCTTTGTCGTAGTCATATACCGCTCCGGTGCGTGCGTTTATTTCAACTTCATATTCGTAATCTCCTTCATAGAACTTAACATCGTAAACTCTTACACCATCATCGTAGTCCAGTTTTACTTTTATGAATTCTGCCTTTGAAGAGCTTACTCCTGCCTTGTTGAGAGCAATCTGTTTTGCTCTTGTTTCACCGATATATCCGGAGCTTTCAGAGGAGGAAGAATTGCTTGCTGTTTTCACACTGATATCTTCAAAATCACCGTAGTATTTGTAGCCTAAGGTTTCTCTGTACGGACGAACTTTGAATCGGTAGGAGGTTCCGGAGGAGAGACCTTTTACTGTGTATGATGTCTTTGAGGTAGTAATCAGTCTTTTCCAGGTGCCGCTTGTCTTATCGTATTTGTAAACCTGGTATTTGTCAGCTCTCTTAACCGAATTCCACTTAAGCGTTACGCTGTTGTTTGATTTTGATGAAACACGAAGGTTATTTACATCCTTAGGAGCGGTGACGGTTTTGAAGGTATCGGAAAAATCACTGTAAACATATTGCCCGGAAGCATTTTGAGCATAAGCTCTTATCTTGAAACTGTAAATGCTGGCTGAAAGCAGATCGTCAATTTCATCAAAGGTATTATTGGTTCTTTCTACCTCAATCCACTTATCATAGGTAGATGAGTAACGGTAGATTTCATATCCCTGTGCGCCCGTTACGGCATTCCAGGAGAGGGTGATCTCATCATCATCTCTGGAAACTGTTTTGATATCCGTCGGCGGGGCAAGGGTAAGCATGGATTCGGCGTCGGCATATTCCAAACCCGTAGGAATCAGCGTTATAGCCAGTGCTGCTGTTAAAGCGGCTGCGGCAAATTTTTTCTTAAAGCTCATAAATTCTTTTTTCATGGTATAATCCCCTTTCTCAATTTGTCATCTTGCTTTAGTTCCTTATCTTGCACTTAATCTATCACAGCAAAATTAAAATTAAATTAAAATTCAAAAAGTCTTTAAAATTTTTTTAAAATGTGATATACTACGAAAATAAAAAATAGGGAGAGACACGATGATTATTTCCAGAGAGTTGGATTACGCAGTCCGTATTATCAGGCAATTAAATAAGACTAAAATTTCCAACGCCGCGCAGATCGAAAAAGAAGAGTGCATGAGCAGGGATTTTGCCAGAAAGATTTTAGGAAAGCTGAAGAAGGCTGAAATCGTATCGGCGGAGAGGGGAACAAACGGAGGATATTTTCTCAAAGTATCGCCCGACGAGCTTACATTGTGGGATCTTAAAGAAATAATTGAACCGGGTCCTGTCGTAAACAAATGTATGAAAGAGGGATACGACTGTCCGAGAAATTGTGACCGGCCTTGCGCCGTGCACAGCGAATGTATCAGGCTTGAAGAGCTTATCAAAAGGGAGATGAGCAGCAAGACTTTAGCCGAGCTGGTTTAAATGCTTTAAGATTTCTAAAAAACAGATTTACAGCAATAAAAAAAGACAAAAATAAGGCCAATTTATTGGCTTTTTTATTTTTTTGTGCTATGATAGAGAATGTATAAGTATGTACATTACAGGAGGTGTTCCTATGAGAATTATTCTAGATGGTATGGGTGGAGATAACGCCCCTGCAGCAGTTGTGGAAGGTGCGGTTATAGCATCAAAAGAAATCAGCCATGAAATCGTTATTGTGGGAAAAGAAGAGCTGATAAACAAAGAACTCAAAAAATACAAATATAACAAGGAAAAAATCACCGTTATAGACGCGCGGGAAGTGATCTCAAACGATGAAGCGCCGGTGAGAGCGGTACGGTCAAAGAAGGATTCCTCCATAGTCAGAGGAATCAATATGGTAAAAAACGGAGAGGGAGATGTGTTTGTTTCGGCAGGAAGCACAGGGGCTTTGCTCTCCGGAGGGCTCTTTATTCTGGGAAGAATTCAAGGCATAGATCGTCCGGTGCTGGCATGTATATATCCTATCGTAGGCGGAGAGCCTTCTCTTCTTGTGGATGCAGGGGCAAACGCGGATTGTAAACCCAATAATCTGCTGGAATTCGGAATTATGGGTAACATCTATATGGAAAAGGTTATAGGCAGAAAGTCTCCCCGGGTGGGACTTGTAAATATCGGCACAGAAGCTGCCAAGGGAAGCACTTTGACAAAGGCAGCTTACGAACTGCTGGAGCAGAGCAACATGAACTTTGTGGGAAATGTGGAGGCAAGAGAAGTTCCTAAAAGTGCCTGCGATGTTATCGTATGCGACGGCTTCACGGGAAATGTAGTGCTAAAACTGACCGAAGGATTGGCATGGAATATTCTTCAGGTAATCAAGAAAAAGTTTACCGACGGTGTGAAGGCTAAACTCGGCGCTGCCCTCCTTATAGACAAGCTGGGAGAGCTTAAAAAAGAGTTCGACTACTCGGAATACGGCGGAGCTCCTATTCTGGGAGTAAAGGGCCCTCTTGTGAAGATGCACGGCTCCTCCAGCGCAAATGCGGTGAAGAATACCATTTTAAAGGCAGTTCCTTTTGTGGAGGAAAGGGTAGTGGAAACTATACAAAATTCTGTACTTGAAATTGAGGAGATAACCTTAAGTGAATAGTTTGCAGCTTGAAAAGATAATCGGATACAGATTTAAAAACAGAGAATATCTTGAGCGCGCCCTTACTCACAGCTCCTTTAACCGTGAAAAAAACACGAAGCATAAAGACAATGAACGGCTGGAGTTTTTAGGCGACGCCTTTCTCGATGCAGTGATAAGCGTGGAGCTCTTTCGGAGAATGCCGGAGGAGACAGAAGGAAAGCTTACCAAAACCAGAGCCCTCATAGTGTGCGAGAAATCCCTGGCAAATGCTGCCAGAAAAATTGATCTGGGCAGATTTATGAACATGGGTCACGGCGAAGACAGCGCCGGAGGCAGGGCGAAGGATTCCATTTTGGCAGATTGCACAGAAGCGATAATCGGGGCTCTGTATCTGGACGGCGGTTACGATGAGGCAAGAAGGTTTGTGCTTAGTCTGATGGAGGATACTATATGCGACGCGGTTTCGGGCAAGATTTTTCTCGACTATAAATCCGTGGTTCAGGAGGTTCTGCAGAGCGGCGGAGTACCGGTCAATATTGTCTATGTAATTGACAGAGAAGAAGGCCCTGCTCACGATAAGACTTTCTTTGTTCATCTGGAATGCAATGGAAGACACTATGGCAGCGGCTTCGGAAAGAGCAAAAAAGAGGCGGAGCAGAATGCAGCCAGGCAGACGCTTGACACGCTCAAGAGAGGAGAAATATTTTAGATGTATTTTAAAAGACTGGAAATGCACGGGTTCAAGTCCTTCGCTGAGCCTGTTGTAATAGAATTTCATGAGGGCGTTACCTGTATAGTCGGACCCAACGGCAGTGGAAAGAGCAATATAAGCGACGCCATCAGATGGGTTTTGGGGGAGCAAAGCCCGAAGATGCTCAGGGGCGGTAAGATGGAAGAGGTTATTTTCTCCGGAACGGCTTCGCGAAAGTCAAGGGGAATGGCTGAAGTTACATTGGTAATAGACAATTCAACAGGCATCCTTCCCATAGATTACAACGAAGTGGCAATAACCAGAAGAATGTACCGCTCCGGTGAAAGCGAGTATCTTATTAATAACAGTCATTGCCGTCTGCGCGATATAAGAGAGCTTATCATGGATACTGGCATCGGTGTGGACGGATATTCCATCATCGGTCAGGGCAAGATTGCTGATATAGTGAGCAGCAAACCGGACAGCCGCAGAGAAATTTTTGAGGAGGCTGCCGGTGTTGTTATGTATAAAAGCAAAAAAGCGGAATCCGAACGAAAATTAGCCGGCGCTAACGCCAACCTGGAGAGAGTCAACGACATAATAGGCGAAATCGAAGGAAGAATCGGCGGTCTCAAGGAGGACAGCGCCAAGGCGAAGGAATATCTGGAGCTAAAGGACAGATACAGAGAGCTTGAGATAAACATTACGCTTAAGAATGTAGAAAAACTTGATAATTCCAACAGCGCACTCAAGGAGGACGCCGGACAGCTTGCGGAAAACATAGAAAAGCTTACCGCCAGAAAAAAGGAAATGAACGAGAAGCTTTCCGCCGGAAGAGCCAGAAGCGAAAGCCTTGAACAGCTGGGAAGTCAGGCAAGAGATCGGCTTCTTGCAAAGGTCGAAGAGCTGAATAGGCTTACGAGCAAAAGCCAGCTGGACAGCGAAAAGGAAGCGGGAATCGACAGAGATTACGCCAGAATAAGCGAAGAAATAGCAAGCCTTGAAGAAAAGCTTTCCAGAGAAGCGGAAAACGCCGAAAACCTTGAAAAAAACAAAGAAACCGTAATGGCAGAGCTTAATGCCGAAGAGGACAAGCTGAGAGAAAAGGTTGAGGCATATAATGCAATAACAGCAGAATCGCTTAGGCTTTCCGAAATGATTGAGGATGCCAAAAACAGGATGTACTCTCTTCACAGCAAGGTTTCTGCCAAACGCTCCGAGGCTAAGAGCATTGAAAGCTATAAGGGCTCCCTTGCCAAAAGAAAGGAACAGCTTCTGGCTGAGGGTGCGGAAATAGAGGAGAGCGGCAAGGCACACAGAGAAGCCGTTGAAAAGGCACAGAAAGAGAAAAATGAAAACATGCGCCTTATGGAAGAGACGGCAGCAAAGTTTGAAAAAGCCAGAGGCGAAAGCCTTTCCTGTGAGGATAGCATAAAGCAGCTGACAGTGCAGGCGGAGGATATAAGGATAAGGGGCAGCCAGCTTACAGCCAGAAAAAAAACCATTGAGGAAATGGAGAACAATTACGAAGGCTATAACGGCGCTGTCAAATTCATAATGAAGTCACATATCAAAGGCATCCACGGCGTTGTGGCAGAGCTTATGAAGGTTCCGGCCGGACTGGAGACAGCGGTGGAAACAGCCCTTGGAGCAGGTATGCAGAACATTGTCTGCGAAAAGGATGCTAACGCTAAGGAAGCGATAAATCTGCTGAAGTCAAACAAGGCGGGAAGGCTTACCTTTTTACCCGTTGAGTCGGTAAAGGCATCAGCCGCAACCGTGAGCAGAGCCATAAGCGGAGCGCCGGGCTTCAGAGGACTGGCTTCGGACTTGATTGAATATGATTCCAGGTATGAGGGAGTTTTCAGATATCTGCTGGGCAGAGTCGCTGTTGTTGACAATATGGACAGGGCCATTGCCCTTTCCAAGGCGGCGGGCAGCGGTCTGAGATTTGTAACCGTTGACGGGGAGATTATAAATGCAAGCGGAGCAATCACAGGCGGTAAATACAAAAATGCTACGGCAAATCTTCTGTCAAGGCGCAGCGAGATTGAGAAGCTCAGTCTGGAAATTGCTTCATTAAAGGAAGATTACAGGAATCTGGAAGAAAAGCTCGGCTCTGAAAAGAAGCGGCATGAAGAGTTAAAGGACGGAATTGAAGCCATAGAAAAGCAGCGCCGCAATTTGGAAATTGAAGCAGCCGATATTTCAGCCAAGCTCAAGATGCTGGAGGAAAGCGGCAGGGATGCAGAGGAAAACACAGCTAAAAAAGAGCGTGAAATGGAAGCAATCCGGCAGGATTATAATAACGCTGTAAAGCTTTCTGAAGCTGCCTTTAAGGAAGCTGAGGAGGCTGAAAAGCAGATAAGTATTTTGGATGCTGAAATAAACGACAAGATTGAAGAGCATGAAAAAATAAAAGAGAAGGTCAATTGTGCGGCGGAAGAGATTACAGCTGCGAGAATTGCAAGGACGGACAGAGAAAATAAGTATGATTCCGTCTGCCAGCTTCTCAGCCGTGTTCAGGATGCCATCGACGATTTCACTGTTCAGATTGATGACAGAAGGGATATGCTCGACCTCTTGGAGCAGGAAAAGAGCAAGCTGCTCTTTAACTCGGAGGACATAGGAGATACTGTAAAGGCGCTCAGCGAAGAAAAAGCAGAGCTTGAGGATTATATCGACAGGATTTCCAATGAGAAATCCGCCCTTATGGAAGAAATAAACAAACTTGATGCGGAGTATTTTTCCATAGGAGACAGCCTTAACGCATATCAGGACCAGAAATATCAGCAGGAAATCAAGCTTGCCAAGAATGAAACCCAGCTGGACACCATTAAAGAAAAACTATGGGACGAATTTGAAATTTCCTACGCTCAGGCTCTGGAGCTGAAAAAAGAAAACTTCTCGCTGGCTCCCGCCGTTAAGGAGAGTCGCGAAATCAGAAGCCGTATGAGAGAGCTGGGCGACGTCAATGTAGGCGCTATCAGGGAATATGAACAGGTAAGCGAGAGATACAGATTTTTGTCCGAGCAGAGGGCTGATATCACAGAAGCCATGGATGAACTTAAGGCGATTATCAGCGATATGGAGAAGACTATCAGGACAAAATTCAAGGAAAATTTCGACCAGGTGGTAATTAACTTCGAGGAAATTTTTAAGGAACTTTTCGGAGGAGGTCACGCTGAACTCAGACTTGACGATGAGGACAATCCTCTGGAAGCAGGCATAGAGATTATCGCGCAGCCTCCGGGAAAGAAGCTTCAGAATATAAATCTGATGAGCGGCGGTGAAAAGACCATGACTGCCATCGCTCTCATGTTTGCGGTTCTTAAGACAAAGCCTACTCCTTTCTGTATCCTCGACGAGGTTGAGGCAGCGCTTGATGATGCAAATATTGACAGATTTGCCAAATATCTCAGGAAATTTTATGATATACAGTTTGCTATCGTAACTCACCAGAAGGCTACAATGGAGCACGCAGATGTGCTTTACGGCGTGACCATGCCTGAGCAGGGCATTTCCAAGGTTCTGTCTCTCAGGCTCGGGGACAAATTTGAAATATAAGGAGAGCGTAATGTCAGTATTTAAAGAAAAGAAATCCTTCTTCGGAAGACTCAGTGAAAAAATTGCCGACGCGGTAATGGCAAGAGCAGAGGTTGACGAGGATTTAATGGACGAGCTCGAAGAAATTCTCATAACTTCGGATATCGGCATGGATACCACCATGAATGTTATGACGAAGCTGAGAGAAAAAATTAAAAATGACTATATAACCAGTCCGGAGGGTGTGACTAAAACGCTTAAGGCAATTCTTACCGCGGCTGTCGATAAGGCAGAGCGGCAGAAGCTCAGCGATAAGGTTCCTCTGGTAATTCTCATGATAGGAATCAACGGAGGGGGCAAGACTACCACCATAGGCAAGCTGGCACACAGGTGCAAAAAACAGGGTAAGACCGTAATGCTTGCCGCCGCCGATACCTTCAGAGCCGCTGCCGCAGAGCAGCTGGTAATATGGGGCGAAAGAAACGGAATAAACGTTATAAGACATCAGGAGGGCGCGGACCCTTCAGCCGTGATTTACGATGCAATCCAGTCGGCAAAGGCGAAAAAAATCGATGTGCTTATCTGCGATACGGCAGGTCGCCTTCAGAACAAAAAGAATCTGATGAACGAGCTGGAAAAGATGAATAAGGTAATTACCAGAGAATTCCCTGAAGCCGAAAGAGAAACACTTCTGGTGCTGGATGCCACCACAGGCAAAAATGCCGTTTCACAGGCAAGCGAATTCGGCCAGGTTGCCGACATCACCGGAATTGTACTTACCAAGCTGGACGGAACCGCCAAGGGCGGAATTGCCATAACAATAGCGGAGGAATTTGATATGCCTATAAAGTTTATAGGCGTGGGTGAAGGAATTGAGGACCTGGAGGAATTCGTGCCGGAAACCTTTATAGGAGGAATATTTGATGAGTAAACCTATAGTTGCCATAGTTGGCAGACCTAATGTGGGCAAGTCTACCTTTTTTAACAGAATAGTGGGAAGGCGCATTTCCATCGTGGAGGATACGCCCGGCGTTACCCGCGACAGGATTTTCGCTGAAGCAGAATGGAATTCAGTTCATTTTGCGCTGATTGACACAGGCGGTATAGAGCCGTCAAGCGCCGATGTTATACTTTCTCAGATGAGAGAGCAGGCGCAAATTGCCATGGATATGGCGGATGTAATCCTTTTCCTTACAGATGGAAAGGAGGGGCTTACTCATGCCGACAGGGAAGTGGCGAACATGCTTATGCGCACAGGCAAAAGAGTTATTCTGGTGGTAAATAAGATAGATAATCCGTCTAAGCTGCCGGATGACTTCTATGATTTCTACGAGCTTGGACTGGGAGAGCCTATTCCTGTTTCCGCTGCCAACATGCTTAACTTCGGCGACGTGCTCGATGAAATAGTCGAAAGCTTTCCGGAAGACCTTGAGGAAGAGGATGAGGATACCATCAAGATTGCCGTTATCGGCAAACCTAATGTAGGTAAGTCCTCCCTTATAAACTGCCTGCTGGGGGAAAACAGAGTAATCGTTTCGCCTATTGCAGGAACCACAAGAGACAGCATAGATACCCCTTTTGAAAAGGACGGCGAAAAGTATATTTTAATCGACACTGCGGGCATCAGACGAAAATCCAAGGTAAACGAGGATATAGAGCGTTACAGCGTAGTAAGAGCGGTAGCCGCCATCGAAAGATGCGATGTATGCCTTTTGGTTATAGACGCAGCCGAGGGCATAACCGAACAGGACAAAAAAATCGCAGGCGTGGCTCACGAGGCAGGCAAGGGAATAGTGGTTGTGGTAAATAAGTGGGACCTTATTGAAAAGGAAACCAACACCATGAGAGACTTTAAACGCCTCATCGAAGCGGAGATGCAGTTCATGTCCTACGCTCCTTCGGTGTTTATTTCGGTAAAGGATAAGCAGAGGGTTTTTCAGGTAATCGAAATGGCTAAATATGTGGCAGAAAAGAGGGCCATGAGAGTGCCGACGGGACAGCTGAACAGCCTTATTGCCGATGCCACCATGATGAAGCAGCCGCCTTCGGACAAGGGAAGAAGACTTAAGATATACTACGTGACTCAGGTTGCAGTAAAGCCGCCTCTGTTCAGTTTCCAAATAAACAAGAGAGAGCTCATGCATTTTTCATATGCCCGTTATCTGGAAAACAAAATCAGAGAAGGCTTCGGCTTTGAAGGAACATCCATTAAGTTTGTATTCAGAGAAAAAGGCGAAAAAGAGGAGTAGGATATGCTGAGCAATGTTGTTATTTTTACTGAAACACCTCTTTGGAGAGTGATAATACCCGTCATAGCAGCCTATCTGCTGGGAAATATTTCCCCGTCTATAATACTGGGAAAGCTTCACGGTATAGACATAAAGAAAGAAGGAAGCGGAAACGCAGGGACCACCAATGCCCTGAGAGTGCTGGGTAAAAAGGCCGCCCTCATAACCCTTGTAATCGACATAGGAAAAGGGGTGGCGGCAGTTCTCATAGGAAGACTCATTGGAGGAGAAGCAGTAGGATATCTGTGTGCCCTGGCTGTTTTTTGCGGTCATATCTGGCCCTGCTTTTACAGCTTCAAGGGCGGCAAGGGCGTAGCCACCGCTTTCGGAGCTTTGCTGGCAGTAAACTGGATGCTGGGACTTGCTGCGCTGGCAGTAGTCGCCATAGGACTTGCATTGACCAAGAGAATGTCCGTAGGCTCCCTTCTGGGTGCTGTCTCCTTTCCGCTTCTCTGCCGGTTTTTGGAGCCTGATTTCCTGTTGATAGGTTCTGTTATGGCCATAGTGGTGCTTCTCAAGCACAGGGCAAACATCAGGAGACTTCTCAAGGGCGAGGAGCCTAAGATGTCATTTAAAAAGTGATTGGAGAAAAGAATGTATAATTATAAAAAAATAGGTGTAATCGGAGCGGGGAGCTTCGGCACTGCTCTTGCCACGGTCCTTGCAGGCAAAGGAAATCATGTTACCCTCTGGGCAAGAAAGACGCAGCAGATCGAAGAGATGAGAAGGACCGGCGAAAACAGTCATTACCTTCCCGGAGTAAAGCTGCCATCCGAAATCGAGCTTTCCGATGACCTTAAAAATACATGTGAGGACAAGGATTATCTGCTGTTTGCAGTCCCTGCCCAGAGCTTCAGAGACGTTCTGACCGAGGCAGCAAAATATTTTGATCCTTCGGTGCCTGTAATAAACGTCGCCAAGGGAATCGAAAAGGGGACATTGCTTAGACTTTCGCAGGTTGCGGAGGAAGTGATGCCGGAAGTGAGATATGTGGCTCTATCAGGACCGTCTCATGCAGAGGAGGTAGCCAGACAGCTGCCCACTACCGTTGCTGTGGCAAGCAAGGACCACGACTTAGCAGTGGAGATACAGGAGCTTTTCTTTACAGAAAGGTTCAGAGTATATTCAAACGAGGATATTGCAGGCGTTGAGCTTGGAGGCGCACTTAAAAACATAATAGCCCTCGGAGCCGGAATTTCCGACGGGTTGGGGTTTGGAGACAATGCCAAGGCGGCAATGATGACAAGAGGCATCACTGAGATGACAAGACTGGGACTCACCATGGGCGCAGAGATGAAGACCTTTTCCGGTCTTACAGGGATTGGAGATCTGATAGTGACCTGTACCAGTATGCACTCCAGAAACAGGCGCTGCGGAATTTTCATAGGTGAGGGCGTAGCCCCTGATGAAGCCATTCAAAGGATAGGCATGGTGGTAGAGGGCATTTCCACAGCGGAGGCGGCTTATGCTTTGGCGCAGCAGTACGGAATAGAGATGCCCATAACCGAGAGCATTTATAAAGTAATACATGGGGATATGGACGCGCGCAGCGCAGTTTCTTACCTTATGGGCAGAGAAATGAAAAACGAAATGCACATTATATAATGATATTACAGAAAGGTTAAAGCGTATAATTGGAAAAGAAATTTCACATTACCACCTTTGGCTGCCAGATGAACGAGCATGACTCGGAAACCCTTGCGGGAATGCTTCTGGAAAGAGGCTATGTGCAGGCAAAGGAGAGAAAAGATGCTAATATCGTAATATTCAATACCTGCAGCATCAGAGAAAACGCGGACAAGCGGTTTTTCGGAACCCTGGGACAGCTAAAAAAGAAGAAGCTGGAACAGCGAGAAAATTTTACCGTCTGTGTGTGCGGCTGCATGATGCAGCAGCAGCACATTATAGATACCCTCAAGTCTAAATATCCATGGGTGGATGTTATTTTCGGAACTCATAACATACACGAGCTTCCGACCCTTTTGGATAATTTGTATAACGAGAAACAAAAGCAGCTTTCCGTGCTTGAGGAGGGAGGCGAAATCGTCGAGGGTCTTCCTGCTGAAAGAATGTTTAAGCATAAGGCATTTGTAAACATAATGTACGGCTGTAACAACTTCTGTACCTACTGCATTGTTCCCTATACAAGGGGCAGGGAGAGAAGCAGAAAGCCGGAGGATATTTTAAGAGAAATAAAAGAGCTTGCAGCAGACGGAGTAAAGGAGGTAACCCTTCTCGGGCAGAACGTCAACTCCTATAAAGGGGAGAGCGAAACAGAGCCGGGAACCTGTGATTTTACGGACCTTATATATCTGATTGATAAGGTGGAGGGTATAGAGAGAATCCGTTTTATGACCAGCCACCCAAAGGATCTTTCGGATAAACTGATAAAGGCTTTTGGCGAGTGTAAAAAGCTTTGTCACTATTTCCATCTTCCTGTTCAGGCGGGTTCAAGCAGAGTGCTGAAGCAGATGAACAGACGGTATACCAGAGAGGCATATCTGGAGCTGGTGAAAAAGCTGAGGGAGGTTGCCCCTGACATAGCCATTTCCACGGACATAATCGTAGGCTTTCCGGGGGAAACGGAGGAAGAGTTTGAAGAAACCCTGAGCCTCTGCGAAGAGGTCAGATTCGATTCGGCCTTTACCTTCCTCTATTCGGTGAGAAAGGGCACTCCGGCGGCTGAATACGAAAATCAGATTCCGGAGGAGGTCAAACACGAAAGGTTTAACAGGCTGGTGGAGGTAATCAACCGGATTTCAGCCGAAAAAAATTCCCAGTATGTGGGAAAAATTGAAAAGGTGCTGGTGGACGGACCTTCCAAGACCAATTCAAAAACCTACGGCGGGAGAACGGAGACCTTTAAGCTTGTAAACTTTCGGGGAAACCCTGACATGGCAGGCAAAATTGTCAATGTCAGGATTACTTCATCTAACACATTCAGCCTTGAAGGCGAGGTTGTGACGGAATAGATACTTTATCATTGTTAATTGAAGAAAGGAAAATCAGACAATGGATATTTTCTCAGTCATCAGACTCCTTGGCGGTTTAGCCATGTTCCTCTACGGAATGGAGGTTATGGGCGACGGATTAAAAAATCTTTCCGGTTCGGCCCTTAAGAGCGTTCTCGGAAAGGCTACGCAGAACGTGGTAATGGGAGTCATTACGGGTATGCTGGTTACGGCGGTGATTCAGAGCTCCACTGCGACGATCGTGTTGACAGTAGGTTTGATAAGCGCCGGAATTCTTGACCTTAAGCAGGCTGTGAGCATAGTAATGGGAGCCAATATCGGGACTACCATCACCGCGCAGATAATCAGACTCATGGACATAGATTCCTCGGGGAGTATGATTCTTGAATTTTTCAAGCCGGATACTCTGGCACCGGTTGCACTGGTAGCAGGCATTATTCTTATAATGTTTGTAAAGTCGCCTAAGAGCAAAACTCCCGGTGAAATTGCTGTAGGCTTTGGTATCCTTTTCTCAGGGCTCCTTAATATGACTGCTGCAGTAGAGCCGTTGGCCGAGTCCGATGCCTTCGTTGATCTTATGCAGAGATTCAGCGACAGTCCGATTCTGGCAATAGGAGTGGGGCTGTTAATAACTGTAATAGTACAGAGCTCTTCGGCTACCGTAGGTATGATACAGGCGATTTCCGTTACAGGAGCTATGTCCTTTAACTTGATTTATCCGCTTATAATGGGTATAAATTTAGGAACCTGTGTTACTACGGCTATGGTCTGCTCAATCGGCTCGTCAAAGGACGCAAAGAGGACAGGCATAGTTCACATTATTTTCAATGTGATTGGAACGATTTTCTTTATGATTGTAATGTCTCTGATAAAATGGGCAGGGGGCTTTCCTGACCTTTGGAACAGCGTAGTCAACAGCGGAGATATAGCCAACTTCCAGACCATATTCAATCTGGTTACTGCTGTGGTGCTGGTACCTTTTGCCGGAGTTCTCGTGAATATCTCACTTAAGATTATTAAGCCGGAGCCATCGGATGCAGAAGACAGAGCAGACCTCGCCGTTCCCGACGAAAAGCTCTTTCAAGTACCCGCTATGGCGCTGGACGAGTCCAACAAGGCTATCACTCATATGGGTGAGGTTGCCCTCAAGAATCTTAAGAGAAGCTGCAGGCTTGTGGAAAAATACGATGAAGGCAGGATTTCGGTTATCGGAGAAAACGAGGATAATCTGGATATGTTCACAGACGCCATGGACAGCTATCTTGTAAATCTGTCAGGATATGTTGAGACCGATCACGATAATCAGCATATCAATATACTTATGCAGGCCAGCACCAACTTTGAGAGAGTGGGAGACCATGCTGTCAATATTATGGAAGTGGCTCAGAAGATTGATTCAGAAAAACTGGAGCTCTCGGATATTGCTCTCAAGGAGCTTAACATTGTAGAGCAGGCTGTTTTGGAGATTACTGATATAACCGTTGAGGCCTTCAGAAGCCTTGACAGCGATAAGGCGAGGAGCATTGAACCTCTGGAGGAGGTTATCGACGACATGGTTGTAAAGCTTAAGGACAGACATGTGGATCGTCTGAAAAAGGGTCAGTGTACAACTCCCGGCGGCATGGCATTTATCGACCTCATCACAAATCTGGAAAGAGTGGCCGACCAGTGCTCCAACATTGCTCTGCTCATCATGAGCCATGACGACAGCAGCATCATAGGTAACTACCATGGATATCTCAAGGAGCTGCATAAGGGCGGCGAGGCTCAATATGACGCCGAACTTGCAAGAAGAAAGCAGCAGTATCTGAATCAGCTTAACTACCTGAACTGAAAAAAGTAATATCAAACCCCTCCGCGACATATATTCATAAAAAAGCAGGGTATTGCGGAGGGGTTTTTATGATAAATAAATCGATATATGAAGAAATAGGAGTAAGGTCCGGAGGAGACATTTACATCGGAGTTGTAGGGCCTGTAAGGACAGGTAAATCCACATTTATAAGACGATTTATGGATATTATGGTACTCCCGACTATAACGGACAGGTATGAAAAAACACGAGTAACCGATGAACTGCCCCAGAGCGGAGAGGGCAGAACCATTACCACAACAGAGCCTAAATTTATTCCTCCCGACTCGGTTCTTGTATCCACTCAAAGCGGGGCTAATCTAAAGGTAAGACTTGTGGATTGTGTAGGCTATATGATACCGGGGGTTTTAGGCGACAGAGAGGAGGGAAAGGAAAGAATGGTTTCCACTCCTTGGCAGGAGGAAAAGATTCCTTTTTCCAAAGCCGCCGAAATAGGAACTGAAAAGGTCATAAACGAACATTCGGTTGTTGGAATTGTGGTTACCGCTGACGGTTCCTTCGGAGAACTGCCGAGAAAAAACTTTGTTGAAGCGGAGGAAAAGACCGTAGAACAGCTTAAAGCTCTGGGAAAGCCTTTTGTCATAGTACTCAACTCAGCTTCCCCCGAAAATACCAAGTGCAGAGAAACGGCAGAGGGCATGGAGGCAAAATACGGCGTGCCCGTAGTTCCCCTTAACTGTCAGAAAATGAATGAATCGGATTTTGACCGGCTTTTCGGGCATCTGATAAATCAGTTCCCTTGCTGTCAGATCGACTTCATGCTGCCGGGATACCTTGACGCACTTTCAGCTACTCACTGGATTAAATCTACCATAATAGAGAGCGTAAAAAATTGGATGAACGTATTTTGCACTATGGGAGAGGCCATGGAAAGCTGCCCGATTATTGCGGATGGCAGGATAATAAAGGAGCTCAGAGTTGTTAAAGCAGACATGGGCCGCGGCATACTTACCCTGGAGCCTAAGCTGGACGACAGCCTGTATTACAAGGTTATAGAGGAACTCATGGGCGCGCAGGTATCCAACGACAGCCAGCTTTTCATGCTTTTGAAAGAATATTCCCAGGCAAAGGTGGCATACGACAGCATTAAAAATGCACTGGAGGATGCGTGGCGAATAGATTACGGTATTGTAGCGCCTAAGCTGTCCGAGATGGTTCTGGAAAAGCCGGAGGTATTCAAGCAGGGCAGCAAGTATGGCGTGAGAATGAAGGCTAAGGCGCCGTGTTTGCACATAATAAGAACCGACATTACCACAGAGGTTTCACCGGTGGTAGGTACGGAAAGTCAGTCCGTAGATCTGGCTAATCTTCTCACAGAGCAGTTTGGAAGCGAGGAGGATATCTGGGAAACCAATCTTTTCGGAAAAACCTTGAGAGAGATGGTTACGGAACAGATGGAAAACAAGGTAAACAATGTTCCTGAAGTCCTTCGCGGCAAAGTTCAGCGTTCGCTTCAGAAAATAAGCGATGAAGGCAAGGATTATTTTATCTGCATAATCCTTTAGAATGAGTGCAAAATATCCCTATGGAAAAGATTAGGGAAAAGAAAAATACAATTCTGGTATGTGTGATAACATCCTTTATAACGACCTTTATGGGAAGCGCGCTGAACCTTTCCATTCCGTCTCTGGAAGAAGAATTTAAGGTCGGCGCGCAGACCGTAGGCTGGGTAGTTACAATTTACATGCTGACCTGCTCCGCCTTGGCTGTACCTTTCGGAAGGCTTGCGGACAGAGTGGAAA
>JAEDNK010000011.1 GCA_016302545.1 Bacillota bacterium
GCAGAATATGAAGCGTAAGCCATATTTGTCCGCGTTTGTTCTGACGGTCATAATTTCATGCTGCCTTTTGGCAAAGGTCATAGCTCCCTTTGGCAGTACGGAGATGGACCCGGGGGCTGTGAGTATGGCTCCGGGTGCAGGCCATATATTCGGGACGGATGCTATGGGAAGAGACCTGTTTTCCATGCTTTTATACGGAGGCAGGGCATCTATATACATTGGACTTATGGCGGCAGCCGTTTCCACGGTTATAGCTGTGGTCTACGGTGCGGTCAGCGGTATGGCGGGCAGGACAGCGGACAGTATGATGATGGGATTTGCAGAATTGGTCATGAGCGTGCCGTCTATTTTGCTCATTCTGTTTCTCCAGGCCATATGGGGAAATCCCTCGGCGACATCAATTGCACTGGCTATAGGATTAACGGGATGGATGAACATGGCAAAGGTGGTGCGAAGCGAAGTTCGTCAGATAGGAAAAAGCGATTATATTCTGGCAGCCAGAACCATGGGAGCGGATTTTGGTTATATCTTAAAAAAACATCTGCTGCCTAATTTCATCTCTTCCATAATGTATATGGTGGTGACGGCCATAGGTCAGGCTATGATAACCGAGTCCACGCTGAGCTTCTTGGGATTGGGATTGCCTTTGACGACTGTTTCGTGGGGGAGTCTCATGTCCATGTCTGAATCGGTGCTGCTGTCAAACTGCTGGTGGATTATCGTGATACCGGCAGCGGTGCTGGTAACCACACTGGTGTGCCTTACACAGCTGGGAGAATATATCAGGAAAGAGAACAACAGGCTGCACAGCAATTTATAAAAGAGAAATTATCGGTCATAGTGCGCACGGCAACCGTCTCCTTCGCTGCTCATAGCAAGACCGCGCACAGACTTTGGGCAAAATTGCAAACGCGCCCTTTGGGCTTGAACGGTGCATTTTTGCAGCCAAAGTCTTCGTTTGCTTGCGTCTGCTATGCAGCCACGCTCAGTCAAAAGGTATGCCTTTGCACACAATGACCGCAATATTTCTCTGTTTACATAAATTGCTTGTGCAAGGCAGATGTAGTGTTTCGGAATGATTCCGCAGGAGCAGCGAGAAGTAATAAACAGGCTTGCGCAATATGAGCAGTAAGAATTAAACTCTGTTTGAGCACAATAAAGCTGCAATGGCGAGTTAGTTTAATTCTCTGCGAATAAAGCAAAATGTTTATATTACTTCCTGCGACGAGGACTAAATGGAGAAACACTAAATATGGCTTGCATCAAGTAATGTATATAGAAGAAAGGAGAATTTATGAAGAAGAAATCCGTAGTTTTAATCCTATGTCTGCTGCTTATTGCAGGGGCGCTTGTCATAACAGGATGCGCAGGAAATGGAGAAAATTCAAATATAGACAGAAACAATACGCTGATATACGGCAGCGGTGATTATACGGCCATAAACCCGGCTCTTTATGAGCATGGGGAAATCAATGCGCTGATTTTTGCGGGGCTGACGGCACACGATGATGAAAACAAGGTGGTGCCGGGGCTCGCTGAAAGCTGGGACTTTGACAAACAGACAAATACATATACATTTAAACTGCGTGAGGGTCTGACCTTTCATGACGGGGAGCCTCTGACTTCAGAGGATGTAAAGTTTACGCTGGAGGCCATACTTGACCCTGCAAACGGCTCTGAGATTATTTCCAACTATACTGACATCGAAACTATAGAATGCCCTGATGAACTGACAGTAAAGATTAAGCTTTCGCAGCCAAATGTAGCCTTTCCTGATTATATGACCATAGGAATACTGCCAAAGCATATCCTTGAAGGAGAGGATTTGGTCACCTGCGATTTTAACCGCAATCCTGTGGGTGCAGGCCCATATAAACTTACTGATTGGGACATGGGGCAGACTATCACCATGGAGCGCTTTGATAATTACTACGGCGGTGAGCCTGATATTGAAAAGGTTATTTTCAAGATTGTTCCGGATACAGATGCCCGTGCCCTGCAGCTCGCGGCCGGTGAAATCGACATGGCGCAGATTACCGCCAAGACAGCGGGTTCTTTTGATGAAGCAGATTATCCGGGAGCGCAGGAGTTTGCTGTATACAGGATGAAGACTGCCGATTATCGGGCTATAGCGTACAACTTCAATCACCCGTTCTTTGCAGAAAACCCGGAGTTATCAAACATCCTCAGCTATGCCATAGACCGTCAGGCCATTGTGGAAAGCGTGCTTCTGGGAGAGGGAGAAGCCGCATATTCGCCTCTTCAGGCAGGAGAGTACAATAAAGACAGCATAGAAAAATTTGAATATAACCCCGGGAAATGCATGGAGCTTCTTGAGGAAGCCGGCTGGGAAAAAGGTGCGGACGGCTATTATGAAAAGGACGGTCAGCAGCTGGCTTTCGTGATTTCAGCCATGGCTGATGATAAGGTGCGTGTGGATATGGCTGTCATGTGCGCCGCCCAGCTTCAGAAGGTTGGGGCTAATGTTACCGCAGAGACAAGACCGTCTCTCGACTGGGGCGGACAATATGCATGCATTATCGGATGGGGAAGTCCTTTTGATCCGGATGACCATACGTACAAGGTATTCTCTACAGATGCAGGGGACAATTATACCGGATATTCCAACGAGAAGGTTGATAAGATTCTTGCAGAGGCAAGACATACAGAGGATGCCGGGAAGCGGACGGAGCTTTATGACGAATTTCAGCAGGCTATGACGGAAGCCATGCCTTACACCTTCCTCGCCTATGTGGATGCAGACTATGCCATGAAGGCAAATATCAAGGGTATTACGGCAAACACTGTGCTGGGTCATCACGGCGTGGGTGTTTTTCACAATATTGCAGAGTGGACTATAGAAAATGAGCAGAATACTTGAAATTGAAAACTTTAAATTATCATTTTACGGACCTCAAGGCAGAGTACCGGCTGTGCGGGGAGTAAATCTCTATGTGAATGCAGGAGAGACCGTAGCACTTGTGGGAGAGTCAGGATGCGGCAAAACAGCCCTCTGTCGTGCTATACTGGGGCTTCACAGCAGCCATGCCAAGGTTGAGGGAGGAAGCATAAGCCTTATGGGTATCAGAGTCACCGAAATGACCGACAGACAGCTGGAGGCTGTGAGAGGCAGATGCGCGTCTATGGTGTTTCAGGACCCCATGACCTTTCTCAACCCTACATTTTCCGTCGGGAGTCAGATAAGGGATGCCATTCTGCTCCACGAGAAGGTCAGCAGGAAAGAGGCAGAAGTCAGGGCGGTTGAATTGCTTAAAATGGTTGAAATTACTCAGGCGGAGGAAAGGTACAGACAGTATCCCCACCATCTCAGCGGAGGAATGAGGCAGAGAGTGGCTATTGCTATTGCGCTGGCATGTAATCCCGACATGATAATCGCCGATGAGCCCACCACCGCTTTGGACATAAGGACGCAGAACGAAATAATGGAACTGCTTAAAAAGTTGTGCAGGGAGCAGGGTAAGGCAATGCTCTTTGTCACCCATGACTTGGGACTTGCCGAAAAAATGGCGGAAAGGACTGCGGTGATGAAGGACGGCCTGATTATAGAGCAGGGAAAAACCGCTGAAATTTTCGAAAATCCCAAGGAGGAATATACCAAAAAGCTTTTAAGCTATGTTGCTTACGGTAAGGGTACCTCGCACTACCACGGAAAGATTGACGGCAGCGCAGAAAATGAGGAAGCGGCTGTAACCATAGATAATCTGAAAAAGTCCTTTCCTCTGGGGAGAGGGACCTTTTGCAGAGTGCTGGAGGATTTTAATCTGACCATAAATAAAGGAGAGATTGTAGGTCTGGTGGGACCTTCAGGAAGCGGCAAATCCACCCTGGCAAGGTGCATAATGGGAATTTATGAGCCGGAGGCGGGATGTATAAAGGTGGCGGAGGGACTGAAGCTGCAGATGATATTTCAGGACTCGGCTTCTGCATTTAATCCCAGAATGAAGCTCTGGGAGATTATTGCGGAGCCTGCAGACATAGAGGCACGCAGAGAAAAGCGGAGAATGGGAAAAAAAGAGATGTGCATCATGGCACAGAAAGCGGCAGAAGTCTGTGGCCTTGAAAAAGACCTTCTGGAGAGGTACCCTTACAATGTGTCAGGCGGACAGCGGCAACGGGCAGCCATTGCCCGGGCACTCATAACTAATCCGGACTTTTTAATTGCTGATGAGCCCATTTCATCTCTGGATGTGCCGGTACAGTCACAGATAGTGCACCTGCTCAAAAAACTTCGCGATGAAAGAAACCTGACAATGCTGCTTATTTCACATGACATCCCTATGGTGGAGCATGTCAGCGACAGGATTGTTCATATATGACTGTATGATGCAAAAACGGAAAAAAGCTTCTCGCAAGAGAAGCTTTTTTCCTGAAAGTGTGTGTGTATTCAATAAAAGAAGGAAAGTTTGCTATTTGTTCCTCATCCCCTAAGAACACTTAAATAATAACATCTGAAAGTGAAGGATGAGTGATGTTTTTATAAATTATTGTGTTCATTTTACCATGCTATTGCTGAAAAGTCAATAAACTCCCATGCAATTTTGTCGCCTTCTTCCACAAGCTGCTCTTCCGCAGAGAGCATACCCATCTCTCCGTTAACTGTGAATACCCAGCCTGTCATTTCAGAATAATCTCCTTCGGTGAGACCTGCAATTTCGGTTATATAGCCTTTCGAGGAATCCACGGAAATGGAAATATCGTGAGACATGCAGTAAAGCTGAGTTGCCTCCAGCACGGAGGAGCCTTCCTCGGCAATAAATGGGTCATCCTGAATTTCCTCGAAATCCTCGAGGTCCAGCTCGTCTTCTCCGTCGAGGAGAGAAAAGCTCAGGTTAACAGGATTTACAATAGGCGTTTCTTCAGCCGCAGGCTTGGTTGAGCAGGCTGTAACCGCAAAAAGAAGTGCGATAATGCAGAGTACAGTTAAAAGTTTTTTCATATCAAAGTTCCTCCCTATATTCATAATTGCTGTGAAGCCATTAAATTATACATTTCAATATCGTTTTCCGCATCAGCGTCGTAAACCACTTCGCCTCCCAGAATGGTCATGTCAGCATGTACTCTTGGAAGCAGTTTAAGATCCAGCTCGAAAAGATTTTCATCAAAGACTGCCATATCTGCCAGCTTGCCCGCCTCCAGTGAGCCCAGCCTGTCGGCCATTCCGACAACTGCCGCTGCGTCTACAGTGAGGTGATCTATGGCTTCCTCTACCGAAGCAACGCTGCCTGTCAGGCTGCCCGGTGAGAACACATTGGTGCCCCACGTCTTAAAAGCGCTTTCCCAGTAGATAAGGTCAGCGGCATCCTCGGAGGAAAGCTCGTAGTCCGACGCGATTACGAAGACGCTTTTATAACCCTTGCTGCGAACATACTCCAGTGCAGCATAAGCCATCATCAGATCTTCTTTTTCTATGGCCTCTAAGAAAATACCGAAGCCCTTATCACAGACATCTTCCAGAATAGCGTTCAGAGCCTCCTGACTGAAAGGAACAGGTGAGGCGGCATTATCAAGATACAGGTTCAGCATTTCGGCGTGAATCATGTTCCCAAGCTCCAGACAGTTGGTTCTCCTCGCCATGAGACGGTGGATGAGACCGTTAGGAAGCAGTGGGCGGTTCATAAAATATGAGCCGAAAAATCTTTGACGCAGCTGTCCTTCGTTATATAATCCTATGATGGAGTCCTGATAGAGACTCTCAAAATAATCCGGAGACTGCAGGTTGAGAACGGAGGTAAAACCCTTGTCTGCAAGGTCTGCAATTTCTAGGCGAACGCTTTCCTCCACCGCGTCAAAGTCAAAAGGAATGAGAAGGTTGAGCACATAACCTACGGTCACCGTGTCAACACATTCCTCCTCGGCGGTCTCTACGATTATCCTGTCCGCTGCGCTGTTGGTCCAGCAGTCGATGCAGTTGGCGCATAGCAGCAGAACAGGTCTGTCAGGGCAAACCTCGTCAAGGAATTTGGCGGAGGCTGACTCTTCATCCTCAGGATTGTCCTCTGGCTTTAGATCGTCCCTGTACCCATAACCGAATACGATTTCGCTGTCAGGATTTTCTTCGGTCCACTCTCTGATGGCTTCAGCCACATCCTCCGGACAGCTGCATTCCGACAGATCCGCATAACGGCCTTCGAAAACCTTAAGAACAGGACTTCTGTGGATATCTATAAATCCGGGGAATACATACTTTCCGTTTAAATCTATTATCTGAGTATCATCGTTGATGATACCGCTCATATCATCAAAATTACCTACGGTCATTATTTCCTCGCCTTTGCAGGCAACGGCGGAAGCCCAGGGAAGCTCGGGGTTCTGCGTAAATACATGTCCGTTATGTAAAATCAAATCTGCTGCTTCTACTTTTTTGAAAAAACCAAAAGCCATATCTTTTCCTCCATGTTTAGAATCTGTTTCTGAGAAATATTGTATCATAAATCCGCCGTCTATGGTATACTAAAAACGGAAAAAGCCAAAAAGAAAGGGGCGAGGCACCATGTACACACTAGAGAAATTTGAAAAAAGCATATCGGTTGCAGATTATATGAGAGACTACATAAATGTTCAGGAGTTTCTCGGATACTGCCGCAGATGCTCCAATTTTGACAAGGTTTGGTCATGCCCAAGCTATGATTTTGAGCCGGAGGAATACTGGAAAAAATACAACAGTCTTTATGTGCTGGGGTATAAGATAAATTTCGACGGTTCGGAGTCGGAGGGAAGAAGCCTTGAAATCATGGCGGATGTAAAGGCGAAGGTTACCGACGAGCTCTTTGAGCTGGAAAGCGCCCGCCCTGGCTCCATATCACTTTCCGCAGGAAGCTGCAGTCTCTGTGGCAAAGGGAACTGTACCAGAACATCCGGTGCGCCTTGCAGACATCCGGACAAAATGCGCTATTCTATAGAAGCCCTGGGAGGTAATGTAGGCAAAACAGTCCATGACCTTTTGGGAATCGAGCTTGAGTGGATTGAAGAGGGCAAGGTGCCGTCCTACTTCGTGTTGGTGGGCGGACTCCTTGAAAAATAGGGATTTATGTACTTGAATGAGTGCACGGAATAGAGTATAATTGTATAGTTATAGGAAAAGAAAACAAATTTTGCTTTTTAAAAGGAGATATACATGGAAAGAAGAATAGGAACCGTTTCCCGCGGGCTCAGAGGCCCGATTATCAAGGAAGGCGACGATTTAAGAAAGATTGTAGTTGACACCCTCATGGGGTGCCTTGAGGCAGGCGATTTTGAAATCGGCAGCAAGGATGTGCTGGCAGTTACGGAATCAATTCTTGCCCGTGCACAGAAAAATTATGCTACCACCGACCAGCTTGCTGAGGATGTAAGAAACAAGCTGGGAGGAGAAACTGTAGGAGTGGTTTTCCCTATCCTCAGCAGAAACAGATTCGCTATCTGCCTCCGGGGCATAGCCAAGGGCTGCAAGAAGGTGGTACTCATGCTCAGCTATCCAAGCGATGAGGTGGGAAACCACCTGCTGGATATAGACCTTCTTGACGAAAAAGGCATCGATCCGTACATCGATTTGCTAACTCAGGAGGAGTTTGAAAAGACCTTTGGCAAGTCGAAGCACACCTTCACCGACATTGATTATGTAAACTACTATAAAGGAATTATCGAGGAGGAGGGCGCGGAGGCTCAGATTATCTTTGCAAACAATCCTCGTAAAATCGTAGATTACACCGACAAGGTTATCTGTGCGGACATTCACACGAGAAAGAGAACCAAGAGGCTTATCAAAGAAGCCGGAGGCAAGGTTGTGCTGGGTATGGACGAGCTGCTGACAGCTCCTGTAAACGGATCAGGATACAACCCTGACTACGGCATTCTGGGCTCCAACAAGGCTACAGAGGACACAATCAAACTGTTCCCTGTCAACTGTCAGGAATTCGTTGAAAGCGTCCAGGCAGATATCAAGGAAAGAACAGGCAAGACAGTCGAGGTTATGGTCTACGGCGATGGTGCCTTCAAGGACCCTGTAGGCAAGATCTGGGAGCTTGCAGACCCTGTAGTTTCTCCTGGATTTACTTCGGGACTTATCGGACAGCCAAACGAGCTTAAGCTTAAATATCTTGCGGATAACGATTTTGCTGACCTTCGCGGCGACGAGCTTAAGGCTGCTATCGAAGGTGCTATCCGCGAAAAGGATGACAATCTGGTAGGACAGATGGCGACAGAAGGAACTACACCTAGAAGATTAACAGACCTTCTGGGCTCGCTGTGCGACCTTACCAGCGGCTCCGGCGACAAGGGAACCCCGTTCATCTATATTCAGGGATACTTCGACAACTATACGGACTAAAACAAAATTAAACTGTTGCCGGCTTTAATGCCGGCAATTTTTATAGTATTTCGGCCGACTCAACCGACGGTTTGTTGCCTTGTTTTCTGAGAGGTGATAAGATTTGAACTGTGAAGGGAAGGAACATCATGATGGACTACGAAAAGACGGGAAGACTGATACAGGAGCTGCGAAAGGAAAAGGAGATGACCCAGATGTCTCTGGCAGATAAGCTGGGAGTTACCGACAGAGCCGTATCCAAATGGGAACGGGGAAAAAGCTTTCCTGATGTCTCTATGCTGAGACCTCTCGCAGAGGTGCTGGACGTGTCGGTCAGCGAGCTGCTGGACGGAGAGCGCAGGTCACAGGATAAAGTCCTGTATCCGGACGGAGCAGCAGCCATAACGGTTGAGGCTGCGGATAATGCGGCAATAAAGGGAATCAGTACATATGTAAATGAAGCCCAGAAAAAGGAACGACTTTGGATGATTGCCTTTGCCATATTGATTCTGCTTTATATCTTTACAGTAAGCTGGATTTGCAGGGAGCGCAATTCGCCGGTAAACTTTCAGGAAGATGATCTGGATTTTACTGAAATTCGTTTGGTCATGGAAGACAGAAGTGTGGAAATGATATATCTGGATGATCCTGAGGGCGAGGAACTGAAGGCAGAAATACAGGAAATCCTGCGCAATCAGATGCCGGAGGCAGAAACCATGGGAAAATTGGTTGTTTTGCCGGGCGAGTCGGCTCAGGGAGCTTCTGTACAACTGAGAGGGCTGGTTACCGTCTATGAGGGTGTCTACTATGATGATAAAAGCTATGAGTACTATACCTTCCCCGACATAGGGCGGATTCATCAGATGCTTTACAGCATGTGCTGCAGCAGGTTATCTGATGGGGACTCCGTTCGTAAATGAGTAGGGAGGTAAAATGATTGAAAAAATACTTGTCATTAATTTTCCTGTATAACAGGGGGAGCTATAAAAAGCTTCTGCTTTCTGCAGGAACAATTCCGGTATGCTTTGGGGCAATTCTTTTATTGAGAACAGGAAATCCTTTTGAGGCGGATGCGTATATGCTTATGGAGCGGGCTTTTGGAGGAATCTGGTCTGTGCTGCTGTTTATAGCTGTCATTTTAATAGGTCTGCTCTCTGCGGCCAATTCATTGAACGGGAAAAAAGCCGCCAAAGGAACCCTTTCAACTACCGGTTATACCGTGAGAAGGCTGTGCATATCGCCTGTTTCGGCCTATATTACTCTTTTCTTTTACTATCTGGCTCTTATCATTATATTCTGGGGCGTGGCTGTAGCATCTTTATTTATAATCGGAAAGGCGGGGCTTGTCATGGCAGGCGCCGTCGGTATTGACACCAAGCTTGCACTGGGACTTCTTAGAACTGAAATAGGTCATGCTTTGATTCCCATTGCCCATCCTGCGGTAATAGTCTTTAATATAGCCGCGGCACTGGCTCTGGCAGGGGAATGTGCCAGATCCTGTTATCTAAGCTGGCATAACGGTACTCCGTCAGCGGGAGTGGCGCTGGTAATAATCCCCATGATTCTTGTATGGATTTACAACCCGGACAACAGTTACATTCTTTTGGCAATTTTAATTGTTTTTATCTACGCAGGGCTTTCATTGGGAGATGTGATCTTCAGGGAAAAGCGACCTAAAGGGGATCCCTTTAAGGTTAACAGTCACGACGGGATAGTTGATCTGGACAGCACGGAATTTGATGATACCGTTCATTTTAAGGTGAACAGTCCTACTGATTTATACAGCTTATCCAATCCGGAGTCGCAGGAGATATCCATGCTCAGCCGATACGGCAGAGATGAGGGAAAAAGCCTCAGACTGCGGCGCAGATTTTTACCTCTTGGAATTAATCTCGAAAAAACTGATTTCCTCTGGGGAGCATGTATTTTTTTAGGCATTGCGGAGCATCTGCTTTTCTTCGGCAGATTTCTGCTTAAGATGCGTGCCATAGAGAGCAGCATCAAGGGAATAACCATAGATTCCGGCACCCAAATGCCTTACTTCTGGGAACTTCAGGAGCATACCTATTACGGATACATTCTAGGCATTCTGCTGGTTCTGATTGTGCAGACATATTGGAATTATGCATACTACAACAAGGAAACCAAGAGCGTATATGTTATGAAGAGGCTGCCTGACAGAAAAGAGTACTCGCGAACTATCTGGGTGACGCCTGTAATAGAGGCGGTTTTCATAGCCGTTATAATGGTTGTTCACACCATGCTTGATTTATGTCTATATGCCTTTGTAACGCCTGATATTGCGCTGTATCCGGATTATCTGTCGCATATATTACCATTTTAGGAGGATGGAAAATGATTGAGGTTAAAAATGTATCTAAAGAATATAAGGGAAAGGTGGCTCTTTCCAACTGCAATATTCAGATTCCAAAGGGGCAGATAATAGGTCTTTTCGGAGCTAACGGAGCAGGCAAGACCACTTTGATGAAATGTATAATGGGTTTCCTGACCTTTGAGGGCGAGATTACGCTGGACGGAAAGAAGATAGACGGCAGCAACATATTCAGGCTGTCCTTTGCAACCGGAGACCATTCCTTCTTTCCATCCGTCACGGCAGACGACCACAAGTGGTTTTACAAAATGCAGTTCCCAAAGTTCAACGAGAAACGGTACGATGCTCTGATGGAATTTTTCGAGCTGCCCACTAAGAAAAAAATAAGCGAGTTCAGTCTGGGACAGCAGAATCAGTTTGAGGTGGTGCTTGCAATCAGTCAGGGGGCCGAATACATATTCATGGATGAGCCTTTCGCCGGCAACGATGTGTTTAACAGAGAGGACTTTTATGAAGTACTGATAAGCGTGCTGGATGAGGACGAAACGGTGATTATTTCCACCCACCTTATCGAGGAAATAGCCGACTATATCGATAGGGCGATTCTCATAAGAAAAAGTGAGATTATAGACGACCTCAGTGTCAAGGATATAGAAGAGTCCGGCAGAACCCTGATTGAAATTGTAAAGGAAAAGTATGATTACAGAGCAGACCGCATCAGAAAAGCCGTGGATCAGATGGCATAAGGAGGGGCATTTACTATGAAAAAGTCTAATATTATATTCGTAATGGCCACGGCTATCTGGGCCGGAATGATTGCTTACGGCTGGGCTTTTGTGGACGAACAGATAGGTGAGGTCAGTCTGACAGAGGAGACCGTCATGGGAGACAGTGCTGCTGCTGAGGGTCTGACGGTAGGCTTCAGGGCTGATTCGGCGGATGATCTTCACTGGGTAAGCACCTTCGATTTCAGTACCCATGAGACGAAGTCTTCCTTTAAAAGAGGTGAAATGGCTGAAGAGTCGGATACTGATGCCGACGATGACATTCGTTTCACCGGAGAGTCTACCCTGCCCTTCTCTACGCGGCTGGAATACGACGGGTTGGAAGGGCTGCAGGAAAAGGAAATCCATGACTTTTACGATGAAGTGCAGCAAAGGGTATGTGAGGCCGGTCTGACAGAAGAAGGAAAAATAAGACTTAAGGACTACCTGGACTATTACCCGGTAAGCTTCAGATTCCAGATGGGAAACAGAATATACAACTCCGACGATGCACTGACGGGACTGAAGATTTACGATGAGCTGGAAATGCTTTCCCCGGAAAAAGCCTCTGCCTATGCTGCTGATGTTGACCTTTACACCGCCTTTAACAATTTATTCAGAATCCCTGTCATAGACAATGAATATCAGGAATACAGGGTTTCAAAGGCGGAGGACTATGACGAAAAGACCTCTTTGAGTTACGAGACGGTTATAGAAAAGCCTTTGGGTGAGGGAGAAGATTTTTATGAATTTGAACCCATGCTGGTTATTCAGGAGGAAAACATCATGGACGGAAAGAGGTGGTACCATCCGGACCTTTCGGGAGGGCTGTCCTATGATGCAGAAGAACAGTCGGATAACTCCTATGTGGGAAAAACCGCCTCGGAGTATGACCTTAAAAACAGAATGCTATTTATCGTTAACAATAGAACAGCCAAGGGCGAAGCTGTTGATGTTTCCCATATATCCGGCGGCTACGGAGTGTATGAGCTTCCCATCGAGGTGGCTTCCACCGCAACAGTAAAGATGGGCAAGAAAAGCTACACCCTGCCGGACCCAAAGCCTCTAAGCCATGAGCTTTCCATGGTTTATCCTTTGGATGAGGAGGCTGAATATGTTGAGATGAGTCTGTCCGGTGACCACAGATATCTGGCGGTTTTCTCGGTTAAAGACGGAGATTGCTTCGTTGATATGATTGACGCGGACAACTGGACCTCTGATGGACCCGTAAGGGTATTTCCGGCATCGAAAAATCTTACCTTTGCATGGGGCGAGGACGGAAGTCTGGCGCTGACCAATCATGAGGGTTACGCCGCGGTTCTTTGCAGAACAGACAGGGGTGAAGAACCTTATGAAGTCCTTTACAACGGCGGGATTCCCGAGGGCATGGATGATGCTTTCTTCGATAGGGGGCTGGCTTTAGCAGTGAAGGACGGCAAAGCGGCTCTGGTCCAGAATATGCTCATAGGCGACGCTGAGCTTAATATCAGAAATGCAGCTCTTGAATGTGCGGTTATAGACAAAAGCGGAGTGATATACAGAGGCAGATTGAAGAGCAATATAGTAGACATTGAATATAATATGAGCAGGGAGAGTATTCGGAATATCACAAGTATTTCTAGCAGGGCTGCAAAGTGGATCATAGAGCCTGTCAGAAGTGAAAACTGGTGTGAATGGTAAGCTTATTGTTTAGGGTCGTAGAACGGCATATTATTAAAATTACAAAAGCCCGGGGAATCATCCTCGGGCTTTCAAAGTAAATTGGAATATGCCTATTTATTTGCTCAAATATTCATCAATGCTTGCAGCGGCAGTTTTGCCTGCGCCCATAGCCTTGATAACTGTAGCTGCGCCTGTTACAGCGTCGCCGCCTGCGAAGATTCCCGGGCGGTTTGTAGCTGCATCATCGTCAGTGCCTATGCCACCCTTCTTGTTGGCAGCAAGGTCCTTGGTAGTATCAAGGATGAGAGTGTTAAGCTTGGTACCGATGGACATGATTACCATGTCAACAGGGATTACATGGTTGGAGCCCTCAATTACCACCGGTTTTCTTCTTCCGGAAGCATCTGGCTCGCCCAACTGCATTTCCACACATTCGATACCTGTTACAACGCCGTTTTCATCGCCCTTGATTTCAACAGGGTTTGTAAGAAGCTTGAAGATAATACCTTCTTCCATAGCGTGATGAACCTCTTCTGCTCTTGCAGGAAGCTCATCCATACTGCGACGGTAGATGATATACACTTCGCTTGCACCCATTCTCTTGGCACAGCGGGCAGCGTCCATAGCAACGTTACCGCCGCCTACGATGGCGATCTTGTCAGCGTGCATGATAGGAGTATCGTATTCAGGCTTGTATGCCTTCATCAGGTTGATACGGGTCAGGTACTCGTTTGCTGAGCAAACGCCGATGAAGTTTTCGCCCGGAATGTTCATAAATGAAGGAAGTCCTGCGCCGGTTCCGATGAATACGGACTCGAAGCCCTCTTCGTCCATGAGCTCATCAACTGTGAAAGCGCGTCCTACGATGGCATCTGTTACGAATTTTACGCCCTTTGCCTCCAGCTTTGCAACCTCGGCAGCTACGATTTCTTTAGGAAGACGGAACTGCGGGATACCGTAAACCAGTACGCCGCCGGTCTTGTGAAGTGCTTCGAATACTGTAACATCGTAGCCCTTGTTCACAAGGTCGCCTGCGCAGGCAAGTCCGGCAGGACCTGCACCGATGATAGCAACCTTGTGACCGTTGCCTTCTACAGGGGCGATTTCTTCGTCGCCGAAGTTTGCTGCATGCCAGTCAGCTACGAATCTTTCAAGACGGCCGATTGCAACGGATTCGCCCTTGGCGCACTGTACGCACTCTCCTTGGCACTGGTTTTCCTGCGGGCAGACACGACCGCAGATTGCAGGAAGTGAGCTGTCCTCGGAAATGATTTCATAAGCTGCTTCAAAGTCGCCTTCGGCAACCTTTGCGATGAACTCAGGAATCTTGATGTTTACCGGGCATCCGGAAACACAAGGTTTTTTGCGGCATCTCAGGCAGCGCATAGCTTCTCTGATAGCCATATCTTCAGTATAACCTGTACATACTTCCAAAAAGTTTTTGTTTCTGATATCAGGAGCCTGTTCAGGCATAGCATTCTGCTTGTTTACTAAATTAATCATGGTAACGAACACCTCCTGTCAGTCTGCATACATGAGCTCTGTCTTCTGCTTCCTGTTCCTTGTAGTAGTTAGATCTTCTTAAGAGGTCATCCCAGTCTACTAATGAACCGTCGAATTCAGGACCGTCTACGCATACGAATTTGTCTTCGCCGCCGATTTTGCATCTGCAGCCGCCGCACATTCCTGTACCGTCGATCATGTAAGCGGTAAGGGATGCAACGGACGGAATGTTATATTTTTCGGCAATCTGGCAGACGAGCTTCATCATGATAGGAGGGCCTACCGCAACGATCTCGTCGAACTTTTCACCTTTTTGGATGAGTTCTTCCAGTTTCTGAGTAGTGAACATCTTTTCGCCGTAGGAACCATCGTCTGTTACTACATAGAGTTCGTCAACGTTTTCTCTGAACTCATCTTCAAGGATAACGAGATCCTTGTTCTTGAATCCTTCAATCATAGTTGTGCGAACACCGTGTGCATGCATACCGGAGGCAAGAGGATAAGCCAGGGCATTACCTGTACCTCCGCCTACTACGCAGACGCTCTTGAGGCCGTCCATGTGGGTCGGCTTGCCGAGAGGGCCTACGATGTCAGCGAAGCAGTCGCCAACCTCCAGCTGGTCCATAAGCATTGTAGTTCTGCCTACTGCAGCGTATATCAAATCGATTGTGCCGTCTTCTTCATTGTGGCCTGCCATGGTGAGAGGAATTCTTTCACCGAATTCATCAGTACGAAGAATGATGAACTGACCCGGTCTGGCTTTACGGGCAACAAGGGGTGCATAAATCTTAAGCCATACCATGTTGTCGTTAAGTCTTCTTTTATATGTAACTTCAAACCTTTTCATGCTGATCATCCTCCTTTCTACTTATCAAAGCTGTCCTGACGGTGCTTCAAGGTCTTGTATCTGTCGAGAGCCATTTCTTCGCCTTTTTCGAAGAGAGCCTCTGCTCTTTCAGGGAACTTAAGACCAAGTGAGTTGTAACGTACCTCGCCCATGATGAAGTCTCTGAAGCTTTCTGTTGGAGCGGCGCTGTCGATGGAAAGCGGATTCTTGCCTTCTGCTGCCAGTGCAGGGTTGTATCTGAGAAGATCCCAGTAGCCTGAACGAACTGCCTTCTTCATCTCAAGCATTGACTTGTTCATGCCGGCCTTGATGCCGTGGTTGATACAAGGTGCGTATGCGATGATGAGGGAAGGACCGTCATAGGCTTCGGCCTCGCGGAAAGCTCTCAGAGTCTGTTCAGGGTTAGCGCCCATTGCAACCTGTGCTACGTATACATAGCCGTATGCCATAGCGATCTGAGCAAGGTCTTTCTTCTTTACTGCCTTACCGGAAGCAGCGAATTTAGCTACGGCACCGATAGGAGTTGCCTTGGAGGACTGTCCGCCTGTGTTGGAGTAAACCTCTGTATCGAATACGAGGATGTTTACGTTTTCTCCGGAAGCAAGAACGTGGTCAACACCGCCGTAACCGATATCGTATGCCCAACCGTCACCGCCGAAGATCCACATTGACGGTTTGATAAGCATGTCTTTGTTTTCTACAACATATTTAGCGTCTTCGTTTGTATCTGCAATCTTTTCTGCTTCTGCCAGGAGGATGTTTCCTGTTACTTCGGCCTTTTCAGCGTCGTTCATGGAAGCAACCCACGCCTTGGCAGGAACGCCGATTACATCGTAAAGTCTTTCTGCTGCGGACTTAAGCTCGTTTCTTCTGGCGTTCATAGATGTAGCCATACCGAAACCGAACTCTGCGTTGTCCTCAAACAGGGAGTTAGCCCATGCCGGACCTCTGCCCTGCTTGTTTACCGTGTAAGGAGTTGCAGGAGCGGAAGCACCCCAGATGGAGGAGCAGCCTGTTGCGTTTGCGATGAACATTCTGTCGCCAAAGAGCTGAGTTACCAGCTTGGCGTAAGGTGATTCGCCGCAGCCCGGGCATGCGCCGGAGAATTCCATAAGAGGAGTCTTGAACTGTGAGCCCTTGACTGTATCCTCCTTGAAAGGAACTTCCTTTTCGTCGATATTCTTATATAAGTGGTCGAATTTTGCCTGCTGAGCATGCATGAATTCGTCTTCTGCAGGAGCCATTGTGATGGCCTTGTTTCTTGCAGGACATACTTCTGAGCAGGAGCCGCAGCCTGTGCAGTCCATAAGTGACCAGCCGAGAGTGAAGTCGTACTTCTTTTCACCCTTCATTGTTACTGTATCTGCTACGCCTTCAGCCTCTTCCTTAGTAAGCACGAAAGGTCTTACTACGCCGTGAGGACAAACGTATGAACACCAGTTACACTGCATACAGTTCTTAAGGTTCCAGTGAGGTAAATCAGCTGCGATACCGCGCTTTTCGTAAGCTGCAGTACCTGCAGGCATCATGCCGTTAACTGTTGATAAGAACTTGGATACAGGAACGTTGTCTGCTGTAAGATTTCCTGTAGGAACGAGAATGTCGTTGAGGAAATCTGTGTGGAGCTGATCCCGTCCTACCAGTGCAGGAGCAGGAGCGTCGTCCGGAACGTTCTTCCAGCTTTCAGGAACTTCAACCTTATGAATGTGGCTGATACCTGCATCTACAGCGGCGCAGTTCATGTCTACGATGTTCTGACCCTTTCTGCCGTAGGTCTTCTTGATTGCATCCTTCATATATCCTACTGCTTCATCGATAGGAATGATGTCAGCAAGTTTGAAGAAAGCAGCCTGAAGGATTGAGTTGGTTCTTCTTGCACCCAGTCCGATTTCCTTAGCCAGGGATACAGCATCGCAGGTGTAGAACTGAACGTTGTTCTGTGCGATATATCTCTTAACCTGTCCGGGAAGCTTTTCTTCCAGCTCTTCATCGTTCCATACGCAGTTGAGGAGGAAGAATCCGCCCGGTTTAACATCCTGAACCATTTCATACTTGTAAAGGTAAGCTGAGTTGTGGCATGCTACGAAGTCGGCCTGCTTTACATAGTAGGTTGACTTGATAGGCTCGTCACCGAATCTCAGGTGGGAAATTGTAACACCGCCGGATTTCTTGGAGTCATACTGGAAGTAAGCCTGAGCCTTCTTGTCAGTGTGGTCGCCGATAATCTTAACGGAGTTCTTGTTGGCGCCGACAGTACCGTCTGCACCCAGTCCCCAGAACTTGCAAGCCTTGGTGCCCTTAGGAGCAACGTCAGGATTTTCTGAACCGGTGATGGAAAGGTTGGTAACATCGTCGGTGATGGAAAGTGTGAATTCCTTCTTAGGGTTTTCTGACCATAAGTTTTCGTATACAGCGAGAATATCTCCCGGCTGAACGTCCTTAGAACCAAGACCGTATCTGCCGCCGCAGATGAGGCAGTCTTCAAATTCGGTTCCTCTTACTGCAGCAACCATATCGAGGAACAAAGGCTCGCCAAGTCCGCCAGGTTCCTTTGTTCTGTCGAGAACAGCAATCTTCTTTACTGTCTTAGGCAGAACGTTGAAGAGGTACTTGTTGGACCAAGGTCTGTAAAGGTGAACTTCTACAATGCCGACCTTATGACCCTTTGCATTGAGGTAGTCGATAACTTCCTCAGCACATTCGCAGACTGAACCCATAGCTACGATAACCTCTGTTGCATCAGGAGCTCCGTAGTAGTTGAACGGCTTGTAGTCTGTTCCGATCTTTGCGTTAACCTTTTCCATGTAAGCATTTACAAGGTCAGGTGTTTCAGCATAAGCGGTGTTGCAGGCTTCTCTGTGCTGGAAGAAGGTTTCCGGCTGTTCAGCTGAACCCATTGTATGAGGATGATTTGGATGAAGGGCATTGGCTTTGAATGCCTTGATTGCATCCCAATCCACCATTTCCTTTAAATCTTCGTAATCCCATGTTTCGATCTTCTGCTGTTCGTGTGATGTTCTGAAACCATCGAAGAAGTGGAGCATAGGAAGACGTCCGCCGATAGCGGAAAGGTGTGCAACTGCTGCAAGGTCCATGGACTGCTGTACGCTGTTGGAGCAGAGCATCGCAAAACCTGTCTGACGACATCCCATAACATCGGAGTGGTCGCCGAAAATATTAAGTGCATGAGTGGCAACGCAGCGGGCAGCTACATGGAAAACTGTAGGAGTCTGTTCGCCTGCCAGCTTATACATATTAGGAATCATGAGGAGCAGACCCTGTGAAGCTGTGAATGTTGAGGTGAGAGCACCGGCGGCAATAGCACCGTGAACTGCACCTGCAGCACCTGCTTCGGACTGCATCTCTACGATTTTTACTTTTTCACCAAAGATATTGGTTCTGTCCTGGGAAACCCATTCGTCCATGTTTTCTGCCATAGGTGAGGATGGTGTAATAGGATAAATTGCAGCAACCTCAGAGAACGCATAAGCAACATGAGCAGCAGCGGCGTTTCCGTCCATAGTTTTTAATTTTCTCATGTCTATTCTCCTTCCTCGATGCCCAGAGCTTCACGCTGCAGGAAAATGTATTCAGGAACTTCCTGCTGCTTGATTACATCTCTAGGACATACGTATTGACATACATGGCAGTCTTCACAGATTTCAGGATCGATTACTGTGTGAGCACCGTCCTCGTAAATAGCTAGGTTAGGGCAGTTGGACTTGCAGTCCTTGCAGTACAGACAGCCTGTGCTGCATACCTGTGCCTTGGTTTCGCAGTCATCTTCTGACGAGCAGGCAACCATCTTCATTCCCTTGTAAGGAACGATGGTGATGAGGTGCTTAGGACATGCATATGTACAATCCTTGCAGCCTACGCATTTGTCCGGGTCAACCTTGGCAACACCGTCCACAACCTTGATGGCGTCGTAGCGACATACTGCAGTGCATGCGCCCTGTCCCAGACAGCCTGCGGAGCAAAGTTCAAGCGCCTTAGGATCGAGCTTTGCTGCTTCCTGACAAGTCTGGATACCCATTTCTTTATATTTCTGAGCCGCTCTTCCGTCGCCGGAGCACTTTACAAAAGCAACATTGCTCTTAAGTGCAGTAAGATCGTGAAGAGTATCTACGATGATTTTCTTTCTGCATTTTACCATGCAGGCAACGCAGCCAACGCACTTATCGTAGTCGATAACGGCGTGGTTATCTACGATTGATACTGCACCCTCCGGACATGCTCTTTCACATTCTCCGCAGGCGATGCAGCCGTAGCCGCAGGTCTTTCTTACGATTTCATCATCTTCTTCTGCGGAAGAACAAGGGATGAAGTTGGTTGCATCCTTTGGAATCATGCGAATCAGGTGTCTCGGGCACACATTTTCAGCGGCACAGTCACCGCAGCCGTCGCATTTTTCCGGATCGATGATGACCTTACCGTATTCAAGTCTCATAGCGCCTTGCTTGCAGACCTTTACACAGTCACCGACACCGCAGCAGCCGTCTTTGCACTCGCCTCGCTTGGAACCTGCTTCAACTAAAGCCTTGCAGGACTCAAACTCGGAAGCTCTCGCCTTGCCGGCAGAAAAACCGGCGCAAGCCACAAAAGCGACCAGGTTCTTATCCCCTGCTGCAGGGGAAGCATTGGTATTCATAACTATTAGCCTCCTTTTTACGTACTATTACATCTTAGACTATAAATGGTTTTTGTAGAAAATTGTTGAATTTTTAACATTCACCTGTATTTTATATTTTAGTCCTTTGGTGGTTTAAAGTCAACGAATTCTGGCATGTTCTTAGAAAAATACACTAAGGGTAATAGCAATACCTATTGTGGCTAGTACTGCCTGTGATAAGATGCAAATTGCAAATATGGAAAAATTTTAAATCCGAGGGTTTTCCTTTTCGTGTGATTGGTTTTCGTTTGACCTTAAATTATTCGCAGGTTGAAATTCTACTAAAATCATTTATAATTAAACTATAAAAAGGTGAAAACATACCAGGTAATAAGGTTTGCGGCGAGGCACAAATGAACAGATACACCCTGACTAAAACAGACGAAATAAAAAGAGGCGCTCATGCAGCATTCATCGACAGCGAATATAATGCAAGCTTTTCATACAGGCCGGAGTTTTTGTCAAACGATTATAAACAAGGCAAGAAGGTCCTGTCCTCAATAGAAGCAGAACTCTCTAATTGTGACGAGTTCTGTATCAGTGTAGCCTTTATCACCATGAGTGGCATAACACCATTGCTGCAGATTCTCCGAGAGCTTGAGGAAAAAGGTGTACCGGGGAAAATTCTGACTACCGATTATCTTACTTTCAGTGAACCAAAGGCTTTGGCAAAACTTAATCAGCTGAAAAATGTGGAGTTGAAAATGTTTTGCACTGACAATGAGAGCGGGGGCTTTCATACAAAGGGTTATATATTCAGGCGAGAAGAAATATACAGAATCATTATAGGCAGCGCAAACCTTACTATGAATGCCATGACAAAAAACAGGGAGTGGAATACAAAGATTGTGTCTACTTCTCAAGGGGCTATGGCAAAAGAGGTATTAGGCGAATTTGATTCATTCTGGAATGACAGAAGAAGCCTCAGATATGAACAATTTATCGAGACCTACAAAACTAAATATAAAATTGTAAGCCAGCAGAAGGCTATAGCGGCTAAACAGAAAGTTGTTGACTATGAGCAGCTTTCTCTTAAACCAAACAAAATGCAGGTTGCCTTCGTTGCAAATATAAAAAAGATTGTTGAACAAGGGGAAAAGAGGGCGTTGCTGCTCAGTTCCACGGGCACAGGAAAGACCTTTGCTTCAGCTTTCGCTTTGAGGGAGTATATGCCGAAGAGGGCGTTGTTTGTGGTACACAGAGAACAGATAGCGAAGCAGGCAATGGAGAGCTACAGGCGAGTATTCGGAGAGGTAAAGTCTTTTGGCTTGCTTTCAGGAAATGAAAAAAACTATGATTCTGATTTCCTGTTTTCCACTATGCAGATGATGTGCAAAGATGAGACGTTGCAGAGATTTTCAAAGGATGAATTTGATATTATTGTGGTGGATGAGGTGCATAGGGCAGGTGCCGGAAGTTATCAGAAAATAATGAATTATTTTGAACCTAAGTTATGGCTTGGTATGACCGCCAGCCCGGACAGAACAGATGGATTCGACATTTATAATCTGTTTGACCATAATATCGCCTACGAAATAAGACTACAACAGGCCCTGGAGGAAGATTTACTTTGCCCGTTCCATTATTTTGGATTGACTGATCTGGAGATAAACGGCGAGACTTTTGACGACAACAGCGGTCTCAGAAATTTTGCACGATTAGTAAGTGCTGACAGAGTCGAACATATTATTGAAAAGTTAAAATACTATGACTTTTCCGGTGACAGGGTGAAAGGGCTGATATTTTGCAGCAGAAAAGATGAGGGCCGTGAGCTTTCGCGGGCTTTTAATATGCGGGGCTATAATACTGAATTTATTTGCGGCGAGGACTCGCAGAGCAAGAGAGAAGACTGCATTGACAGGCTGACCAGTGACATCAGGCCGGACAAGCTTGACTATATATTTACTGTAGATATTTTTAATGAGGGCGTGGACATTCCTGAGATCAATCAGGTGGTTATGCTCAGACCTACGGAAAGCCCGATTATCTTCGTGCAGCAGCTGGGTCGTGGATTGAGAAAAGCTCCGGGAAAAGAGTATGTTGTAATCCTGGACTTCATCGGTAATTATACTAACAATTTTATGATTCCAATAGCACTGTCGGGAGACAGAACATATAACAAAGATACGATCAGACGATATGTGAGGGAAGGATCAAGGGTAATACCGGGCAATTCCACCATCCATTTTGATGAAATATCAAGAAAACGTATTTTCCAGTCCATTGACAGCGCCAACTTCAACGATATAAAACTGATTAAGGAGTGCTATAAGCAGCTGAAGTTTAAATTAGGCAGAGTTCCTGCGCTGATGGATTTTGAAGAATACGGCTCTATTGATGTGCTTAGAATCTTTGATAATAAATCTTTGGGCTCATACCATATGTTTCTCAAAAAAAATGAGAAAGAATATGACGTTGATTTTAGCAGCAAGCAGGAAAAAATGCTGGAGTTTATTTCAAAGAAATTTGCTTCCGGCAAGAGACCTCATGAGTTGCTGGTTTTAAAAGCTATACTTGAAGGGGAAGAATCCGTAATTTCCCGACTGAGGGAAAACCTGAAAAATGAATATGACGTTAAGATAACGAAACGCACAGAGATTAATGTGGTAAATGTGCTGACAAACGAGTTTGCAACAGGTTCTGCCAGAGATACATACAAAGACTGTGCAGTAATAGAAAAGTCAGGGGATAAGTATAAGGCATCTGAAAGCTTCAGAGAAATGCTCAGGGATGATGAGTTCCGCGGGCAGGTTGAAGAACTGGTTCAATTTGGACTTTACCGCAATAAAAAAGACTATAGCGGTACATATAAGGACACATCGCTTAAACTCTATTCAAAGTACACTTATGAAGATGTGTGCAGGCTTCTCGAATGGGAAAAAGGTGAGGTTGCACTTAATATAGGCGGATATAAGTATGACAGAAAAACCAAAACCTATCCGGTGTTCATTAATTACGATAAAACTGAAGACATTTCCGATACGATAAGATATGAGGACAGATTCGAGAATCAAGGCTCATTAGTTGCTATCTCCAAATCGGGGCGGACAGTGGAGTCTGAAGATGTGTACACTGCCCTTCATGCAGAGGAACTGGGAATTAATATGGAACTGTTCGTGAGAAAAAATAAGGATGACAAAATTTCCAAGGAATTTTATTATCTGGGAAGAATAAACGCAACAGGTGAAACTCACGAGTTTACTATGCCGAACACAGATAAGAGTGCGGTGGAAATAACATATGCTCTTGAAACCCCGGTCAGAGATGACTTATATGATTATTTAGTAGGATAAGGTGACAATATGAAAATAATAAAAGTTGTTGCAGCTATAATTGCACAGGAAGGCAGAATTTTCGCAACCCAGAGAGGGTACGGCGAATTCAAGGACGGCTGGGAATTCCCCGGCGGCAAAATTGAAGAGGGAGAGACGCCACAGCAGGCTCTGGTGCGTGAGATTCAGGAGGAGCTGGACACAGAGGTAGAAGTCGGTGATTTGCTGGGAACTGTAGAATACGATTATCCCACATTTCATCTGTCCATGCAGTGTTTCCTGTGCAGAATCAAATCCGGAAGCCTTAATCTTAAAGAGCATGAAGCGGCCAGGTGGCTTGCAGAGGATGAGCTTGACAGCGTGGACTGGCTGCCGGCTGACATCGAGGTACTGGAGTGGATAAGGAGGGCCCAATGCCTTTAAAGATAGTAAGAAACGACATTACGAAGATGGAAACAGACGC
>JAEDNK010000105.1 GCA_016302545.1 Bacillota bacterium
ACTTCCACATGAACTTAATCCATTTTGACCAGTCGATTCTTGCGATAGCAAGGGAACCCATCAGGCAGCCGGATGTAGGAACAATCAGGTTTGTGAGAGCATCACCAAGCTGGAATGCAAGCACCGAGGTCTGTCTTGAAACGCCAAGAAGGTCTGCAAGAGGTGCCATAATCGGCATCGTGAGAGCAGCCTGTCCTGAACCTGAAACTACGAAGAAGTTGAAAATTGACTGGAACAGGTACATGAGTACTGCTGCAAGTGTGCCGGATAAGCCTACGAAAGCTTGGGAAATTCCGTTTAAGATAGTGTTAAGTACAGTTGGATCTGTAGGGGAGGAGCCTCCAAGCACCAGCATTATACCCTGTGCCATACCAACTACGATAGCAGCACCCACAAGATCCGCAGCTCCCTGCTTGAAGGATGAAGCGATATCGTTGAGCCTCATGCCGTTGAGCTTGAATATTGCACCGATAACTCCGGAGACAAGTCCCATTACGAAGAACTGGGTTGCGATTTCAGGAATGTAATAACCCTGCTTCATTACTCCCCATACTACCCATACCATGCCTGAAGCGATAGTCAGAAGAACCAGGATATGTCCTGTACCGAACCTTTCCACGGAATCAGCCCTCTGCTTGCTGTCAATATCCTCTCTGAAGTAAGCATCTGATTCATAGGAAACGGAGTGTGTCGGATTTTTCCTGATTCTGTTTGCATAAAGCATAGTCATAGCGGCGCCGACTGATGTGAAGAGCACCCACAGAGCTATTCTGAATGCTGCGCCGGAAAACACAGGCACCCCTGCGATACCCTGAGCGATGGCCACGGAAAAAGGATTCATCCATGACGTTCCGAAACCTATCTGAGTGGCTACATAGGTAATGAGAACTGCGGTTACGCCGTCATAGCCCATGGCTACGACAATAGGGACAAGAATCATGAGGAAAGGCAGCGCCTCCTCACCCATGCCGAATACTGCTCCTCCAAGGGAGAAGAGGAAGAACAGAGCCGGAATTAGAAGCTTCTCTTTTCCGTTTGTCTTCCTGATCATGTTCATAATACCGGCTTCAACAGCTCCGGTTCTAAGCACGATCCCGAAGGCTCCTCCGATAACAAGAATAAATGCTATGATGCCTACCGCAGAGCCCCATTTGTCTCCGCTTACAAGACCTTCAAAAAGATAGTTGAAAAGCCCTACGCCGCCGCCTGACGCAAATAAGGAAATTCCCTGCTTCAGCGGCTGACCGTCTTCATCAAGAACATATTGAAAGCTGCCGTCCTTGATAACGGTTTTTGTCTTTTCAACGCCGTCAACAAGGTATGTGACGTCCTGAGTTTCGTAGACGCCCTGAGGAATAAGATAGGTAAGCAGGGCAGCGAAACAAACTACGAAGAAAATGATAATGTACGTGTCTGGCAGGGAAAAACCGGCGTTTAACGATGCTGTCACCCTGCTTTTTTTGTTCTTTCTCATGTCTGTACCTCCGATTATAGTTTGGACTCAGAGATAATAATTATACCGTGTTGAAAAAAAGCATCAAATATGGTATCCTAAAAATTAATTGCAGAAGCAAAGAAATTGAACATTTACATATGAGGAGACTTAGAGCATGAAATACGAAAGCACAAGAGGAAGCAGGCTGAAAAAGACAGGAGCGCAGGCAATTATACAGGGCATAGCCGAAGATAAAGGACTATATGTGCCTGAGACAATTCCGGTGCTTCCTTTTAACATAGAGGAATTGAAAGGCAAGCCATACAAGGAAATCGCCTTTAAGGTTATAGGCGCTTTCTTCGATGATTTTACCCCTGAGGAAATGAGACACTGCATTGGCGGAGCTTACGATTCCAAGTTTACCGCCTCCGACGTGGTGGAGCTTAAGGAAGCGGGGGGAGCTCATTTTCTGGAGCTTTACCACGGCAAAACCGCAGCCTTTAAGGATATGGCGCTGTCAATTCTGCCCTATCTTATGACAACCTCCCTTAAAAAAGAAGGAGTTACAGACAGAATCTGCATACTGACCGCAACCTCGGGAGATACGGGAAAGGCAGCTCTTGAAGGCTTTGCCGATGTGTACGGAACTGAGATAGTGGTGTTTTATCCCACCGGCGGCGTGAGTCAGGTTCAGGAAAGGCAGATGGTTACTCAGGAAGGGAAAAACACGCATGTTTTCGCTATACGAGGCAATTTCGACGACGCCCAGACAGGAGTAAAGAAAATATTCAATGATGACGCATTCGCTGCGGAGCTGGCGGCTGCCGGAGTGAGACTTTCCTCGGCAAATTCCATCAACATCGGCAGACTGGTGCCTCAGGTGGCATACTATGTGTACAGCTATGTAAAGCTGGCAGAAAGAGGCGTGCTGAAGGCCGGCGAGCCTATGAACGTGGTGGTTCCTACGGGAAACTTCGGAAATATTCTGGCTGCGTATTTTGCCCGGGAAATGGGAGTGCCTGTGGGAAAATTCATCTGCGCCTCCAACGACAACAAGGTGCTTACAGATTTTATCAGAACCGGCGTTTACGATATAAGAAAGGGAGTGCGTGAGTTCTACTGCACAAATTCTCCTTCCATGGATATCCTTATTTCCAGCAATCTGGAAAGGCTGCTGTATCTGCTCAGCGGCCGTGACGGCGAGATTGTACGCGGCCTTATGGAAAGACTGGATAAGGAAAAGGTTTACGAAGTAACTCCGGAGGTTCGCCGGGGGCTCTGCGACTTTTACGGCGGTTTTTGTACGGAAAAGGAAACTATTGACGCTATAAGCAGAATGTGGGAGAAAAACGGATATCTCATGGATACTCACACTGCTGTTGCATATAAAGTATATCAGGACTATGTAAGAGAAACGGGAGATAAGGACACACCTACGGTCATCGCCTCCACCGCCAGCGCGTACAAGTTTGCAGAAAGTGCGGCCACAGCCTGCGGAATCGGCCCTTGCAGGGACGGATTTGAATATGTTGCTGCACTTGCGTCGGCTACCGGAGTTGAGGTGCCTTACGGGCTCAGGGATCTGGATAAAAAGCCGGTGCTGCACAAAGGAGTTGTAGACGCTGACAAGATGGCTGATGCGGTAAGGGAGGCACTGAAGTAATGGTCGCCTATCCGGTGCTTCCGGCGGGCTACGACCTCTGCGAAACCTTGGATATGGCTGCTGACAGAGAAGTGTTTAAGCGCATAATGTGGTCAAGTATAGCTGTTACTGCTGCAATGGTGGTGTGCGGTCTTCTTGCCGTGTCACCGGGCTTGCTGTTTGCCCTGGGATGGCTTAGGGTGCTGCTTGCAGTATTCTTTACGCTGGCAGGTATGGTAGTCTATGTATTGGCACACGAGTGGGTTCACGGTGTGCTCATCAGGATATTTACGGGAGAGCCGGCTCAGTTCGGATTTAATTTGGGCTCGGGGATGGCCTATGCCAAAAGCAGCTGGTTTTTCTCACGCCCTGCATATATTGCCGTTGCACTTGCTCCTGTTCTTGTATGGGGCGTGGTGCTGGGAGTTCTCATGGGTGATGTTCCCGGGGAATATTTTTGGTGCCTTTATGTCATCCAGATTTTTAATATCAGCGGTGCCATAGGAGACCTGTATGTGACATGGCTTGTACTTCGCATGCCAAAGGGCGTCCTCGTGTATGATGAGGGAACCTCCATGAAGTTTTTTGCACCGGTGAAGTTTTCATAAAAATCTGCGTCTGTGAAATGGATAATATTGCTGAGAAAATTGCATATATGGTAAGTAAGAGAGGCGGACGGGCTTATTACGTCGGCGGTTTCGTGCGGGATAAAATCCTTGGGATTGCTGCCAATGATATGGACGGCAAAGATGTGGACGGCAAAGATGTGGATGTTGACATTGAGGTTCACGGCATCGGGCCTGAGGTTCTGATGGAAATTCTCTCGGAATTGGGAGAGCCCCTTACCTACGGGAGCAGCTTTGGAATCTATTCTCTGGCAGGACATCACATTGACGTTGCCATGCCGCGAAAGGAGCATGCTACGGGAAAGGGTCACAGGGATTTTGAGGTTTTTGTAGATCCTTTTATCGGAACAAAGGCAGCAGCAAGGCGAAGAGACTTTACCATGAATTCCATTATGGAGGATGTCCTTACAGGGGAGATTGTGGATCATTTCGGAGGAAAGGGCGATTTAGAAGAAGGAATTATTCGCCATGTAGACGGCGGCTCCTTTGGAGATGATCCTCTGAGAGTTTTCAGGGGAGCGCAGTTTGCGGCGCGTTTCGGCTTCAGCATGGCGGAGGAGACCGTCAGACTTTGCAGGCGCATGGAGCTGTCGGAGCTTTCCCGAGAAAGGGTGGAGGTAGAACTGAAAAAAGCTCTGCTCAAGGGCAAGAAGCCTTCTGCATTTTTCGAGATTCTTCGCAGTACCGGCGGTCTTGACGTCTGGTTCCCTGAGGTAAAGGCGCTCATAGGCATAGAGCAGGACCCGAAGTTCCATCCGGAGGGGGACGTCTGGACTCACACCATGGAGGTACTGGACAGAGCGGCAGAGTACCGTAATAAGACTAAGAACCCCTATGCCTTTATGCTGCTTGCGCTTACTCACGATTTCGGCAAAGTCGTCACAACAGAGACAGTTAACGGGCGAATTCATGCATATAATCATGAGACGGAGGGCCTGCCTATAATCGAGACCTTTCTCCGCAGAATCACCAATGAATCAGAGGTTATCAGCTATGT
>JAEDNK010000012.1 GCA_016302545.1 Bacillota bacterium
TAATATGGTATTTTTATAGAAGTATTCGTTTTGATACCTTTTTTCAAGTAATTTATATATTTCACTAATTATACTCAAATTATCTTTTCCCTGCGGGTCTTCGATGTACCTTTTCTTCACCGCATCAAACGTATCACTTCTTCCGTATGAAATTATATCGCTAAGAGTATTCCTAGTGAATATTCTATTCAATAATAATGCATTTGTATCTTCCAATAGAAACGCCTCCTGTTACATGCTACTTATATCATTATAAATGGTTTTTCAACGCACGTCAAACATTCTTATCTTTTCTTTTACATATGAAAAATCTGCTTTCATATCTACACATCCATAAACATAATAAGAACTCTCGAACTCGGTATACACCATATCTTAGTGGTACAGGGCAAGTTGTTGATAATCTGCCACAAATTGTGTTACCTTTGGCTGAACTCCCTTTTATTGTGCACTTTCAAACTTTTTAGTAATGCTATTACTCCAACTGTTTTTCACCCAATCAGATCCCTGATCTCGCATTTCAAAGCATCGGCAAGCCCCATAACGATATCCATCTGCGCCTTATTGATGTCCTTCGCTTTGCGTTCATAGGCCCTGATGGTAGGCAGGGCTACTCCCGATAACCCGGACAGCTCCTCCTGCGTAAGTCCGCATTGCCTGCGCATGGTTTTCAGCTTACTTTCCTTACGTTCAAAGTGAAGGTCAAATACCTCATATGATTTTTGTGTATCTGCCTCGTGCAGTGTACCATACAATCCTAAAAGCTCTTCATAGGAAATCGTTTCTATAATATCTCTGAAGCTGCAGCCGGAATACCACTGGTAATGTGCCAGGGTCCATCCTACCCAATACACATCGGAGCGGTCGTAGGTTTCAATTATTCCTATGTCCGGCTGCTTTCCTGTAGTCCGTTCTATTACCTCAGCAAAAAGCTCCGCTCCGCTCATTCCCGCAGCATACTTCGGATTGCCGTTTTCGATCTGCTCTGCAATGCCCGACTGAATAAACAACCTCAGAAAATCGCCGCCTCTATAACCGAATTCCGCCACTGCATCATGAAGCATATTGCCTACTGTCTTTGCAGCCTTACTCAGATAAATATAATTGTAAGCGGGTGTCATCATTTTTTATATCCTCCCTGATGATGTCCAGAATAAACAAATCATCCTTAAGCGCAGACAGATTTCTCTTGCGCTTCATATAATCGCTGCGCGCCTGCTTGTCTCTCTGTGTTCGTTTGTAATAATATTCCCTGTGGTCTGCAATTTCATATTCCACAAATTCTATTTGCTCGAAAGCCTTCCGGGATATGAGTACAACCTGCTGTCCGAGAGTTCCCAGCTGCATGGCTGCATTAAGATCCCTGACCGAAATAGTATTATTGACAAAGTCCTCTGCAAAGGAAAAATAAGAATCATCCGCGCGGTATCCTATTATAACATCGACGCCTGATGTGTCCGGCAGGAAATTCTCCAGCAGATATTCTCTTGCACCTCTACCTATATTGTTATTGATATCAAACCTGCGATTCTGCAAAAGAACCGCCAGCCAATTCAAAATATTAAAAGGCGATTCAGTCAGATGCATCACATTAAGACCTTCCGTATGCAATGTATACTTGTTGGCATAGCCGTCATTTTTAACAGGACATGCCCATTCTTTCGCAAGTTCAATGCTTTCAGTGCAATAAAATCCACATCCGTAATCGTTATATATCTTTCCGGCACCATATTCCGGGACCTCGACCACCTGCTTCGACCCGTGGAAAATCACAATATTCTTTTTCATGCTCCCCTCCATTTTCATGTCCCCTCTCTCCAAAAGTAATACTGTAGTATCAGTTTATTTAATTATAATACCCTTTATTCTATTTTGTCAATAAAAAAACCGCCCTACGGTTCTTTGGACTTTTGGGCCGGTTGCCGGATAAGTGTCCTGCGCAAAAGTCACCTTTACATCTTAGCGGGCTGACAGGGGTGTAATTTTTGGGAAGCTAAAAGAACGACCCTTTCGAGTCGTTCTTTTCGTCACTATTGCATATATAAAGGATGGCTTACATCATGCCGCCCATTCCGCCCATTCCCGGTGCGCCCGCCGGCATCGGAGGCATCGGTTCCTTGATATCAACTACGCCTGCCTCTGTGGTGAGGAGCATTGCAGATGCGGAGGCTGCGTTCTGAAGTGCTGAACGAGTAACCTTGGCAGGGTCTACGATACCTGCTTTAATCATGTCAACATATTCTTCAGTTGCTGCGTTAAGGCCTGTGCCTACCGGGCTCTTCTTAACCTCTGCAACTACTACGCTGCCTTCGAGGCCTGCGTTTTCGGCAATCTGACGAACAGGTTCTTCAAGAGCTCTCTTGATGATAGCTGCGCCTGTCTTTACATCGCCTTCCAGAGTGTCAACATAAGCTGCTACTGCAGGGATTGTATTTATCAATGCTACGCCGCCGCCTGAAACGATACCTTCTTCAACTGCAGCCTTTGTCGCGTTGAGAGCGTCCTCGATGCGGAGCTTTCTTTCCTTTAACTCTGTTTCGGTAGCTGCACCAACCTTGATTACTGCTACGCCGCCTGACAGCTTGGCAAGTCTTTCCTGAAGCTTTTCCTTATCAAACTCGGAAGTGGTATCTTCGATCTGTTTCTTGATACCTGCGATTCTTGCCTGTACTTCTTCCTTAGATCCGCTGCCTGCCACGATAACGGTGTTTTCCTTGTTAACCTTTACGGTTGCTGCTGTTCCCAGCATATCCAGAGTTACTTCCTTAAGCTCGTAGCCAAGGTCGCTTGCAATTACAGTGCCGCCTGTGAGAACTGCGATATCCTGCAGCATTTCCTTTCTTCTGTCGCCATAGCCCGGAGCCTTAACTGCAACTACATCGATTACGCCTCTCAGCTTGTTGACTACCAGTGTTGCCAGAGCTTCGCCTTCAACATCTTCAGCGATTACCAGAAGCTTGCGGCCCTGCTGCATTACCTGCTCCAGAATAGGTACTAATTCCTGAATGTTGGAAATCTTCTTGTCGGTGATTAAGATAAGAGGGTTTTCCATGTTGGCTTCCATCTTTTCTGTATCGGAAACCATGTATGCTGAAAGGTATCCTCTGTCAAACTGCATACCTTCCACTACTTCGAGGGTGGTGCCCATGCTCTTTGATTCTTCTACGGTGATAACGCCGTCCTTGCCCACCTTTTCCATAGCTTCTGCGATAAGCTCGCCGATTCTGGGGTCTGCTGCGGAAACTGCTGCAACCTGTGCGATTGATTCCTTTGTTTCTACCTTGTGTGCAAGCTTAGCGATTTCGTCTACCGCTACATCAACTGCGCCCTGGATACCTTTTTTAAGCTCCATCGGATTAGCGCCTGCTGCCACATTCTTGAAGCCTTCCTTAACGATAATTTGTGCAAGGAGTGTTGCGGTTGTAGTTCCGTCACCTGCTACATCGTTAGTCTTGGAAGCTACTTCCTTAACAACCTGAGCGCCCATGTTTTCTGTGCCGTCCTCAAGTTCGATTTCTCTTGCGATGGTTACGCCGTCGTTAGTGATCAGCGGTGAACCGAAAGTCTTGCTGATTAAAACATTGCGTCCCTTAGGTCCTAATGTGATTTTAACTGTATCTGCTAATTTATCGACGCCTGCCTGTAATTTGCGTCTTGCGTCTTCTCCGTAAAAAATGTCTTTTGCCATTTCTGTCTCCCCCTCTTATTATTCGATTACTGCCAGAATGTCGCTCTGGTGCATGATTGTGTATTCTTCGCCCTGATATTTGATTTCAGTGCCGCCGTATTTGCTGAAAACTACTTTTTCGCCGACTTTAAGTTCCATCGGCTCGTCCTTGGTTCCCGGTCCTACTGCTACGACCTCTGCAACCTGCGGCTGCTCCTTAGCTGAGCTTGTCAGGATAAGTCCGCCCTGAGTCTTCTCTTCGGCTTCAACTTTTTTAATTACTACTCTGTCACCTAATGGTCTGATTCCAATCATTTATAATTACCTCCATTTAGAAAATGTTATTAACATTTTTAGTATCTTAGCACTCTTTATTATTGAGTGCTAACACATTTTATTATATCAGCCTTTATGGGAAAGTCAATAGGTCTTTTTAGTAATTTTTAGCCGATTATGTGAAGTTTCTGTGAAAGGAGCCGAGCTTTATTCCTCAAGGCCCCTTATGTAGTAAAACAGGTACTGCTGAGCTATGCCGCCGTTTTCGCCGAAATGCTCCGCAGCGTAGGCGTTCATTCCTTTGATGTCCTTTTCGTCTATGCCGTAAAGGCGGTTCATCACCCGGCGCACCCACACATCAATCGGGAAAGCCTCAAGACGCCCCAGCCCAAACAGGGCTATGCAGCTTGCCACCTTAGGTCCCACTCCATGAAAGCCTCTCAGGTATTCACAGGCCGCCTCCGGACTTTCCGCCGCCGCAAGTTCTGCCGCAACCGCATCTATGCCCCCTTTTGCCACCACCTGCTTGGCCGTCTCCACAAGGTAAGGTGCACGGTAGCCAAGTCTGACAGGTGCAAGGTCCTCTGCAGTCAATTCCGCCATGACCTCCGGTGAGGGCACATTATAATACTCGACCCCGCCGTACTCTCCGGCAGGGTCTCCGAAAAGCCGCGCCAGATTTTCGATGCAGCCCTTTATGCGGGGTATATTGTTGTTTTGCGATATGATAAAGGAGACCATGGTTTCCCAAAGCTCCTGTTTCAGTATTCTTATCCCTTCGCCTCCGCAAATGGCCTTCGCCATTACCTCGTCGGAGGCTGACAGCGTCTCTTTGATAGCGCCGTAGTCTCTGTCAAGGTCCAGATAGCCGCGCCAGATCTTTTCAAAGTCATCTTCGGAGCAGTTGTCGATTACCAGGTCCAGTCTTGCCGATTCTTCCACAAGGCTCACATTTACCGCCTTTCCCATGGCGATACCCGTATAGCTGCCGTCGGGCTGTCTGCTCCACCGGAAGCACTGGCCGCAGTCAAAAATATGGTCAAGGTCAAAATCCTTCACACCCTCATATATGTATTTTCCCATCAGTTTATACCTCTTACCTCCACATCAACCTTTGCAACATTAAAGGCGGTCATTTCCTCCACCACTTCGGAAAGCCTTTCCTGGAAAGCCTGTGCTGCCTCCCATATAGGATAACCCCGGCGGATTTTTATGGAAACGGCCAGCTCGTAGGCCTCCGGCGATGCTTCCTGAACAATATATACCACTCTGCCGATAGACGGCATTGTTCTGGCCACGCAAGTTATAATATCGTTTATTACCTTTTCGTCTATGAAGTATTCTCCCATGTAGCTGAAAGTCGGCCTCACCACGGTACGCTCTGAAGCGGCACCCTGGTCTTTGCCTCTGAAAAACTTCAAGGGGTCCATAAAGTATCCCGCAAAGCTTCTCTTAAGCTGAAGCGCCGGAGCGGGAATTACGTGCTTTCCCATACGGTCGCGCTGCTCTCTGGCTGTGGCCCTTTCCTCCGGCGTGGTAATGTCCTCGATGTGAATCCGCCTGAGGCTGTCCTCCGGCAAAGGCGGCAGGCCAAGTCTCTCGATTATCCTGTCCGTCATGCCGTCGCTGGTTCCCAGAACCAGTATGCCGGTCGGCTTCTTTTGGCGTATTGCCGTCGCCACCTTGTCCCTGATTTCGTCGTTCATAAAAAGCGCCGTCTTTACGGCTCCGATTTTAGTGGCTGCCCGCTTTGCCGATACCCCCTCCACTACCGTATTCTTATATATGAAAAGGCCGTCATCGATTATGGCTTCTATATTATATTTTTTGCAAAGGTTCATGGCGTGAAAGCTTTTGCCTGTGCCGCTTTTGCCTGTCAGCGTGTATACGTCCATTGCGATATGCTCCTTTCTCAAGTTCTTTTCATAAGTTGGCTGCGGTTTTGCTCCCGCTTTTATGCTGCTGCTTTATTTTACAGCATTCTCATGAAATTTTCATCTTTTTTCCCTTTACTATTATAACCCATTCTGCTATAATGTGTCACGAAAGATATATCTTTTTTATAGGAGGACAAAAGAAATGGCTTATAAAATTACAGACGCTTGCATCGCTTGCGGTGCTTGTGCAGCTGAATGCCCTGTAGAAGCTATCTCCGAAGGAGACGGCATCTATGTAATCGACGCTGATGCTTGCATCGACTGCGGTTCATGTGCAGACGCATGTCCGGTTGACGCACCGGTTGAGGGCTAATCGAAAAACTGTACTTAAAAATAACCGACCTTTCGGCAAACCTGCCGTCAAGGTCGGTTGTTTTTTACTTTTAAAATTTATCTGTCCTTCATATAGTAAGCCAGCGCGTGGAGGCTATCGCTCACATGTACGTTTTCGCATACCACATCTTCAGGCAGGTCAAGATCCACCGCCGTAAAGTTCCATATCCCCTTGATGCCCGCATCACAGACGGTGTCAGCCACTATCTGCGCCTTTTCGGCAGGCACGGTGATTACAGCGATGTCTATGTTTTCATTTTTTACAAAGCCGGAAAGGTTGCCGCAGGTCATAATCTGTGCATCCTTAAACTCCACGTCCTGAATTATCTGCCTTACGTCAAATATTCCCGCAATGTGGAAGTTGCTTTCGTTGTTTGAAATGTAGCTTGCCATAGCCTGCCCCAGTCTGCCGTAGCCGACGATAACTATCTGATACTTCTTGTTGAGGCCGAGGATAGTGCCTATTTCATCATAAAGCAGACTTACGCTGTAGCCGTAGCCCTGCTGTCCGAAGCCGCCGAAGTTGTTCAGGTCCTGACGTATCTGGGAGGCGGTATAGCCTATAAGCTCGCTCAGATCCTTGGAGGAAATCTTCTCGATTCCCTTCCTCTTCAGCTCTCCCAGATATCTTCTGTATCTGGGCAGTCTTTTGATGACAGCCTTAGAAATCTGTTTTTCTTTGGTGTTACCTGTACTCATAATTATTTATTTTCCTCAACGTATCTTACAAGATCTCCCACAGTCTGCATTTTCTCAGCCTCTTCGTCAGGGATTTCGATTCCGTATTCGTCCTCGATGGCCATGATGATCTCAACGGCGTCCAGTGAGTCTGCTGAAAGGTCCTTCATAAGGTTTGTATCCATGTTAACGTCGGATTCCTCCACCTGCAGCTGCTCTATAATGATATCTTTAATTTTATCAAAAATCATAATAATCTTCCTCCATTTAATTTCCATTTGGTTTTTTACTATGGTTTATTATAATAACTTTCCTATGGCAATGCAAGAAAAAAATTTAACAATTTTTTGTAGTTTCTGTGAAAGCCTTTCAGACTTACTGCTCTCCTGCCTCAGCCCACTCCTCGTAAGCCGCGGAAAGCCTTGCGGTTACTTCCTCCTGCTCACTGCTTAGCCTCGTCAGAAGCTCATAGTCATTCATGTTTTCGGGACTGCAAAGCTGCTGCTTCAGCCGAGCGTCGCGTTCCTCCAGCTCCGCTATCTCTGTCTCCAGCTTTTCCAGAAGACGCAGGCGCCGTCTTTCCTCAGCCTCACGCTGCTTGTTCAGCGCTCTCTGCTCTGCTGCCGAAAGATTGGACTCCCTTGCCACCTGCGCCGCCTCCGTGGCTGCTGCCAAGTCCTCTCTGAGCTCGTTTAAATATTTCTTGCCGGAGCCAAACTGCTCCTTCTTTTCCACATAGTAATCATATTTCCCTAGATATTCGTTTATGCCTTCGCGGGTCAATTCCAGAATTCTGGTGGGTATTCTCTGCAAAAAATATCTGTCGTGAGACACCACTATGGCTGTCCCCGGAAACTCCAGCAGGGCTTCCTCGAAAACTTCCTTGGAGTCGATATCAAGATGATTGGTAGGCTCGTCCAGTATAAGGGTGTTGGCCCCGGAAAGCATCATCTTAAGCAGTGACAGGCGTGCTTTTTCGCCGCCGGAAAGGCTCCCCACAGTCAGGAAAACATCGTCCCCTCGGAAAAGGAATCTTCCCAGAATGCTTCTCATCTCCGTATCCGTGTAAAGGCGGTAGGATTCCTTCAGTTCCTCCAGCACGGTGTTGTTTTCGTTAAGGAGAAGCTGTCCCTGGTCATAATAGCCAAATGCCACATTGTGACCTACTTTAAGCCTTCCCTCCGTAGGTGCAAGCTCGCCCATAATCATGCGCAGCAAAGTGGTCTTGCCGACTCCGTTGGGACCTACGATGCAGATGCGCTCTCCCCGCTTGATGTCAAGGGCTGCATTTTCAAAAAGCCGCTTTCTGTCTGCGCCCCTGCCGAACTCCTTAGCCAGTCCCTCGGCCATAATCACGTCGTTTCCCGACTGAAAGTTCTGCTTAAAATGAATCTTCATGCGGCCCATTTCGCCTTCAGGTCTTGTCAGCCTTTCCACATGCTCCAGCCGTTTTTCTCTGGACTGGGCGCGCTTCACCAGCTTTTCCGTGTTGTGCTGCTTCATGCGGCGTATCATCTCCTCCTGACGGGCGATTTCACGCTGCTGGTTGTTATATGCCCTTAGCTCGGTTTCCCTGCGCTGACTTTTTTTTGCCGCAAAGGCGGTATAGTTGCCGTCGTAGCAGTAGACCTTGTGGTTTTCCACCTCAAAAATCCTGTTAACCGTTCTGTCCAGAAAGTATCTGTCGTGAGATACTATCATGATTGTCCCTTTATATGAAGAAAGGTACTGCTCCAGCCACTTCAGGGTGCCGATGTCAAGGTGGTTTGTGGGCTCATCCAAAAGGAGCAGGTCAGGCTTTTCCAGCAGCAAAGCCGCCAGGGCCAGTCTGGTTCTTTCCCCACCTGACAGGGATGATATTTTTTTATCGTAAAACTCCTCCCCGAAAGCCATGGAGCTTAGTATTCCCGTTATTTCCGATTTATATGTGTAGCCGCCTTTCATGTCGTATTCCCGCTGCAGGGCGTCCAGCTTTTCCTGAAGCCTCACATCGTCAGGATTGGCTGCTACTGCGTCAGCTGCCCGGTGAATCTCTTCCTCAAGCCTGTGAAGGTGGTCAAAGATGTGGTCCATTGCTTCTCTCACCGTGTGCTCCTTGAGAAAATTGTCACGCTGCTTAAGGTAGCCTATGCGGGTGTTTTGAGACACAAAAAACTCCCCTTCATCTATGCCCAGCTCCCCTGTAAGCATGTTCAAAAGGGTTGTTTTGCCTGCGCCGTTTCTTCCCACGATGCCTACCTTGTCTCCGGCATTCACGTGAAAAGAGGCTTTGTCTATGATTACGTCTGTTCCGTAAATCTTTGAAAGGTTGTTGGCTGATAAAATAATCATCTATCCTGTCTCCGTATTTGTGCGGCACGACCTAAAGACCGGTCGCCTATCATCCCGCCTGTTAAAGAGCCATGCTCGGACTGGCGTCCATATCCAGACTGCCTTTCTGCCCGCTCTTGTATTTATAGTAGGCAGCGCAGGCTACCATGGCGCCGTTGTCGGTGCAAAGGGCAGGGTGCGGTCTGTAAAGCTCTATTCCTTCTTTTTCGCAAAGGGCTCCCAGCTTTTCTCTCAGCCTTGAATTTGCCGCAACGCCTCCTGCCATGACCAGCTTTTTCATGCCGCTTCGTGCTACTGCTTGGACGGCTTTTTCTGCCACTACGTCCATGACCGCCTCCTGAAAGGACGCCGCCACATCGGCTCTGTTTATCTCTCTGCCCGCCTGTTTTTCGTGGTTGATATAATTAAGCACAGAAGTTTTAAGACCGCTGAAGCTGAAGTCGAAGCTGTCCTTTTCAAGATACACGCGCTTGAAATGTATGGCTTCAGGGTCTCCTTCTTTTGCAATTTTGTCGATTTTAGGTCCTCCCGGGTAGCCAAGCCCCAGAACTCTTGCCACCTTGTCATAAGCCTCTCCCACCGCGTCGTCTCTGGTTCCTCCGAGGACCTCACAGTGACAGTAGTCCTCCACTCTGACGATTTCCGTGTGACCGCCGCTGGTAATCAGCGCCATAAAAGGCGGCTCCAGCTCGGGATAATCTATATAGTTGGCGCTGATGTGGCTCATAAGATGGTGAACTCCCACCAGCGGTATATCCTTGGCAAATGCCAGCGCCTTGGCTGTGGATACACCCATCAGCAGCGCACCGATGAGCCCCGGTCCGTCGGTTACGCCTATGAGGTCGATATCATCAAGGGTAACTCCGGCTGCTGTCAGCGCTTCCTCCAGCACGCCGTTGATGTTTTCGAGATGATGTCTTGAAGCGATTTCCGGCACTACGCCGCCGTAGTTTTTAAATATGTCTATCTGCGACGAAATGATATTGCTGAGCACAGTCCTGCCGTCAGCAAGAACGGCGATGGCCGTCTCGTCGCAGCTTGTCTCTATTCCCAATGTAAGAAATTTTCCTTCTTTCACCGTATTTACCCGCTTTCCTTTTTATCTCCACATTATAATGGCGTCTTCGCCGTTGTCCTCATAATACCCCGGCCTGATGCCCTCGGATTTAAAGCCCAGCCCCTCATAGAGCCTGATGGCGGGCTCGTTTCCTGCGCGGACCTCCAGCGTATATCTTTCTATGCCTGCCTCTGCTGTCACCTCCATGAGTGCTTCCAGCATGGCGCGGGCTATGTGTTTTCTCCTGTACTCCGGTGCAACCGCTACGTTGGTAATATGGCCCTCGTCGAAGATTTTCCATATACCCACATAGCCGCATATCTGTCCGGCGGCAAGTTCAGCCACTATGTAAAATGCCAGCTTGTTTTCAACTATGTCCTGATACAAGGACTCATAGCTCCAGGGCACGGTAAAACACTGTTTCTCTATCTCTTCTATGGCTAGGACGTCTTTTGCCTCTGCTTTTCTGATGATTAAATCCGCCATTTTGCTGTTCTCCGCTTCTGTAATGCTTCTCTTCCTATTACCTTCCATGATGCGAAACCTTATAAATATCGCAGCCTTTGACTGAGCGTGGCTGCTTCACAGTGCAAGGGAGCTATGGCTTTGACTATATAATTGCACTGTCTGAGCGCCCTCAGGCGCGAGTTTGCAATTATATTCAAAGGCAGCGACTGACTGATGAAGCAGCAGCGAGGGAAACAGCTGCGTATTATTTATAAGGTTTCGCTACTCCTGTTTCGGGCCTTTGCATATTGGAAGTTCGCCGCTTTCCAGCTTCTGCTCGGCTTCGGCTCTTCTCATATAATTCGGCAGCAGCAGCTCGAAATCAACTATGCAGCCGTCAAGACCGCTGGTTTGTCTTATGCGTTCAACCGCCCATCTGCCCACGGACACCGCATCCTGATACCTGTCCTCTTTAGGTGCGAACTCAAAGCAAGGCTCCTGCTCCGATCCGGACGTGCCCAGAGCCTCGACGATATCCTTTTCGTAGGCGTCAATGCCGTCGCCGAAGAACAGTATTTTATATCCCAGCGGCTCCATTTCTTCCTTATATACGTGGAGGACGTCCGTAAGCATGTATGGTCCCGGCTCCATGAAGCCGTCAATCATACCGTAGACTTGTCCTCTGCGGGCATTTATAATAGCGCAGACAGCAGTCTTTCCGCAAGCAGCCTCCGAAGTCCGGCCGCAAGCAGCCTCCGCAGCCTGTCCGCAGGAATTCTGCGCCGCCTCCCGCAATGCAGTCTCCTTAAGGCAAAAAGCCTCCAGTGCAGGCACCGGCACAGCCTTGATTCCAAGAGCCTGGCAAAGTGCCCGGGCAGTAGATACACCGATTCTGATTCCCGTAAAAGAGCCGGGTCCAACAGATGGTGCCAGCAGGTTTATCTCATTTTTAGATATGCCGCACTTTTTAAGCACGGTATCAACCATTGGAATCAGGTCCTTAAGATGGCTCATAGTTCCACGGGAGACCTGGTATCCCAAAACATTTCCTTTTTCGTCAAGCAAAGCCACAGAGCCGTAAGGCCCTGTGGTTTCAATTGCTAAAATGAACATTTATATATCCTTTCTCCCTCTTTTTCGCCGTACTCGATATATATGTGCCGGGTGTTTTCCGGCAGAATTTCCTCAATCAAATCAGCCCACTCCACCACGCACACACCGTCTCCGTAAAAGTACTCGTCGCAGCCTATATTAAAAAGCTCCTCAGTGTCGGAAACTCTGTATACATCAAAATGAAATAAGGGGAGTCTTCCTTCCCGGTATTCTTTGACGATGGTAAACGTAGGGCTGTTTACTCGCGTTTTGATGCCCAATCCCTCTGCAATATAGCGCGTGAGGGCTGTTTTGCCTGTTCCCAGGTCGCCGATAAGCGCCAGAACATCTCCGGCAGCAAGTTCATCTGCCAGAGCCAGTCCGAAGTTTCTCGTCTCTTCTTCACTTCCGATTGTAATCGTCCTCTTTATTTCCATAGACTTTTCCTCTGCCTTTAATAGACTTTTCCTCTGCCCTCAGCAGGCTTTTCCTTCTATTTATGTAAGAATGGTGAAATTCTCTTATACAGCAGGAAAGTAACCAGGCTGTTGATGCCCGCCTTTACCAGATTAAAAGCAACGATGAAAGGCATCAGCTCCCATACAGCTGCAGCCGGTACACCCATAAAGAGCGGTGTGATAACCATGTTTGCAGCTGCCATAACCACAGCCATAGCGACAGTACCGCACAGGAGACCGACTATGGCATGCTTCTTGGTCTTTTCTTTCCTATATATAAGACCGGCAACTATTGCAAGTGTGCATGTTGCAATAATATGCATAATGATGCCGTAGGCACCGCTGGCAGAGCTTACAGTCAGGCCCTGAAGCACCGATGTCACTACCGTAAGCAGTATTCCGGCCAGAGGACCGAAGGCAAAGGTTCCAATAAGAATAGGAATATCCGCCGGGTCATATTCAAGAAATGCCACAGCAGGAAAAATAGGGAACCTTATCAAGGCTACAAGTACGATTGAAATTGCTACCAGCATGGCCATCTTAGCCAATTTTGTTGTTTTTGATTGTGTGTTTGTCATAACATATTCCTCGCTTTCTTTTTCGTAGGAATCTGTCAGGAAAAATGAAAGCCCTGATAAAAATCAAGGCTTTAAAAAGTTACACCAGAATACATCTTCGCACCATAAATAAGGTGCAGCAGTATCGTGTTTCTTTCATCCGGACTGTAACCGTCGGTTCAGGAATTTCACCTGATCAGCGCACCCGGCTCATAAAGCAAAGATGCGGTCGCGGACTATACCGCCGGTGAGGACTTTCACCTCGCCCTGAAACAGATTTCACTTGTACGCTAGTTATTATATTCCCCTGAAGCCAGTTTGTAAATAGCTTCCGCATAAATTTTTGTCATTTGTATCAATCGTTCCACGGAAATGCACTCGTTTTTCTGGTGCATCAGATCCGGGTCTCCCGGAAAAAGGGCTCCGTAGGCTATGACATTCTTTGCGCTGCGGGCATAAGTGCCGCCGCCGATAACAAGAGGCTGTGATTGGAGATCCCCCGTGTGCTTTCTGTAGATTTCCAGCAGGAGCTTTACCATAGGCTCTTCCATATCCATATAGATAGGCTCCTTGTGCTCGCTCCTGATAAGCCCCATGTCGTATCTATCGAGGACTGCCACCAGCTTTGAGAGGATTTCCTCCCCGTCTTTGGTAACCGGGTATCTTATGTTGATAGTCAGCTTTCCTGCCTCAGCATCTATGTCAGCCATACCCACATTGAAGACCAGCTTCCCCGAAGGTTCGTCGCTGCAGTTAACTCCTATTTGAGAGCCGTCCAGACAGAAGCCGATGTATTTATTGTAGAATTCTATGAACTCGTTGTGATCCTCGTTAACGAAATTGAGTCTCCCCAGAAAGTCCATCATAATGCTGATGGCGTTAAGTCCCTTTTCCGGCTTGGCTCCGTGGGCTGCCACCCCTGTCACCGTGATTTCAAGAGATTTGCCTACGCCCTTTACGTTAAGCTTATAGTCCGTTTCCTCTCTGTATGCGGTCACCAGCTCCTTGATTTTTTCGTAAGCGCCGTCCTCATCGCTGCGAAGCACCGCCCGACAGGAATCCGCCACACTGTTAGGTGCAGTTCCTCCCTTAAGGGTGCGGAGCTTCAGTCCCTTTGCTTGAGTCTGTGACGCTCCGAACTTCTTGGCAAAGTCAAAGATGAGCATACCCTTTTCCCCGTTGATTACAGGAAAGTCGGCGTCAGGCGTAAATCCGAAGTCAGGCTTAGGTTCATGCTCAAAGTAGTAATTGATGCCCTTCCAGTGGGTTTCCTCGTCGAGACCTATTATCAGTCTTATAGTGCACTCCGGCTCATAGCCTGCATCCTTTAATGCCTTCATGGCATAAAGGCAGGAGATTACCGGTCCCTTGTCGTCGGAGGTGCCACGGCCGTAGATTTTGCCGTCAGAAACCTCTCCGCCGTAAGGCTCGAAGTCCCACCCGCTTCCCGCAGGCACCACGTCAAGGTGACCGATGATGCCCATGATACGGTCTGTCTTTCCCGTAAAGTCGATGTGACCTCCGTAGTTATCAACGTTTTTTACGGCAAAGCCCATGGATTCTCCCAGCGCCAGTACCTTTTCCAAAGCCTCCTGAACGCCGCTGCCGAAGGGATAAACCTCGCCGCCTTTGCCTATAATTTTTTCGCCCTCCTCGCTGTTGATACGTACAACCTCTTGGAGAGCGAAAATCATTTCTTCCTTATTAAGTTCAAGGTATTTTTCGTAATCCATTACTGAACCGCTTCTACTGCCTTGATTTCAGGGTAGCTTTCCTTGATAAGTCTTTCAACTACTCCTTTTATAGTCATCTGTGCGCCCGGGCAGCCTGCGCAGTGACCCTGCAGTCTTACCTTAACCACATTGTCCTCTGTAAGCTCTACGAATTCGATGTCTCCGCCGTCTCTCTGCAGATACGGTCTGATCTGTGCCAGAGCGTCTTTAATCTTCTGTTCCATTTTATACTTCCTTTCCGTTATTTCACCACATATTGAGGCTGCTCTTCTCCTGCCTGAATATGGTTTATACTGATTGATTTTGTCGGCTCGTTATTTCCGCTGTAATTTATAACTCCTGAAGCGCCCTTAAAATCAGTGATTGCATTGAGGGCGTCCTTTATGTTGGTTCCGCTTGGAATTCCCTCCTCCAGTGACTTCTGGTAAGCGTTTCTGATAGACAGTGCTTCACCGTCAGATTTTGCCTGAGCAGCCAGATCCTCCACGTTGGATTCCAGCAAAGTGTTATAGGAGCTTTCTATTGCCTTGACAGCCATCACATAGGCGTCGAAGGCCACCGCCATCTTAGCTGTGGGCTGAGAATCTTCCCCGTACTCCGTCCTATAAGCGCTCAGAAACATATCGGAAAGCTCTGACGTGCTGTCCTGAGTCTGCTCTGCGCAGAAGGCCACATTGAGCTTCGGATTCTTTTCCAGAAACTTAAGCAGGTCCTTGTCGTTCCAGCTGTTGGTGCCCAGAAAAAGCACATGGGTCAGGTTGTTCTTTACGCACTGCTCCATAAAGGCTTGTGCTGCTGAAGGCTGAAGCGCCAGAAATACAGCCTTTGCGCCGGAGCTTCTTATTTTCTCAATGGTTTCGGTGTAGTCCTGACTGTCTGCGGAAACGGTGAAGCTGCCTGCAATGCTTTTGCTTGAGCCTGTCAGCTTCTTGATTTTGTTTGTGAAACGCTTAATTGTTGCCATGGCAGCATCGTCATTAGACAATCTGACGGCAGCCACCACGTCCTTTTTCTGTGATGTGAAGGCGAATTCCGCCAGAGCGTCTCCCTGCTTCGTCTCCGTATAGGCCGCGCTGAAGTAGTACGGGTTGTTTGCCGTTATCAGCGGATTTGCGCCGGAAATGGTAATTGCCGGCGTATTGGTCGCCTTGATAATGTCGCTGGCTACAAGGGTCAGCGTCTCTCCATAGCTTCCCAAGACCACAGACGGGGATACGGAAATCAGCTCCTGTATAGCGACCTCTGCATCGTACATATTGGATTTATTGTCCGCATATACCAGCTCAATCTCCTTTCCCAAGACAGACGGGTAAAGCTTGTGCGCCAGCTCAATGCCTGTAATCTCTTCCTTTCCCTGTTCCTTATATTGCCCGCTCATAGGCTCATATATGCCTATTTTTACGGTCCTTTCGGTGGCACCCTTTCCGACCTCTGAAAAGAATGCGTTTTTAAAGTTGTTATAGGTGGTACAGCCTGTAAGTCCCGCCACAAGGGACGCGGACAACACCAGACAGAGTACCTTTCTCAATCCTTTGCGCATTGATTTTCCCCCTAGTATTATTATTCTCCCAGGTAAGCTTTCTTTACTCTCTCATCGTTTAAGAGCTCCTTGCCTACGCCGGACATGGTGATTGTGCCTGTTTCCATAACATACGCATAATCGGAAATTTCCAGTGCAGCCTTGGCGTTTTGCTCGATGAGGAGCACGTTAACTCCTGCCTCCTTTATTTCCTTTATAATTGCGAAAATGTCCTTGATTACAAGAGGCGCCAGACCCAGAGAAGGTTCGTCAAGCATGAGAAGCTTAGGCTTGGACATAAGTGCCCTTCCTACAGCCAGCATCTGCTGCTCACCGCCGGAAAGAGTTCCCGCCAGCTGCCACTCTCTCTCCTTCATTCTAGGGAAAAGGTCATAAACCCAATCCTTATCCTTCTGAATGCCTTCTTTGTCGTTTCTGAGGTATGCACCTATTCTCAGGTTTTCCTCTACGGTCAGATCAGGAAATACTCTTCTGCCTTCAGGACAGAGGACGATTCCGCTCCTTACCACCTCTTTTGTGTATACGTTGGTAATATTCTTGTCGTTCCACATGATGGTGCCTTCCGCCTTGGGAACCAGACCCATGATGGACTTAAGGGTAGTGGATTTACCTGCTCCGTTTGCTCCGATAAGGGAAATTATCTGGCCGTCGGGAACCTCTAAATCTATGCCTCTGAGGGCGTGAATTCCGCCGTAAAATACGTGTAGTCCTTTTATGCTTAACATTATTCATCCACCCCCAAATATGCCTCGATTACTCTCGGATTGTTCTGTATTTCTTCAGGATTGCCCTGAGCTATAAGTGCACCGTAGTCCAGCACATAAATTCTCTCGCAGATTCCCATTACAACCTGCATGTGGTGCTCGATCATAAGCACTGACAGGTCGAACTCGTCTCTGATGCGTTCAACAAGGTGCATCAGTTCTGCTGATTCCTGAGGGTTCATTCCGGCTGCCGGCTCATCCAGAAGCAAAAGCTTAGGCTTGGTAGCAAGGGCTCTTGCAATTTCCAGATGTCTCTGCTTACCGTAAGGCAGAGATGTAGCCAAGTCGTCCTTGTTGTTTTCCAAACCGAACATCTTAAGGAGCACCATAGCCTCCTCCCGCATGGCCTTCTCCTCGATTTTCGCTTTTTTGCTGCGAAGAGCTGCGCCGAACATATCCGATTCAAGATTCATGTGCATTGCAACCAGCACGTTTTCAAATACGGTCATTCCCTTAAAGAGTCTGATGTTCTGGAAGGTTCTCGCAATCCCCAGCTTGGTTATCTTATCAGGGGTAGGTACCTTTACATTCTTATATTTTCCATCGTTTTTACCCTTATACAGGCTCTTCATCTTGCCCTGAGGGTGGTTTTCCACGATGACTTCTCCGTTAAGCTCGACAGCCCCGTTTGTCGGCGCATATACGCCGGTGATAACATTGAATGCAGTAGTCTTGCCGGCACCGTTAGGTCCGATAAGGCCGATGATTTCTCCCTTGTTCACTTCAAGGCTCAGGTCGTCTACCGCTACGACGCCTCCGAACTGCATAGTGATGTCGGAAACACGCAATATATTTTCTTTACTCATTTTACCGTGCCTCCTCTTCTATATCTGTGTCTTTATTGTGTTTTTTTGCTGAAGTTTTTTTCTTTCCGGTCTTCCTGTTTTTTCTGTCCCTTTTCCTGAAAAATCCCAGAAAACCGTCCCAGCTGAATTCCTTATTGCCCATGATGCCGCGGCTGTAGAACAGCACGATGCACATGATGATTACTGCAAAGACTACCTTTCTGAAGCCCGGGCGCATAAACGCAGCGCTTATTCCAAGGAAAGTACCCGAATCCAGACCTCTCAGCCACCATTCGGAGCAGGCCACAAACAGGTATGCACCTAAGATGGAGCCTGTCACCGAGCCGATACCGCCTATAACCACGATAAGCAAAATTTCGTAGGTCATATTGGAGGTGAACGGTGTGGAAGCAACGGAGCTCTGGAACATTGCCAGAAGCGCGCCGCCAAATCCTGCAAAGAAGGAGCTTACGATAAAGCTCATCTGCTTATGCTTGAACAGGTTTACACCCATTGCCTCTGCAGCGATTTCATCATCTCTGATGGCCTTAAACGCCCTGCCGTAGGACGAATTTATCAGAAGCACTATGAAAGCGACGCATATTCCCGCCGAAATAAGAGGGAAAAGGGGTGTATCGTATGTAGTGTAGCTTCTCAGAAGGTTTGAGCTGTTTGTGATAGGTCCGGCTGCTTTCCACTGGAAAAATGCTCTCAGAATTTCCGCAAAGCCAAGAGTGGCAATTGCCAGATAGTCGCTCTTAAGCCTGAGTACAGGAAGTCCTATGAGGGCTGCAACCCCCGCAGTAAGAAGTCCTGCGCAGAGCATGAGGAAAATCATTCCGATGTGCTCACCCAGCATTACGCCGAAGTCACCGAGGACTCCTCCCAAAGCGTTTCCCAGAATTTCAGTTATGGAAAACTTTATAAGTCCGCCGTCAAAGTACTGGTAAACGCTGTCCTTCATTGCCGTAGGAATGGAGAAGATGGCATAGGTATACGCTCCTATGAGCATGAAGCCCGCCTGACCCAGGGAAAAGAGTCCCGTAAAGCCGTTAAGCAGGTTCATGGAAACTGCAACAAGAGCATATATGGAGCCTTTTTCCAGCACCGTAAAGAGCATTCTCATGCCCGATGTAGGAGGCACTACCATATCTCCTATGTATACCGCCGCCAGAAATGCCACGCAGACTGCCACGCTGAGGATGGATTTTGTTCTCTTAGTCAATTCTGTCATTTCAATCCACCTCCTATACCTTATCGATGTTCTTTTCACCGAAGAGTCCTGTCGGCTTAACCATAAGTATTATAATCAGAAGTACGAAGGTGAAGGCGTTTGAGAAAACGGTCAGCTCCATACCCTTTATGATGTTTTCGCAGATACCTATTATGAAAGCGCCGATAACCGCTCCCGGAATTGAGCCTATGCCGCCGAATACGGCTGCAACGAAGGCCTTAAGTCCCGGCATAGAGCCTGAGGTCGGCATTACTCCCGTATAGTTGGAGAAGTAAAGCACCGAGCCGATGGCTGCCAAAAGAGAGCCGATGATAAAGGTCACCGTGATTACTCTGTTGATATCTATGCCCATGAGCTGTGATGTCTCAAAATCTCTGGAAACAGCTCTCATCGCCATACCTATCTTGGTGTACTTTATCAGCATTACCAAAGCGATTACAAGGGCGATGGTGAGAAACGGGGTGATAAGGGTTACCATTTTGGTGTGAGCGCCAAATACCGTTACCGTCTTAGCCAGCCAAGGTATTTCAGGATAGGTCTGGGTAAGACCTCCCGTAACGTAAAGTGCCGTGTTCTGCAAAAGATAGCTGACGCCGATGGCAGAAATCATTATAGACATTCTCGGTGCGCTCCGAAGGGGTCTGTATGCCACCACCTCGATGGTGCAGCCCAAAACCACGGTAAATATAATAACTACAGGAATTGCAATATATATAGGCATAGACGCTGCCAGATATACCATCACCAGACCCGCTACCATGAACATATCTCCGTGAGCAAAGTTTATAAGCCTCAAAATACCGTAAACCATAGTATAGCCTATGGCAATGAGGGCGTACTGTCCGCCTACGGAGATACCGGCCAATATATATGGCAGATTATCAACAAAAAAATTCATTTATGTACCTCCAAGTCAAATTTTGCAGTCACCATTGCAAAGGAGAAAGTCGGAAAACACCGCATTCAGCATCCGCTGCGGCCCTGCGGCGTTCTCCCTTGCAATGGTCCCATAAAATATGCAAAAGATATGCAAAAGCAACGATAAGCGGGAGAGTATTCTCCCGCTTCCGCTGCATAAATTAGCAAATTATTCTATTCACTCCTGCGTACTACTTTACTTTACGTACTGGTTGCTTTCGAATTCCCACTTTCCTTCTGCGGTATTGCACTTCTTAACAACAGCCATGTCTCTTACAGCATCGCCGTTTTCACCGAATACAACCTTGCCGCAAACGCCATCGTAAGTAACGCTAGGAAGAACTTCGTGAACCTTTGCAGGATCTGTAGAGCCTGCAGCCTTGAGAGCTTCAAGTGCTACGAAGTAAGCATCGTATCCCATTGCTGTTACAGCTGCGATTTCTGAGTTTCCGCCGTTGTTTGCAAGGTTTGTGGAATCTCCTTCGATCCAGGCTTTAACGCCTTCGTCGAATGCAGCATCGCCGCCTTCCTGATAGAAAGTAGTTACATAAATCTCAAGATCAGTACCCTTTGCAGCGCCGAGGATTACGTTTGAATCCCATGTGTCAGCTGCGAGGATCGGCATTCCTAACTTCTGAGCATCAGCCTGGTCGATGATAAGAGCTGCTGCTTCTGTCGATACAGGTGAGAAGAATACATCGCATCCGTTCTTCTTTGCAGTTGCAATGTTTGCTGCGAAGTCAGCGTTACCCTGTTCGAATTCTTCCTTGACAACCTTGCCGCCTAATTCTTCAAATGCCTTGGAGAAGTAGTTTACAAGACCTGCGGAGTAGTCGTCACCCATCTTGTTGAGACAGTATGCCTTTCTTGCGCCTGTTTCCCATGCACGGTTAGCAAGTACAGTGCCCTGGAACGGGTCTAAGAAGCACATTCTGAAGTAGTAGTCATTTCCAAGTGTTACCTGTGGGTTTGTACAGGTGATACCCATTGCTGCAATACCTGCATCAGCAAAGGTCTGACCTGCTGCAATAGCAACACCTGAACCATATGTACCAAGAATCATTGAAACGCCTGAGGTTACCAGATTCTGAGCTGCTGATATACCTTTTTCAGGGGATGATTCGTTATCTACGATTTCAAGCTTAACAGTATAGGTCTCTCCGCCGATTTCAACTGTAGGCTGTACGGAGTTAGCATACTGAATACCTAAGGTCTCCTGCTTTCCGCCGGCACCGTTATCGCCTGTTGCCGGCTCGAATACACCGATTTTTACAACCTTTTCACCGCCGTCATCATTGCCGCCGCAGCCTGCAGCGAACACTGTAAACAGCATTACCAAAACCAGTAATAATGCTAATTTCTTTTTCATTTTCTCTTTCTCCTCCTCTAACATGGTAAAGATGTTCTAATTATAAACCTTCTGTGTGTAAATTGCAACGTTTTTTTGATGTCTTTATGTATACATAACAAATTCTATTGTTCGAAGCTGTAGTTTGGCACAATTTTTTGTCTTTACGAACAAAAACACCCCCTTTTCAGGGGATGTGGTTTGTTTTTATATGCCACATAGGTTTCGCCACCGGTCAAAAGACCTGCCGAAACCCTCCTCTGCCGGCCGGCTACTCCTGCTATTCCGGCATCCTCAGCCCGATGGCGTTGCTTACCGGCAGTGAAAATACGATTGCCTGAGCCTTGCTGTCGAGACCTGCCTTTTCCATTATCGCCTTCATTATGGCGTTGCGCCCCTGGGCAGGCGTAACCAGAAGGTGCATTTCCTTTTCGCTGGCGATGGAAAAGCCGAAAAACTTTTCGCTGTACTCGGCACCTGTGCCCTTGGCTTTGAGGACCGTGCCGCCTCCGGCTCCGGCTTCTCTTGCCGCCTCCATTATCATATCGCTGTAACCTTCGTTTGCTATTACCATTATCAATTCAAAATCCGTTTTAACCGACATTTTTCCCTCTCTTTCCTCAGTGGTCCGGATACGCTTTCCCGAGGTATCCAGTGTCTGACCGTCAAGTATATATTCAAGGCTTCTTTTGCCTCCTATGCTGTTAAGGGGCACCGTGGCGACGATTCCGTTTCCCGGCACATCTATATACAGCTTTCTCTTGAAATTCTTAAGCAGAGGCAGCAGTCCGGCATTGGTCACAACTCCGAACACCACCGCTTTTTCGTTAGGCGAAAGGTAGAGGTAATCCAGTATTTCCGTAGGCGCCGTACCTGTTCCCAGCACTATATCGGTAGTAAAAACATTGCTTTCTCTGAAGGTCTCAATGACCCTTTCGGTGTTTTCCCTGTCAGCTATGGCAATGACGAGATGTAAGCTTTCCATAGTATCCCTTTCCTTCCTCTTCTATAACTCGATTTAATTCGATTATAATTCTGTTATAACTCGATGATGTCCTCGTCGGTGTAGACGCTGATCTTTGAGTATACTCTTTCTTTTGCCGCCTGCTCCTTGCGGGTTCTGAACCTGTATTCCACCCCCAGAAGCTGGATGGTTATGAGCGGCGTCATGGCAACCATGGCAACAACGCCGAAGGCGTCGCTTACTATCCGGTCAGGTCCGCCTATGGCCTCGCAGGCTCCCATGGCAAAGGGCAGCAGAAAGGTGGCCGTCATAGGTCCAGACGCCACGCCGCCGGAGTCGAAGGCGATGGATGTAAATATCTTAGGCGCCGCAAAGGAAAGAGCGATGGCAAGCACATAGCCCGGCAGCAGGAAGTACATGACGGATATTCCCGTCAGCACTCTTATCATAGCCAGCGCCAAGGACACTGCCACACCTATGGAAAGGGACAGCTCCATGGCTCTTGCCGGAATGGACCCTGCCGTAAGCTCTTCAACCTGCTTGTTGAGCACATGTACCGCAGGCTCGGCTTTTACTATAAAATACCCTATGACCATGGCGATAGGTATGAGTATATAATTGTAGCTCTTTTCCCCTATGAGCTTGCCGATGTAGTTGCCGCAAGGCATAAACCCTACATTTACGCCGGTAAGGAAAAGCACCAGTCCTATATATGTAGCCGCAAGTCCCGAAAGGATCTTTATCAGCGGGCGTTTTTTCAGTTTGATTACAAAGGTGTTAAAGAGCAGGAAGAAAAGCACTATGGGCGCAAGGGCGATTCCCACCTCTTTCATGTATTCGGGTAACGCTTCGACAAAAAGGGATATCATGTCCTTGGATGTTTCCATCTCCGGAATATCCACGGGCACATAAGTTCCCTCTGCAGGGTAGATAAGGCCCAAAGCCAGCACCGCGATTATAGGTCCGATTGAACAAAGGGCCACCAGACCGAAGCTGTCGTTTGCCGCATGTCTGTCGCTTCGTATGGACGAAACGCCGACACCCAGAGCCATGATAAAAGGCACCGTCATAGGTCCCGTGGTCACGCCGCCGGAGTCAAATGCCACCGCCCAAAAATTCGGAGGCACGAACATGGCCAGTACGAAGACGATTATGTAAAACCCTATGAGCAGGGTGGAAAGACTTATGCCGAGGAGAATTCTCAGCATGGCTATCACCAGGAAAACTCCCACCCCCAGGGCTACCGTTCCGATGATGACGGCGTTGGGGATTGTCGGAACCTGATTGGCCAGCACCGTCAGGTCCGGCTCCGACACGGTGATTATGACACCCAGCATGAAGCTGGCAAGGACCATAATCCAGAGGCTCTTGGACTTGGTGATGCAGGCTCCCACCTTGTTTCCTATGGGAGTCATGGCCGTGTCGGCTCCCACTGTAAAGAAAGCCATCCCGAC
>JAEDNK010000106.1 GCA_016302545.1 Bacillota bacterium
AGGGTGCTTTACTATATGAGAAAGCCTTCAAAAAAAGTATTTTTGGATTTTGATAAAAAGTATAAAGCGGCGAATAAAAAACTGGGGAAAAAACAATATCTGATTCCTTACCTTATTTCCAGCCATCCGGGGAGCACTCTTGAGGATGCGGTGGAGCTGGCTGTTTTCCTTAAGGAATACGGCTTTGTGCCCGATCAGGTGCAGGACTTTTATCCTACGCCGGGAACCCTTTCCACCTGCATGTACTATGCAGAAATAGACCCTTTAACCATGAACCCGGTGTATGTAGCAAAAAATATGGAAGAAAAGAGAATGCAAAGAGCTCTTATCCATTATAATAAGAAGGAAAACAGAGATTTGGTCATGAAAGCGCTAAAGCTGACCGGTAAAGTTGACTTGGCAAAATACCTGTTATATAATACTAAGTAACACGGTTATTAAAACTACAAAGGAGCAACCCCATGAAGAAAAAGTACAAATTTCAAAATCCGGGCAGAACGATTAAAGAAATGCTCGCACTTGTAACAGAAAAATTTCCTGCAAACAATGCGTTTAAGATAAAGAACAGAGGTAAAATAGAGGGCATATCTTTCATGAGGCTTACTGCAGATGTCCGAAGCCTTGGAACAGAGCTTCATTCCCTTGGTCTGGCTGATAAGAGAGTTGGTATTATCGGAGAAAACAGTTATCCTTGGTTTAATGTATTCCTGTCAGTAGTTTGCGGCGGGGGCGTTGCAGTGCCTTTTGATAAAGGCTTTACCTCTGAAGAACTTGCCATGTGCATCAGCAGAAGCAAAATATCCGCTCTCTTTTACGATGAAAAGCACAGCGAAATGGTTCACAAAGCCGTCCAAATCGCTGCCGACGGAGGAGACGAAAACCATATAATCCTTTTTAAGATGACAGGGGAATCAAATGTAATAGACCAGATGAAGATTTCCGGAGAGTTCAAGTTTAAATCAGGTAATACGGATTATGTCAATGTTGATATTTCGGAAAACAGCCCTGCGGTAATCCTGTTTACTTCTGGAACCACAAGCAGCTCCAAGGCGGTAGTCCTTTCACATAATAATATTTTGAGCAACACAAGAGACATGCACGAGTACGAGGACTTCTATCCTGATGATGTGAATATGGCATTCCTGCCCCTGCATCACAGCTTCGGACTTGGCGGAGTAATAGTATTTATGGCAGCAGGAGCCTGCAGCGTTTTCTGCGACGGTCTTAAATACATCACTAAAAATCTGGCAGAGTACGGCGTTACCGTATTTGTAGGCGTGCCGCTGCTGGTGGAAAATATGTATAAGAAGATAATGCAGCAGATAAAAAAATCCGGTCTTGAGGGCAGGATTGCTTTCGGAAATAAAATGGCAGGCGCTTTGGAAAAGGTCGGAATATATGCAAGACGCCGGATTTTTAAACAGGTTATAGATAATCTGGGAGGAAAGCTCAGGCTTATCATCTGCGGGGCGGCTCCCCTCATGCGGGAGGCAGGCAAAGGTCTGAACGACTTTGGTATAGTTACTATTCAAGGCTACGGGCTTACGGAAACCTCTCCGGTTCTTTGCGCCGAAAGACCTCAGGATATTTGCCCCGGCTCCGTGGGAAAGTCTATGCCGAGTGTTACTATCAGAATTGAAGAACCCGATGAGAAGGGTATAGGAGAGATCGTGGCAAAGGCGCCAAATGTGATGCTGGGCTATCTGGATCAGCCGGAGGAGACGGCCGAAGTAATCAGAGACGGATGGTTCTATACGGGAGATTTAGGATACTTTGACTCGGAGGGGCATCTTTGGATTACAGGCCGTAAGAAAAATGTCATCGTAATGAAAAACGGGAAGAATATTTTCCCTGAGGAAATCGAAAGCAAGGTGATCAATCTGCCTTATGTGGATGACTGTATGGTCTTTCCGAGAGAAAAGCATAACGAGCTTGTGCTGTGGATTAAAATAGTATATAATGCCGATTATCTGAAGCAGGAGGGACTGACGGAAGAGCAGCTTGCGGAAATCGTCAAGAAGGATATCAGGGAAATCAACGACAGTATGCCGCTGTATAAACATATAAATCACTTTATACTGGACCATGAGCCGATGATACAGACTACGACGAAAAAAGTAAAGAGAAACCCTGAGATTGAAAGAATAAATGCAAACCGTGAAACCGAAAGGTGGTATACTGTAGAGTAATGGGACTTATGACCGGACTTCCTCAGGTGATAGAGGAGGCAAAAAAAGAATATGAGCGTATAACCGGCGGCAATTTTGCCTTGACCGAGGAGCTTGGAGCATCGGAAAATCTGCTGGCCCTTGGAGATAATGCTCGGTTTATGAAATATCTTCTGGATGGCGGTGACGGCGCGGAAAGTTTGCGGGGGAGGATTCGCCAGATCTACATAGACCCGCCTTTCTTCAGCAAGGCAAGCTACGACGCGGTAATCAAGCTCCAGAGTCCGGAAGGTGATACTGCAGTCAGACACAGAGCCTATGAGGATGTGTGGAAGGAGGGCATGGCGGACTATCTTAAAATGCTTGGGACTCGACTTTTACTGATGCGTGACCTGTTGGCAGACGAAGGGACTATCTGGGTTCATCTTGACTGGCACGGAGTTCACTATGTAAAGATACTCATGGATGAGATTTTCGGAGAAAAGAATTTTATCAACGAAATCATCTGGACCTATAAGTCCGGCGGCAGCAGTAAGAAGCACTTTGCCCGGAAACACGATACTATTCTTGTTTACTCAAAGACGGATAAATACTACCTCGCTTTGCCTAAAGAAAAGTCCTACAACCGTGGCTTCAAACCCTATCGTTTCAAGGGCGTGGAGGAGTTTCAGGACGAAAGGGGCTGGTATACCATGGTAAACATGAAGGATGTGTGGAGCATCGACATGGTGGGCAGAACCTCTGCTGAAAGAACCGGCTATGCGACCCAGAAGCCCGAGGCTCTGCTGGAAAGAATTCTGACGGCAGGAAGCCGTGAGGGAGATATCTGTGCAGATTTTTTCTGCGGCTCCGGCACATTGGGAGCGGCAGCGGGGAAGTTGAAAAGAAGATGGATATGCTGCGACGACGGTCCTCTGGCTGTAGCGGCGGCTATGAAAAGGCTCAGCAGACAGGGACAGAGCATGAAGGTGCTGAGAGATATCTCGGAAGCGGGTGATGTGAAGGAAAAGGCTTCGGCGGAGCTTAGTGTAACCGCTTTCAGAGTCCCCACGCTTTTTAAAGATATAATCAGCTTTACAGTAGAGCTTGCCGGATACAGCATTGATACGCCTCAGGCGGCAGTACTGCGGGCTGCGGAAGGAAACCCTCTGGCTCCCATAGACTTCTGGAGCGTGGATACTGACTACGACGGAAAGGTGTTCAGACATGACCGCGACGCAGCTGTATATAGAGATAAAAAAGGCTTATGTACCAAGATGAACCTTGAAATCCCTGCCCAAAGCTCTGCAAATCGCAAAATCGCCGTAAGAGCGGCAGATATTTTTGGAAACATCAGCTATGCAATAATAGACGGAGGAAAGATTTTTGAGCAGGATCGATAATAAAAAAATTACAAATACGGTTGTTGATGTTATTTTTCTGGTAGCCGCCTGCATGACGGGGGCATTTTCCACCACAGCTGTCATGATACCAAACGGGCTTACCTGCGGCGGACTGACGGGTATTGTCAGAATTCTGCAGAGCTTTATAGAAATAAATTTCTCTGTGATGTATTATGCACTTGCCATAGTTATCTGGATTGTGGTAATATTAACTCTGGGATTTAAAGAGGCAAGGAAGATTTTGGTGGTTACGGTGCTGTACCCTGCCATACTCTTCGTCTTCGAACTCTTCGATTTTCAGCTGCTGGAGGAAAAGGATCTTATTCTGGCGGCAATATTCTGCGGAGTGTTCAGCGGAGTCTGCAACGGTCTGGTATTCTGGAGAGGCTACAGCTTCTGCGGGACAGAATCAATCGCCAAAATCATCAAGAAAAAATGGCTGCCTCAGGTGGATATAAGCAAAATCCTGCTTTGCCTTGACTGCATAATCATCATTATTGCAGCCTTCATCTACGGACGAAACATAGCCCTTTACGCGCTTGTCACCCAGTTCATCGCCTCCAAGATGGTGGATCTTATTATGTACGGCTTTGAAACCAAAATCGTGCAGCTGCAGATTATCACTTCAAAGAGCGACGAAATAAGTCGCTATATCATGGAGGAAATCGGACGCGGCGTATCAAGCTACGACATGGTGGGCGAATACACCGGAGCCCACAGAAAGCAGCTGGCAGTGCTCTGCTCCCCTCGCGAAAGCATTTTAATCAAGCGTAAGCTTGCCGAGGTCGACCCTAAGGCTTTCGTGTCCGTGATGCAGGTAAACACCGTATGGGGATACGGCAAAGGCTTCACCGACATAGAAGAAGAAAAATAATGTGGCCCATTAGCTCAACGGATAGAGTAGCGCTCTCCGAAGGCGTTGATCGGGGTTCGATTCCCCGATGGGTCACCACGTCGCAGCGGACTTCGCTGTAATCAAAAACCGGCGTAAGCCGGTTTTTTCATGCGCTCCGTCGCTGCTCCTTCTCCCCAGAAAGCTTGCGCTTTCCGGGGATCCCGTGGGTTAAACCCATCTCCTCTTGCTGTTCTGACAAAGTGGGCATCGGGGAATCGAACCCGGGAGGGCACGA
>JAEDNK010000107.1 GCA_016302545.1 Bacillota bacterium
TTTCAGTGGGAGTTGAACAGCCGAAGCTGGCAAAGCCTGAGCAAAGAGAGTATGAACAGCGAAAGCGGTAAAATTTTATTGACACGATGCTTATAAAAGTAGTATAATATTCCTTTGTAAGAGGGAGTAACTGGCACATTTTGTGTGGTATTTGCGACATCCCAATCGTGCGTACCCTTAGCGGCGGCGATTCGCATTTATCTTAAACAGTAAGACTTTTACCGTATAGCAATATGGTAGGGGTCTTTTTTTGTAGGCTCCGACGAAAGAAAGGGAGAAAGAATGAAATATTATTTGAAGAGCATTGAGGAAACTATCAATGATGCAGGCACGACAGAAGGCGGGCTGACATCCGGCGAGGCATCGGAAAGACTTGAAAAGAACGGCAGAAACAAGCTGGCTGAAGCCAAGAAGGATTCGCTGTTTAAGCGGTTTATGATGCAGCTTGCAGACCCTATGATTATAATACTGATTGTTGCGGCGGCTATTTCAGGCGTCACATCATTTTACTCCGGGGAAAGCTTTGCAGACGTTATCATCATACTGGCTGTAGTAATAATTAACGCCGTTCTTGGAATTCTTCAGGAAAGCAAGGCGGAAAAAGCTATAGAAGCACTGCAGGAAATGTCAGCGGCAACCAGCAAAGTCCTGCGGGACGGGAAGCTTACAAGCGTCAGAAGCGAAGAATTAGTTGTAGGAGATGTGGTTATCCTTGAGGCAGGAGACAGCGTTCCTGCTGACGGCAGAATCATTGAGTGCGCCAGCATGAAAGTGGAAGAGGCTGCTCTGACAGGGGAAAGCGTGCCTGTGGACAAAACCGCAGAGGTAATAGAACTTGGCAGTGAGAAGGACATTCCTCTGGGCGACAGAAGGAATATGGTATACATGGGAAGCACCGTAGTCTACGGCAGAGGCGCCGCTGTTATCTGCGCTACAGGCATGGATACGGAGATGGGTAAGATTGCTGACGCTCTGACCCAGGCAAAGGAAGGCAAAACACCGCTCCAGCTTAAGCTGGCTCAGCTTTCAAAAATACTTACGTTTCTGGTGCTGGCAATCTGCGTTGTAATCTTCGGCGTAAGCCTTCTGAGAGCGGATAGTATAACGGGAGAGGTTTTCCTCGACACCTTTATGATAGCTGTCAGTCTGGCAGTTGCCGCTATACCTGAAGGTCTGGTTGCGGTAGTGACCATAGTCCTTTCCATTGGCGTTACCAACATGTCTAAGAGAAATGCCATAATAAGAAAGCTTACGGCAGTTGAAACTCTGGGCTGTGCTCAGATTATCTGTTCAGATAAGACCGGTACTTTGACCCAGAATAAGATGACCGTGGTGGATTATTACGGTGAAGATGAAAAACTGCTGGCACAGGCAATGGCTCTGTGCTGCGATGCTAAAATCGAAGAAGGTGCAGACAGTGCCACCGGTGAACCTACAGAGTGTGCCCTTGTAAATTACGCATATAAGCTGGGTCTTAATAAAGGCGATGTGGAGAAGACACTTCCAAGAGTGGGTGAAGTTCCTTTTGACAGCGGTCGTAAGATGATGACCACCCTTCACAAGGACGAAGAAAACAACAGAATTATTCAGTACACCAAGGGAGCACCGGATGAAGTTCTCAAGAGGTGCACCAAAATATACAGAGACGGAAAACTTGCTGACATCAGCGAAGAAGACAGGGCCGCTATTCTGAAGGCTAACAAGGAAATGGCTGACAAGGCTCTCAGGGTTCTTATGGCAGCTATGGCGGTACATGAGGAAATGCCGGCGGATATTTCCGTTGAAGGACTTGAGCACGACCTTTGCTTCCTGGGTCTGACAGGTATGATTGACCCGGTAAGACCTGAAGTTAAGGCAGCCATTGAGGAATGTAATCAGGCCGGAATTACGCCTGTTATGATAACCGGCGACCATATAGATACGGCCTCGGCTATAGGCAGAGAGCTGGGGATTCTCAGAGAGGGAAAGCATGCGATAACAGGTGCAATGCTTAATGAACTTTCTGACGAAGAATTTGAGAAGGAGATTGAAAACATCAGCGTTTATGCCCGCGTGCAGCCTGAACACAAGGTAAGAATCGTAAAAATGTGGAAAAAGAAGGGCTATGTAACTGCTATGACCGGCGACGGTGTGAACGACGCCCCAAGTATCAAATCGGCAGATATCGGTGTCGGAATGGGTATTACAGGCACGGATGTCACGAAGAATGTAGCTGATATGGTTCTGGCAGATGATAACTTTGCTACTATCGTCGGTGCGGTTTCAGAGGGAAGAAGAATTTACGATAATATTCGTAAGTCAATTCAGTTCCTGCTGGCTTCCAACATGAGTGAGGTTGTAAGTATTTTTGCAGCTACTCTTATGGGCTTTACCATTCTGCACCCGGTTCATCTCCTGTGGATAAATCTGGTGACAGACTGCTTCCCGGCACTGGCATTAGGTGTGGAAAGACCGGAAGAGGGCATAATGAAGAGAAAACCCCGCAAGACCACAGACGGTATTTTTGCAGGGGGCATGGGCTTTGATATGGCATACCAGGGGCTTGTGGTTTCCGTGCTGACTTTGGGTGCCTACTTTGTAGGACATTTTATGGAGTCGGGAGTCTGGGAAATCACCGACAGCCCTGACGGAACCACAATGGCTTTCCTGACACTTTCAATGGCCGAAATTTTTCATAGCTTTAATATGCGTTCACAGCGAGGAAGCCTGTTCAGCATAAAGTATATGAATAAGAGCCTATTCTTTGCAGGAGTTGCAAGTTTTATCTGCACGACACTGGTAATATATGTGCCTTTCCTTGCTGCGGCCTTCGAGTTTGAGCATATCAGCTTAGAGGAATATCTCATTGCATTAGGTATGGCATTCCTTGTTATTCCTATCGTGGAAATTATAAAGCTGATACAGAGAAAATGTATGGCTTCAAAGCAAGAATAAATACAGAAAATATACTACATTAATTCTATAAGACCCGGGGCGGGAGACCGCTTTCCGGGTTTTTTCGTGGGGGGAGCTGACGGGGTATTCAACTGACGAAAGGAGAAAATGAGGGATAGACATGCCGTTAAGCGGATACAGCGGCGGATGACTGCATAAATGATTACAAAAAATCCCCGGTTCCTGTCATATTGCCGGAGGAATTTTTAGCATTGGAAAAAAATTAAAAAAACTTACTCGGCAAATTTAACAATAAATTTATTGACAAATTTAATGTTATATAATACACTGATAGCAAGAAAAGATTTGCAGGAGGAAGGAATTATGAATCCGGTTAGAAGTATGCTCGAAAACACCGTGCCGATTTCTATGTTTAACAAGGGTATGGCAGGAAAAATATTTGAAAGTGTCAGGCAATCAGGTACTAAAGTTGTTATGAAAAATAATGTTGCGGAATGCGTATTATTGTCGCCAGAGGAGTACATTGCAATCATAGATGAACTTGAGGATATGTATCTTATGGCCGAAGCAAGGAGTAGAATGGAGAATTTTAATGTTGATAAGCTGATAAGCCGTGAAGAATTCGATAGAAGATTCGGAATCACAGAAGAGGACATTAAGGATTTTGAAGGGGTTGATTTTGAGTGAAGTGGAGACTTACTTTTCTGCCTGAAGCAGAAGAAGACTTCGACAAATTAGATGGCAGTCAGAAAATAATTGTAAGAAAGGCACTGGCAAAGATAGAACAAAACCCTCTTCCAAGTTATGAAGGTGGTTACGGTAAGCCGCTGGGAAACAAAGGCGGGAAGAATCTATCAAACTTTCTAAAAGTAAAAATAAAAGGTGCAGGTATAAGAATTGTTTATCAAACAATACATATTGATGAGATGGTTATTGTAATCATAATTGGAATGCGTGAAGATTTTGAAGTGTATGAAGAAGCATTTGCAAGAGTGAAAAAATATGAACTGTAGTTTTCGGTTAGATTTGTTGAAGAAAGAAAAGTTTTTATTAAAATGTTTAGTGGAAGGAAAGGATTATAAAGATTAGAAGAATATTTCTTATGACAGCACTCACAGCAGCGCTTGCTGTCACATCAGCAGTTCCGGCTATGGCGGAAACAATTACGGCTGATGCAGGCGAACAGGCAGTGGTAACAACCACCGCAGCAACAACCGCCGCAGCAACAACCAAATGGACAAGCTCAAAGCTTAAGGCAGCCAAAGTCAGCTTATTATCGGTAAAATCATACAGCTACGATAAAATCAAGCTTACATGGGAGCCGCTTTCCGGAGTGGATGGCTACCAGATTTACAGAGCAACATCAAAGAGCGGTACTTACAGCAAGGTAACATCAGTTACCGGGGCATCAAAGTCTTCCTACATCAACGAAGGCAGAACCTGTGGTAAGACATATTACTATAAAGTAAGAGCATATAAGAGGATTAACGGAAAGACCGTTTACTCGAAGTTCAGCTCAGTGATGAGCGCATATGCAAAGCCTGCAAAGGTTAAGATTACAGATGCATATGCACCAAGCTTGGCGACCACGACAATAGCAGTTGACTTTACTACGGTAAGAGGTGCTACAGACTATGAAGGTCAGATAAATCAGATAAAGCCAAACGGCAAGGAAACCGGATTCAGAAGCTATACTTACGACTACGAGGGAAATAAAGATACATTCTCGACATATAAGGATATGCTTGCAATGGCAAAGAAACAATATCCTTCGGGAAGT
>JAEDNK010000108.1 GCA_016302545.1 Bacillota bacterium
AATTTGTTCATGATATACTCGTAATTCTTTTTCTTGTGAGGCACGAGGCAGTCCGAGCAGTCCTTGATGCCGTCCTCGGTATATTTGAAATTGCCGCCGCAGTTTTCGCCCAAAGCGTAGAGCGGGCAGTAGCAGAACAGGCAGTTGAAGTTTTCCTCGTCCTCGGTCTTGTGACAAGGGAAAAATTCGCACTCCCTGTGTTGGAAAAATTTATAGTTTTCGGTTTTTAGTTCTTGCATAGGTATAATGTTCTCCTTTTATTTTTAACGACAGAAACCTTTTTATTACATTCCAGAGAAAAACTGCAAGGGCTCTGAAACTTAGAGCCCTTGCAATTACTAAGTTTTGGAGCTAGTGAAGGGAATCGAACCCCCAACCTGCTCATTACGAATGAGCTGCTCTGCCATTGAGCCACACTAGCACAGCGCCTCACAAGCGGCAACAGTTATATTATACTACATTTAAAATTTTTTTGCTACCACTTTATCGCTGTTCTTTAGAATTTTTTGTTTTTCCCGTCATTTTTCCCGTCATTATCCGCCAACTTTCTGCGAAACCTGTATGCTCAACTGCTTTAGGCTCAAATCGCGTAATTGCGAAGGCCAGCTGCATAAGCGTTCCTATACCGAAGGTGCATATGATAGTTCCGATTCCTATAGGTCCTCCCAGCCTCCATCCGGCAAAGAGCACTATCACCATCATAAGAACACTGATAGCTCCTACCGGAAGCATTTTAAGTCTCCTGTTTATACCAAGCATAAGAGCGTCTCTCGGCCCGCAGCACAGCCCTGCTTTCATGTACACCACCTGCGCCAAGCCCATGATGAAAAGACCTGTGAGCATTACTGCAATGCTGAGGGGCAAACTTCCTTCTATTGCCGGAACAATATTTATGTAGTTAAGCAGATCTACCGTCTTTCCTACTATGACGGCGTCCAGCACCGTGCCTATTCCGATTCGCTCGCCCAGCAAAATATCAATCACTATAATTGTAAATGACACCATGACCGAAGCGGTCCCGTAAAGTATCCCGAAGGTTTTTGACAGTCCCAGATTAAAGGCATCCCATGGCGCTACTCCTATGTTTGCCTGTATCGTGAGATAAACGCCGAAGCCGAAGAGCATAAGTCCCAGTGCAGCTATTACAGAATGCTTGGCTATATCAGATAAAGTATGGTTTTTCATCAGCTCTCTCCGTTTATGTATTCGCAAAGTGTATTAATGGGGCAGTCGTCACATTTAGGCTTTCTGGCGTCACAGCACTGTCTGCCGTGGAAAATAAGGCTGTGGTGGGTTCTGGACCATCTTTCCTCAGGGATTCTCTCCATGAGAGCAAGCTCCGTCTTAAGCACGTCCTTTTCGTGTACCAGTCCTATCCTATTTGCAACTCTGAAAACATGAGTATCCACAGCTATTCTCTGATGTCCGAAGCCTACAGAAAGGACCACGTTGGCTGTTTTACGGCCTACCCCCGGCAAACTGACAAGGGCATCGTAATCCTCCGGTACCTGTCCGTCGTAATCAGATACCAGCTTCTGCGCCATTCCCACTATGTTTTTAGCCTTGGTCTTATACATTCCGATTCGCTTGATGTACTCGGAAACCTCCGGAGCCTCAGCCGCCGCCAGAGCTTCAGCATCGGGATATCTTTCAAAGAGCGCAGGGGTCACCACATTTACCGATTTATCTGTGGTCTGTGCGGACAATGCCACAGCCACTATGAGCTGAAACACATTTTGATGGTGCAAAGCGCACTCAGCCTCGGGATATGCCTCCTCCAATTTGTCTAATACTTCTTTTATCTTATCTTTTTCAAGCAAAACCGTTACCTCTTTCTTGACTTTATTCCATATTAAGTGTTAAAATTGTATACAATTCATGTTAGCAAAGGAGCACAATTCATGATTGACCTTGACTTTCTAAGCAACGACTACCAGGACAATCGTCCGGCAGCCCAAAAGGTGGCAGAAGCGATAGCCATCGATATACTCACAGGTGTTTTGCGTCCGGGTCAGCGTATATCGGAAAGGGTTCTGTGCGACAAATATGCTTTGAGCAGAACGCCTATCAGGGAAATTCTTAATCAGCTTTCTTCAACGGGACTGGTTACCCTTATCCCCAACCGTGGAGCCTTCGTAACGGGCATTACGGAAAGGGACATAGACGACTATTTCTATATGAAAAGTCTCCTCTATCCGCAATGCGTAAGGTGGGCAATCGAGCGTATTACCGCTGAGGAAATGGCCGCCCTTACTGAAACCTTTTCCTTCATGGAGTTTTACACTGCCACAGAGGACCTGGAAAAGATGAAGAAAATCAATCATGGCTTTGACGCTATCGTATATAATGCCAGTCACAATACAGAGCTGGAAAGGACTCTGCTTCGTTACGATTTTCTCATACGCTATGCAAACAAGGATATCAGCTATCCCTTAAACTATCTTCCCACGGTCCTTGAAGAGCACAGGGCAATCTACGAAGCCTTTAAAGCAAACAACCCCGAAGCCGGAGCCGAAGCTGCTCAGATTCATGCCTTTAAATCCATGCTCCGAAGAAAATAGCCTTCAGGCAGCTTTTCTGTTCATCCCAGTATTCCTGTATGCTCCATTAATATTTTCAATCCGATAAGTATAAGGATGACGCCGCCTGCAAAGGCGGCTTTTTTTTCGTATTTTGAGCCGAACATATTGCCTACCGCTACTCCCACGGCCGAAAGCAAAAATGTGGTAATTCCGATTACCGACACAGCCTTAACTATTTCAACCTGAAGGAATGCAAAGGATATTCCCACAGCCAGTGCGTCTATGCTTGTTGCAACAGCCAGAGTAAAGACTTCTTTAATGTCAAGCTTGTCTGTCCTCTGACAGCAGCAGTCCTCCTCACCGCCGTGAAAGACATCGTAAATCATCTTGCCGCCGATGAATGCCAGAAGTGCGAAGGCTACCCAGTGGTCTACGCTGGTTATGTAGCTTTCAAACTGTTTCCCCAGAATCCATCCGGCAAGAGGCATCAGCGCCTGAAAGCCGCCGAAAAACAGAGCAATTATCAGCATATTTTTTATGTTTAACCGGCGCATGTTAAGACCTTTGCATATGGAGGCCGCAAAAGCGTCCATGGAAAGCCCCACACCTATCATGAATATCTCAAACAAACCCATAAAAAATATCCTCCCAGTTTATCATTGAAAGGATATTTTATCATATTATGCGTTAAAAATCAACTTTTCCCCGTCGGAATCTATTGTAACTGTGCCTCCGTCAACCAGATCTCCTCTGATTATCATGGAAGCGATTTCAGTTTCAACATGCTTCTGCAGATAACGCTTTACAGGTCTTGCACCGTACTGAGGGTCATAAGCCTCATTTGCTATAAACTTCTTAGCCGGTTCGGTGATTACCAGTGACATTTCTCTGTCCGCAAGTCTCTTGGACAAAGACTCAAGGGACAGGTCTATTATCTTCTTAACCTGATCAGGAGTAAGGGCGCTGAATACGATTATATCGTCCACCCTGTTGAGGAACTCAGGCCTGAAGTAGTTCTTAAGTTCACCTGTAACCTTTTCCTTGACTTCTTCAGGAATAGTTCCGTCTTCGGTCATATTTTCGATAAGCTCGCCGCTGCCTATATTGGAAGTCATAATGATTATTGTGTTCTTAAAATCTACAGTCCTTCCCTGATTGTCCGTCAGTCTGCCGTCGTCAAGAAGCTGAAGCAGAATGTTGAAAACATCCGGGTGGGCCTTTTCTATCTCGTCGAACAGTATTACACTGTACGGCTTACGTCTTACTGCCTCTGTAAGCTGACCGCCTTCGTCATAGCCAACATATCCCGGAGGAGCTCCTACCAGTCTGGACACTGAATGCTTCTCCATATACTCGGACATATCGATTCTTATCATGTTCTTTTCGGTATCAAAGAGTGACTCGGAAAGAGCCTTGGCAAGCTCTGTCTTGCCCACGCCGGTAGGCCCCAGGAAAATGAATGAACCTATTGGTCTGTTTTCATCCTTAAGTCCTGCTCTCGCCCTCAGAATTGCCTCTGAAACAGCCTTTACGCCGTCTTCCTGTCCTATTACTCTCTTGTGGAGGATATCAGGCAGTCTCAAGAGTTTTTCTCTCTCCGTCTCTACCAGCTTGCTTACAGGAATACCGGTCCAGCCGCTGATGACCTCGGCAATCTCCTCTTCTGTAACCTCTTCCTTAAGCAGTCTGTTTTCTCCGCCTTCTGCTGCGTCGGCCTTTGCCTTTTCAGCTTCAAGCTTCTTTTCCAGCTCCGGCAGAGTACCGTACTTAAGCTGTGCCAGCTTCTCAAGGTCGTAGTTTCTTTCGGCCTCTTCCATCTGATGCTTAACTTCTTCAATCTGCTGTTTGGTGCCTTTGACTTCGGAGATAGCTTTCTTTTCGTTTTCCCACTGGGCGCGCATGGACTTGTCTTCTTCCTTAAGCGCTGCCAGTTCTTTTTCCAGAGTTGCAAGTCTTGCTGCGGAAGCCTTGTCTGTCTCTTTGCCAAGTGCCTGTTTTTCGATTTCAAGCTGCATTATCTTTCTCGAAATCTCGTCCAGTTCCTGCGGCATACTGTCAATTTCAGTTCTGATTCTTGCTGCTGCCTCGTCCATAAGGTCTATAGCCTTATCGG
>JAEDNK010000109.1 GCA_016302545.1 Bacillota bacterium
TAAGCCTCAGCCTTGGCAGGTGCTTCTGCTTCTTTTGCTGGCGCAGGAGCTGCTGCCGGTTTTCTCTTGGCTCTCATGTTGTTGATAGCACCTGTAGGGCATTCCTTTGCGCATAATCCGCAGTTCTTGCACTTTTCAGGATCAATCATGGCAACATTGTTTTCAACCTTGACTGCTTCAAACTTACAAGCCTTTTCGCACTTCTTGCAGCCGATACAGCCGTTTGAGCATGCCTTTCTTGTCTTTGCACCTGCATCGGTGGAGTGGCACTGAACCACAACCTTATTCTTAGCCGGCGCAATTCTGATAACCTTGTTAGGACACTGAGCAGCGCACATACCGCAGCCTACGCAAAGCTCTCTGGCTACAACGGCAACGCCGTCGCAAACCTTGATAGCTCCGTACGGACAGATTCTCTCGCAGTCTCCAAGGCCAAGACAGCCGTGGGAGCATACATTTGAGCCGCCGAACATCTGCTTTGCAGCCACACAGGTGGAAAGTCCCTGATATTCCATCAGGCTCTTTGCTGCTTCTCTGTTGCCGTTACACATTACAACAGCAACCTGAGGCTCTGCCGTACCTGCTTCAACACCAAGAATTTCGGCAAGCTTTGCAGCCACATCGGCTCCACCTACAGGACATTTAGCAGTACCGATAGAAGGGTCACCTGCCAGCGCCGCAGCGTAGTCATCACAGCCTGCATATCCGCATGCACCGCAGTTGGCGCCCGGAAGCTCTGCTCTCAAATTCGTAACCGTTTCGTCAACAGGTACGAAGAAAATTTTCGATGCAATAGTCAGGATAATCGCAAGGACAAGACCAATTACAACGACTAATAATACCGGTGTCAAAATACTCATTATAATCGCCTCCTTATCCTACTAATCCGCCGAATCCCATGAAACCAAGGGAAAGCATCGCAGCTGTAACCAATGTAATAGGAACTCCCTGGAAAGGCTTCGGAATAGCTTCGTTTCCTTCCAGCTTCATTCTCATACCTGAGAAGATAACCATTGCAAGAAGGAAGCCTACTCCTGCACCGACGGAGTTAACCAGTGATTCCGCATATCCGTATCCTGCATCGATATTGGAGATACAAACACCCAATACAGCACAGTTAGTCGTAATGAGGGGAAGATATACACCCAAAGACTTGTGAAGAGCAGGGATGAATTTCTTCAATACCATTTCAACAAACTGTACCAGCGCAGCGATTATAAGGATGAATACTATTGTCTGTAAATAGCCGATTTCCCAAGCGTTTAAAATCTGCATAATCGGCCATGTTGCAGCTGTGGCAAGCACCATTACGAAGATAACGGCAATACCCATGCCCACTGCTGAATCCAGCTTCTTGGAAACGCCCAAAAACGGACAAATACCCAGGAATTGAGCCAGAACATAGTTGTTAACTAAAATCATTCCAACCAGAATTGTGAAAAAGTTCATTATGCTTCAACTCCTTTCTTAATTTCTGCTTTATCAAGCTCTGCAATACACTTCTCCTGCTGACACATTGAAGCCAGAGCGCAGCCCTGACAGCTGAATTCGCGAGGAGTTTTACCCTTTCTTGCAAGGAGAGCATTAACAGCAGCTATTGCGCAGGCGAAAACGAAGAATCCACCCGGTGCCAGAGCGATTATCATCATAGGATGTTCGCTTACAAACGGAATAGTGATCGTAAATGCATCCGGATCTCCGAGGAAGAAGCTGGAGAAAATAGTTCCGTTTCCGATGATTTCTCTTACAGCTCCCATCACCGTAAGTGCAAGGGTGAAGCCCAGACCCATTCCGATACCGTCCAGCGCTGAATCGATAACGCCGTTCTTGTTGGCAAACATTTCGGCTCTTCCTAAGATAATACAGTTTACTACTATCAGAGGAAGGAATACGCCCAGCGAGTTGTAAAGAGGCTCAGCGAATGCCTGAACGATGAACTGAACCAGCGTTACAAAGCCTGCAATAACTACGATGTAGCACGGGATACGTACCTTGTCCGGAATAAGCTTCGCCAATATGGAAATTACGATATTTGAACAGATAAGTACTGCTGTTGCCGCAATACCCATACCCATACCGTTAAATGCTGAACTTGTGGTCGCCAGCGTAGGACATGTACCAAGCAGCAGCACAAGTACAGGGTTTTCTTTAATTATACCTTTAGTAAGGATTGCTAATTTGCTTATTTTCTTTTCCATTAGTTAGCACCTCCTACCGCCTCAAATTGTTTCAGAGCTGCACATACGCCCTGATATACAGCGTTGGATGAGATTGTGGCGCCGCTTATGAAGGAAACCGAAGAGTCTCCCTTGATGTTGGCTGCAAAAGCGAGCTCTGACTTGCCCTTATAGTTCTTTTCAAGATAAGCTGCGTCGTGAGCCTTTGTGCCAAGACCCTTAGTGTCGGCGTGTGACATTACCTTTACGCCTGTCACTGCACCGTCAGCGTCTATTCCCACCATTTGTGTAAGTATGCCTCCGAAGGATTTGGTGTCAACGGTAACTACCATACCTGCTCCCTCGGCAACATAACAGTCGGTTACATATACCTTATCGGCTTCAAGCACCACCAGGTCACCTGCGTACTTCTCAAAGGAGGATGCCGCAGGAAGAAGCTCTGCTCTCGCAGCGTCAGCGGCTTTCGCCGAGTTCTCCGAGATGATAGGCGCTGTGATTGAATTTACATAAGCAAGTGCAAAAGTCATAACCAGGCAGATTGCCACAAGAACAACTACCGGCTGTATGTATTCTTTAAATGTATTACTTTTCATTTTTCTTTGCACCTCCATATAATCTCTTCTGGCAGAAGTTCTCAATTAACGGAGTCAGGCAGTTCATGATAAGGATTGAGAATGAAACGCCTTCCGGATACTGTCCCCATAATCTGATAATCATGGTTATAAGACCGCAGCCGATACCGAAGATCACCTTGCCCATAGGTAATAACGGAGATGTAACGTAATCAGTTGCCATGAAGAAGGCTCCTAACATAACGCCGCCTGCCAGTACGTGGAAAACAGCCATCTGAAGTGCTTCCCCTTCGCCTGTTGCTCCGTAGTAAATGAGGGCAAACAGGAAAACAGTTCCGATAAAGCAGCACGGGATTATCGGACTGATAATCTTTTTCCAGATGAGGAAAAGTCCGCCGATGAGAAGCGCGATAGCGCTGACTTCGCCCATGGAGCCTCCGATGAAGCCAAGGAACATCTGCATGTTTGAAGGAAGCTCTGCTCCGCCTTCAGCAAGAACTCCCAGCGGGGTGGCTGTGGATGTTGCATCTGCTGCCATTCTAGGAAGCGGCCATGTGGTCATTTCTGTTGCAAAGGAAATGAACAGAACGATTCTGGCAGTGATAGCAGGGTTTACGATATTTTTGCCCATACCGCCGAAAAGCTGTTTTACGACGATTACAGCCACAAAGCAGCCAACGATTGCAATCCAGTACGGAAGTCCTGCCGGTACGTTAAAGGCGATAAGTGTACCTGTTACAGCGGCACTGAGGTCGCCTACAGTCTGAGTCTTGTGCATCAGCTTGTTCCATGCCCATTCAAAGAACATAGAAGCTGCCACGCAAACTGCTGTGAGCGCTATTACTCTGGCTCCGAACACATAGACACTTACAAGGAAAGACGGTGCAAGTCCTATGAGGACCATCAGCATGATTCTGGTTGTATCCATATTTGTCACAAGATGAGGCGCTGATGATACTACTAAATTACTGTATGTTTTCTTGTCCATTATTTAATTCCAGCCTCCTTTACTACTGCTTTACCAAGCTTATTAGTGAAGCCGAGCGGTCTTCTGGCAGGGCAGATATATGAACAGCTTCCGCATTCCATGCACTGCATTACCTTGAGATCGCTGAGAGCCTGTGCATCCCTTTTTGCGTATGCATCTGCAAGTGCAGTAGGGATTAAGCCGAACGGACATGCCTGGTGGCATCTGCCGCAGTTGATGCACGCTGTTTCTTCCTTTACCACGGACTGAGCCTTGGAGAAGGCAAGTATAGCGTTGTTATTCTTTACGATAGGCATCTCATCTGAGAAAACAGCTCTTCCCATCATAGGTCCGCCCATGAGGATCTTTCTCGGTTCCTCCTTATATCCGCCGCAGAAACCGATTACGTCGTTAATCATTGTTCCGATAGGCGCGATTATGTTTTTAGGAGTTGCAACAGCGTCGCCGTCAACGGTCATTCTCTTGGAAACAAGTGGCATACCTGTTCTGAAGTATTGACCTACGAAAGCTATGGTGGTTACGTTGGAAAGAATTACACCGTGCTGTGCAGGGAGTTCACCTGCGTTCATGGTCTTTCCTGTGATTTCATAGATGAGAACTCTTTCTGCTCCCTTCGGGTATCTGGCCTGAAGCTTGAAAGTCTTAATGTTAGTGATTCCCTTTGCCGCAAGCACCTTGTTGATGTGCTCGATGGCGTCCGGTTTGTTCTCTTCGATTCCGATAAAGCCTTCATCAAGACCGATATGCTTCATAATCAGCTGACAGCCCGCGATTAAATCCTCGGTGTCCTCCAGCATAAGTCTGTGGTCGGAGGTGATGAAAGGTTCACACTCTGCTGCGT
>JAEDNK010000110.1 GCA_016302545.1 Bacillota bacterium
GACATCGAAGAAAGAGTCTTTGCCGCATCCTACGAAGAAGGCTATCAGCAGCTTGCCGACAAGCTGGCACCTTTTGGCTTCAGAGAAGTTTTTGCTCAGGGTGCCGTTATGGTGCAGAACGAAGGAAAATATACTTTGCTGGAAAAACTCTGCGACGATATGAGAATGAAGTATATCAGGGATGCACGCTATGTGTCCTTTGGCATTGAGCCTGTATGCGGTTTTCTCATAGCCAAGGAAAGTGAAATAAAAAACCTCCGCATGATACTGACGGGAATGCTTGCCGGTACCGCTAAGGAGGTAACAAAGGAAAGGCTGAGGGAAGCTTATGTATAAGATAGGTGTTATAGGCGATCGCGAGAGTATTCTGGGATTTAAAGCCGTGGGCCTTGATGTTTTCCCTTGCGATGCCGCCGATGAGGCAAAAAAAGTTTTAAAGAAAATTGCAAAAGAGGACTTCGCCATCATATATGTGACAGAGCAGCTCTATCAGTATATGGGCGAGGAAATCGACCAGTATAAAGACTCCAGACTCCCGGCTATCATACCGGTTCCTAACAAGGACGGAAGCCTTGGCATAGGCATGACCAATGTAAGGAAGTCGGTGGAAAGAGCCGTAGGAGCAGATATACTATTTGGAGGTGAAGAATAGGAATGAGTCAAGGAAAAGTATTGAAAGTATCCGGTCCTCTGGTTGTAGCTTCCGGTATGGAAGAAGCCAACATGTTCGACGTTGTTCACGTAGGTGAGCAGGGTCTGATCGGAGAAATTATTGAAATGAGAGGAGACCGCGCCTCCATTCAGGTATATGAGGAGACAGCAGGTATCGGACCGGGAGTGCCGGTGGTTTCAACAGGTGCACCGCTGTCCGTAGAGCTGGGACCTGGACTTATCGAGACCATGTATGACGGTATTCAGAGACCGCTGGAGGAAATGGTTCAGGTATCCGGTTCCAACATTACAAGAGGCATCAAGGTGCCTGCCCTTTCCAGAACTAAGAAATGGACCTTCGTACCGGTTGTCAAGGCCGGAGATGAAGTTGAGGCAGGAGATATTATAGGTACTGTTCAGGAAACAGTAGTAGTTGAACAGAAGATTATGGTTCCTTACGGCGTAAGCGGCGTGGTGGAATCCATCGAGGCCGGAGACTTTACTGTAGAGGAGACAGTATGCAGAGTAAAACAGGCTGACGGCACAGTCCGTGACCTTACACTTATGCAGAAATGGCCTGTAAGACGCGGCAGACCGTATAAGGAAAAGCTGGTTCCTGAAATGCCGCTGGTAACAGGACAGCGTGTTATCGACACAATGTTCCCAATCGCCAAGGGCGGTGTTGCAGCTGTTCCGGGACCTTTCGGCTCCGGAAAGACAGTAGTTCAGCATCAGCTGGCAAAATGGGCCGACGCTGATATCGTAGTCTACATCGGCTGCGGTGAGCGTGGAAACGAAATGACAGACGTACTGATGGAATTCCCTGAACTGAAGGACCCTCGCACAGGCGAATCTCTGATGAAGAGAACCGTGCTTATTGCAAACACTTCCGATATGCCGGTAGCTGCCCGAGAGGCTTCCATTTACACAGGAATTACCATCGCAGAATATTTCAGAGATATGGGTTACTCCGTTGCTCTGATGGCAGACTCCACGTCAAGATGGGCAGAAGCTCTTCGTGAAATGTCAGGCCGACTTGAAATGCCTGGTGAAGAAGGGTACCCTGCTTACCTTGCATCAAGACTTGCTCAGTTCTACGAAAGAGCAGGCCGTACAATTTCCCTTGGCAAAGAAGGGAGACTTGGAGCACTTTCCGCTATTGGAGCAGTATCTCCTCCGGGCGGAGACATTTCCGAACCTGTATCACAGGCTACCCTGCGTATCGTAAAGGTATTCTGGTGCCTGGATTCACAGCTTGCATACAAGAGACACTTCCCGGCCATCAACTGGCTGCAGAGCTACTCTCTTTATATCGACAAGCTGGAAAAGTGGTATGAGGAAAACGTGGCAAAGGAATTCCCTAAGATGCGTGCTCAGACCATTCATCTGCTGCAGGAAGAAGCTGAACTTAACGAAATCGTTCAGCTGGTAGGTGTGGACTCACTTTCCTTCGAGGACAGACTGAAGCTTGAAGTTTCCAAGTCCATCCGTGAAGACTACCTGCATCAGAACGCTTTCCACGAGGTAGACACATTCACCTCAATGAACAAGCAGTACAAACTGCTTAAGCTGATCCTTTCCTTCTATGAAATGGGTCTTGATGCCATCGCAAAGGGAGCAAACTTTGGCAAGCTTGTTTCTCTGGATGTGCGCGAAAGCATCGGCCGTTTCAAATATATCGAGGAAAAGGATATCGATGCAAGCTTTGAGCAGCTTATGGAGACCATGAGAGCTGCAATTTCAGAACTGGTAAGCAAGGAGGCAGAAACTGATGATTAAAGAATATAAGACAATCAGCGAAGTTGTAGGTCCTCTGATGCTGGTTAAAGAAGTTGAAAATGTAACCTACGACGAACTTGGAGAGATAATTCTGCCGAGCGGAGAAAAGAGACTCTGCAAGGTGCTTGAAGTAAACGGCGACAACGCTCTGGTTCAGCTTTTTGAGAGCTCCACCGGTATCAACCTTAAGGAAAGCGTTGTAAAGTTCCTGGGACACGGTACTCAGCTGGCGGTTTCACCTGATATGCTGGGAAGAGTGTTCGACGGTATGGGTCGTCCTAAGGACGGCGGTCCTGAAATCATCGCCGAAAAAATGCTTGATATCAACGGTCTGCCTATGAACCCGGCAGCCCGTGACTACCCGTCTGAGTTCATTCAGACAGGCGTATCTGCCATCGACGGACTGAACACGCTGGTAAGAGGACAGAAGCTGCCGATTTTCTCAGCTTCCGGTCTTCCTCACGCAGACCTTGCTGCTCAGATTGCCCGTCAGGCAAAGGTTAGAGGAAGTGAAGGAAACTTCGCCGTGGTATTCGCGGCTATCGGTATCACTCACGAGGAAGCTGAGTTCTTCGCATCCGATTTCAGAAAGACCGGCGCTATCGACAGAACAGTGCTTTTCATGAACCTGGCCAACGACCCTGCAGTAGAGCGTATCGCAACTCCGCGTATGGCTCTTACAGCAGCTGAATACCTGGCTTTCGATTTAGGCATGCACGTTCTGGTAATCATGACAGATATCACCAACTATGCGGAAGCTCTTCGTGAGGTGTCCGCAGCCCGTAAGGAGGTTCCGGGCCGTCGCGGATATCCGGGCTACCTGTATACCGACCTTGCAACCATGTATGAAAGAGCAGGCAGAAAGAAAGGTTTCGACGGTTCCATCACCATGATTCCTATTCTGACCATGCCTGAAGATGATAAGACTCACCCTATTCCTGACCTGACCGGATACATCACAGAGGGACAGATCATCCTTTCCCGTGAACTGTATCGTAAAGGGCTGAAGCCGCCTATCGACGTACTTCCGTCCCTGTCACGACTTAAGGATAAGGGTATCGGCAAGGGCAAGACCCGTGAAGACCACGCTGACACCATGAACCAGCTTTTCGCCGCTTATGCTCGCGGTAAGGAATGTCTGGAACTGGTTACAATCCTGGGTGAAGCGGCTCTGACCGATGTTGACCTGATGTATGCCAAGTTCAGCCAGGCCTTCGAAAAGGAATATGTTTCACAGGGCTACGAGACCGACAGAACTATCGAGGAAACTCTGGATACAGGATGGAGACTTCTCAAGATGCTTCCAAAGAGCGAGCTGAAGAGAATCAAGGACGAGTATATCGAGAAATACTTGAAGTAAATTGGCGTTTAGGCACAGACACCGTAAAACGGCATCTGCGAAATACGTTCGCAATTTATTTCAAGTCATCAGATAGAAGGAGATTGAGGTATGGAAAGATTAAATGTAAATCCTACCAGAATGATGCTCACCACCTTGAAGAAAAAGCTCGCCACTGCCACCAGAGGCCACAAGCTGATGAAGGATAAGAGAGACGAGCTGATGAAGGGATTCCTGGAGCTGGCTCGCGAAAACAAGGAGCTTCGTGCGCGGGCCGAGGCGGCACTGGCTGATGTTTATGAAAGCTTTTCGGTTGCCAGTGCGGTAATGAGCCAGGAGGTTCTGGAGGAAGCCCTCATGTTCCCTAAGCAGGGAGTTGAGCTTTCCGTTGGCGGCAAAAATGTCATGAGTGTTGATGTTCCCGTGTTTGACTTCAAGACGACTGCAGAGGATCAGACGGACATCTTCCCTTACGGTTATGCCGGCACTTCCGGCGAACTTGACTCGGCTATCCGTCACATGGCGGAGGTATTCCCGATTATGCTGGAACTGGCTGCCAAGGAAAAGGAGGCGGCTATGCTGGCCGCCGAGCTTGAACGCACCAGACGGCGTGTAAACGCTCTGGAATACGTAAAGATTCCGCAGCTTCAGATGACTATCAAGTACATCGTCATGAAGCTGGACGAAAACGAGCGAGGCAACCAGACGCGCCTTATGAAGGTTAAGGACATGATTCTGGCTGAGGCTATAGAGGAAAAGCGCGCTGCAGACGAGCGGGAGTACAAGGAAGCGTGCAGCTAA
>JAEDNK010000111.1 GCA_016302545.1 Bacillota bacterium
CCCGGCGCTACGAAGCCTCTTGCTATGGCGATGGATTTTATGGCCTGATTTAAAGCTCCGGCACCTATGGCCTGAATTTCCGCTCCCCCTTTTTCTCTCAAAACACCTGCCAGTGCTCCTGCTACTGAGTTGGGATTTGACTTTGCTGATACCTTTAAAATTTCCATTATTATTCCTCCTGTTATATTTTTCTAAAATGAAAATATTGATACGCACACAACCCTTTCGGTTAGGCTACATACATTATAACCCCTCCATATATGCCGCAGAACAAGTTTTTACCGACATTTTCGGACAAAAAACTAATTTTTTCAAAAAAATTTCACTTTTTTTTCACAGAAACACTTGCATTTCTTTCAAATATCTTGTACAATAAAACCGTGGTTATCCCCCCTGATAACCTCATAATCTCAAATCCAAAATACCCCTTTTGAACAAAGTAGACTGCTCCCCTGCAGTCTATTTTGTTTTAAGTGAAAATGTGGTATCATTTCATTATACCACAGACGGTATTAAAATGGGAGGTCATATATGAAAAAAATTCAATATAATCACAAGCTTGAATATTTCTCATCGGGACTTTGGGAACGATACTTCGGAGGGATGAGCTTCTGTGTATTTGATATAGAAACTTTGGGACTGAGTCCTGCCTTCTGTCCCGTCGTTCTGGCCGGTGTCATGACTGTAGGTAGCAGCGGGGACTGCCTTCTTACCCAGTATTTTGCCGAAACGCCGGAGGAGGAAAAGGAGCTCCTTCTGACGCTGGCGGATTATCTCAACCGCTTTGATCTCATAGTTACATATAACGGCAGACACTTCGATGTTCCTTTCATAAAGAAAAGAGCAGCCGCCTGCGGTCTTTCGGAATTCTCGGTAAAGCCGTACAATCTGGACCTTTACCTTGTTATTAAAGGACACAGCCCCTTCCGCCAAATACTCACAAGTCTGAGCCAAAGCTCCATTGAGGAATACATGGGGCTTTCCGTCGGACGCCTCGATGAGATTTCCGGCAAAGAAAGCGTGGAGCTTTACTACAAATATCTTAAATGCACAGACCCTGCATTTAAGTCAGAGCTTATGGAAAAAATTCTTCTCCACAATCACGATGACTTAGTTCAGCTTTACAGAATTTTGCCGATTATAAAACAGACTGATCTGCACAGCGCCATGTCTGCCTTGGGCTTTCCCGTAAAGGGACAAGACGGCTGGCCTAATATGTCGGTTCAAAAAATAAACCTTTCATCACGCGCCCTCACTGTTTCGGGCATACTTCCCGAAAGCAGCTGCGATTATACTCCCTACTCCTGTTTCAGCTCAGGCTTTGATTTTTGGAGCTGGGACATTTCCAAAGACGGAAGCTTTGAGCTTACTCTCCCGACAGAAAAAAGAAAAGGCTCCTCCTTTGTCAATCTCAGGGCGCTTCAGGTTGAAACCGATGGCCTTAAATTGCTGGGCGGATATGTAAACGGCTTTCTCATTCTCTCTGAAAGCAATAAAAGAAACCCTCTGGAAATCAACATGCTTACCAGAGAGCTTCTCTTTAAATTCATGGCTGAAACGCCTTTTTTATGATATTGATTTTTTATTCAAAATGCCATGCCTGCTCTATGAGCCCGCGGGTAACCGCCGGAACTGTCTGAAGCAGGCTTTTTTTATTGACTCTTTCCGACCACTTGTGATACTCCTTGCCCACAGGACCGTAGATTACAGCCGGAACATTTATCTTCTTAATAGAAGCAAAGTCTATATCGTAAGCCTGACCCCACAGCGGTGCACCGTGAGCAAAGTCCTCGTTTCCCTTTTCATCTCCCGTAACCGCGGCATAGCTGTTATCCGATATCCCCATGAAAAAGTTTTGATAAGAAACCTCCTGCCCCATTTCCGAGGAAATACCCGAAACTACGTCGTAGGCTTTCTGTGCATAAAATTCCTTTCCCCTTACCATGTTTCCGTTAACAGCCGGATAATAGGGCGGCGCAAAAGCAATCAGCACTACCGGGTCGGTAAAGCCTGCAAAGCTCAGTACCTTCTCCATCAGACTTATCGTGCCGTCCGGATAATTGATTTTGCCTCCGGCTATATCCTCCGCAATCTGTTTATAAGCCTCTTCATAAAAGAGCATAAATGCCTCTCCCTCCCTTTGGGTCAGCTCTTCTCTGAGCTGATTAAAGCTGTAAACCCTAGGTTTAAGAGCCAGTTCTGATTTTGTCTCAAACTTATTCAGCTTTTTATATTTGGAATATGTATACTCCAGCTTGTCAACCTCCTCTGAGGCTGCCTGTCTGCTGATATCTATCAGCTTCTCAAGGATGCAGTCCGGGCCGGAATTCAGGCTCAGAACCGTAAAATATCCTGCAGCCCTTAAGGGTATGGAAACGTCATAAACCTCTTTTAAATCCCTCATTTTGAGCCATGTGGGCGGCATGGTTGCTTCCTCCTTATACCTGTCCACAAAATCAAGAGCGCCGTTAGTCCGCTGGTAAATGCCTGTAAGCACACTCAAAGGATTAAAGCCGTCAAAACAATGTCCTATATGGCTGCTGATTCCCTGCACCATAATTACAGGCATGGTCTTTCCCACTGTACCCAAAAACATGATTTGCTTTTCGTCCACCATGTCCGTAGGCTCAGGGTTTATGAGAAGCTTATAATCGAGATTTTTCTTTTCTTTTAAATCTGCAAGAATTCCTGCTGCCCGCCTCATGCCCTGTGAGTAAGACTCTTCGTCCGGGACTGGCATGAAAAGCACGCTGCCTTCAAGTTCCCCCGCCAAGGCATGCTTAGAAAACTCTTCAAGAAGAGCCATGTGGATAGCTAAGCCGCCCTTCATATCGGCTGCGCCCTTAGCCCATATCCACTCTCCCGATTCCATATCCTTTTTTTGTTCTGCCGTCATGGAATTTTTTCTGAGAGTCTCCTCAAGATCCTCTCCTATGTTATAAGCAAGCTCTCTGGCATCGCCGTAATCGAACTCATCCACCACATCGAAATGTCCGCCCAAAATAACGGTGCTGCCTGATTTTCCACGGATAAGTCCATAAGGAATATGCCTTTTGAGCGGGTCTGATTCTATCTCTGCAAGACCGCAGTTATCCTCGTGCTCTTTAAAGTATGCCAAGTTTTTTATGTACTTATAAATGTAGTCTGCCGCCAGATTCTCGTCTGCTGTTCCCGTGCGGCTCTTAATGGCCGTCAGCTCCGTGAGAATCTTCATTATTCTGTCTTCCATTTTCGTAAAAAACTCCCTATATTATGCCTAAGTCTGTATGTTCGTATGTCTGCATGCATGTATGTCTGTATACTTGTATGCCTATATGGCAAAAGGCAGGTACGCAACCTGCCTTTATCCTAATATGGTGACTCTATCGGGATTCGAACCCGAGTTGCCGCCGTGAGAGGGCGGAGTCTTGACCGCTTGACCATAGAGCCGTGCACCTCTCTTATTATACTATATTTTTATTTTTTTTCAAGGCATTTTTGAAATTTTATAGTTTTTTACTGCCTTTTTTCATACTGCCTCTGCTTTCTACCTGCAGCAAAGGAATCTCCTGATTTCTCCGCATGCAATCATCTCGCCGGAGTCCCCCGACGGCTGGGATGTAAAATCGTCCGGTTTGGCATGAACTATTACTGTTCTTCCTATTATCTCATCGATGCAATACTTGTTCACCAGGAAAACCTGCAGTGCATGCCCGCAGTCAGCCAGTAATGGCGGCATATCTCCCGCGTGCTCCGGATGTGGACAGCAGTCCGGATTAAAGTGTCCACCTGCATCAGCAAAAGGATTTTCCTCGTTTCCCGAGCAGCATCGTCCTTCATGTATATGGAAACCGAAGAAAGGAGTATTGCACTTTACGGATGCATCAGGAAGCCCTTCTATTTCAGCAGCCACCAGCACTCCCATTTCTGTGTTGTAAAACCATACACATCCTCTGATTTCAGGGTATTTACAGCTGCCCGCAATTCTGGCAACGGCGCAGGGCCTCTGCCCCATTTTTTCACAAATCTCCGACAGTCCGCCCATCATTTTCTTGCTTTTCATCATAACTCATACCTCCTTTTTTAAGGTATGCATTATGGTTCCGGCAGGTGCTCAAATAGAGGCCACTTTGTTCACAGGACATTCTCGCTTACGGTCACGCCCTCCCGGGTTCAAGTCCCTCCAATCATATGCGACCAAACATATAATGGGGCCCCCGGAAAGCGATAGCTTTTTGGGGAAAGGAGCAGCGACGAGGCGCATGAAAAAACCGGTTGAAAAACCGGTTTTTGAAAACAGCGAAGTCCGCTGCGACGTGGTGCGCGATGAGGGACTTGAACCCCCACGGTCGCCCGCTAGATCCTAAGTCTAGTGCGTCTGCCAATTCCGCCAATCGCGCATAGTTTCTCCTGTAATTCAGGTTGCAAGTATTCATATACTGTAAAAAAGGAATCACGAGGATTCGGATTCCTTTCTTAAACGATTTGGTGACTCCACCGGGAATCGAACCCGGGTTACCGCCGTGAAAGGGCGGTGTCTTGACCGCTTGACCAT
>JAEDNK010000013.1 GCA_016302545.1 Bacillota bacterium
CTATATTTTCTATGCCTACACCTTTGTCGCTGATCTTGATGACGACGGTGTCCGGCTTGATGGTTCCCAATTCCATGGTCACGTTGCCGTAGCTTCCGTCAGGGTAGCCGTGAATGGCCGCGTTGCTGAAAGCCTCCGATACTGCCGTCTTTATCTCCGTCAACTCCTCCACCGTAGGATCCAGCTCCGATGCGTAGGCTGCTGCAATTGCCCTTGCCAGACCCTGATTTTCCAAATCAGCCGCCATCTGTACCTTTATCACCTTTTCCATTATGAAACTTCCTTTCTGTTAAGATATTCGATGGCTTCCTCCAAGGAATCCATATAATCTATTATTGAAAAAACTCCCGCCATGTTCAGTATATTTCTTATGGAAGCCGAACAGCCCGTAATGGCTACCCGCCCGCCGGAAGCGCTGAGCTTTCTGTATCTTCCCAAAATAATGCCGATTCCTGAGCTGTCCATAAATGTGACCTTGGAAAAGTCAAAAATGAGGTCTTTAGAACCATATCCCTCCATGGTTTCATCTATGTCGGCTCTTGCCTTTGCCACAACATGGTGGTCCACTTCGCCCAGAAGCTCTGCTATGAGGATTTTCCCCTTTATACCGAAAATAATGTCCATTTTTCAAACCTCCTGTCTCATATTGATTATAAACCCGTCCCGGGTCGGTGTCTTTAGGAGATAAAGGCGAAAAAGGACTAGTTTTGTCGAATGTGTTGACGGTGAGGCCTTCGGGGCTCTTTGCACGCACTTTTATGCAAAATTTTCTCGCGAAACCCGCAAACCGTTGAAATTAAACTTAAAACAGGAAAAAGGCTCTGATGGGTGACTGCCTCTCGGCATACTCACCACATCAAAGCCTCTTATTTTTGTTACATATATGTATATTACTGTAATTTTTAGAATCTTATCCGAAATGCCTCCTCTGCAGTACCTTCAGCTTTTTCTGATTCCTCAAAATTTTATGCGGCTTACAGGCTTTAGTAAGAAAAAAATGCATAAAATTATTTATTTCATGGCTCACTCATCAAAGACGAAAAAAGACCGCCCGTTTTTATGAGCAGTCTTTCATAACATTTTCAAAATAACTAAAGATAGTCCCTCATCTTCATTGCCAGACTTTCCTCCATGGAAATGAGCTTTTTGGCTATATCCTTGGAGTGCTCATCGGCAGCGGCATATTGATTCAGGTAGCGTGAAAGGGATTTCACACCCATATTGCAGCCGTCAATAATTAAGTCTGCAATGGTATGGTCCCCAGCATCTACAGCCATCATGACATTAGTCTTTATCCATGACATACCCTTTGCCATGGCTTTGGGCTCCTTGTCGCACCTGCCGTAGCTTTCCAGCAGTTTTTCTGTTTCCTCGCCCAGACGGTTATGCTCATCTTTCGATGATGAGAGAATTTCCTTCAATTTTCTGTCCTCTGCAGATTCCAGAACCTCATCGATGGATGCCGTTCCCATCTTTATGCCTGCGCTGCATTCTCTGAGCAGACTGATTGTATCCTCATGTACCATAATAACACCTCCTACTGAGGTATTATGTTCATACACATTATTACTATACTCTGTTCGAATGTTATTCCGGTATAATGTTTACAATTTCCTGAGACTTTACCGCCGCTTCAACCAGGCCTTCCACATCAAGCTTGCTTTCCGATTCCAGAATTCTTTCAAGCTTCGGCTTGGTAGTCGGGTGTTTAGGCAGGAATACTGTGCAGCAGTCCTCGTAAGGCTGAATTGAAGTCTCAAAGGTTCCGATTTCCTGAGCCTTATCCATGATGTCAACCTTATCCATGGCGATAAGAGGGCGCATTACCGGCAGAGACACACTGGCATCAGTAACCACCAGCGCCTCTGCAGTCTGGCTGGCAACCTGCCCCAGATTTTCTCCCGTAATGAGCATCATGCAGCCTGTATCCTTTGCAATTCTTTCGGCGATACGCATCATAAAACGGCGCACCAGAATCGTGGTTTCTTCCTCAGGACAGTTTGTAACAATCTGCTCCTGAATAGGCAGCAGGTTGATTACATGCATCTTGAAGCGGCCACAGTAGGAAGCCACTATACGTGCCAAGTCCTCAACCTTTTCCTGAGCGCGCTGGCTTGTATAAGGATATGAATGGAAATGTACAGCTTCGATGAGCATGCCCCGCTTTGCCATCATCCATGTGGCTACCGGACTGTCGATACCGCCGGAAAGGAGTGTCAGCCCCTTGCCGTTGGTTCCCAGAGGAAGTCCGCCGAAGCCTGCTATCTTGCCTTCGTATATATAAGTACGATCGCTTCTCACATCCACATGGAGAAGCACATCCGGATTATGCACATCCACTTTGAGAACCTTGCAGCCCACCAGCACCTTGGCACCGATGATTCTGCCGATTTCCGGAGACTTGACGGGGAAAGACTTGTCAGCACGTTTTCCCTCGACTTTGAAGGTCTTGATGCCTCTTTCCTCTATAAGCTTCATCATGTACTTTACAGCCTCGTCACCGATGGCGTTAAGTTCGGACGGTGCCTCCACCGCCTTGCTTATTGACGCTACCCCGAAGACCTTTGAAATTTCCTTAATGATGGCATCCAGTTCCAGTTCTTTTTCCGCTCTGACAAAGATGAGCCCCTCGTGCCTCCTCAATTCAACTCCGTCGAAGGCTTTCAGGTTCTTTTTGATTCTGTCTACCAGCATTCTTTCGAAATATGGCTTGTTCATGCCTTTCAGCGCCACTTCGCCGCAGCGAACGATTAAAATATTCTGTTCGTTCATCTTTTACTCCTTTAAGCCTTCATGATAAGCGCCATAAGCACCAGATCCTTATCTGTGCAGTTTTCTACACCGTGGCTTCCGTCTTTCTTACACAGGTTCATTCCGCCTTCTTCAACTTCTGTAACACCTTCGCCATCGGTTACGGTTGCGGTTCCTTCGAGGACATAGAAAGCCTCAAATTCGTCTCTATGGGTGTGCACACCTATGGAGCATCCCGGGGGAATTACCAGTTTACTGAAAACCCTGCCGTGTCCGTAGGCTTCCTCAGGTAGAAGCCAGTCGTGAAAGCAGATTATGCCTTTACCGCCCATTGCGTTGGTTACTTCTCTTGTTCTTACCTCTTCTTTAGTCCTTATCATGTCATTACCTTCCTTATCTGAAGCTGCCCAGCTTTCTAAAGCGCATCACAGCCTGTTTTAGTTTATCAAGCACATAATCCATTTCCTCTATGGTGTTGAACTCACTGAAGCTGAAACGGATTGCGCTTTCGATTTCCTTGTCTTTAAGCCCCATGGCAGCCAGCACATGGCTTTGCCCCTTCTTGTTGGAGGAGCAGGCTGAACCGGTGGAGACGAAAATCCCTTCCTGTTCAATGGTGTGGAGTATCACTTCGCCTCGTGTTCCAAGGAAAGAAACATTGAGCACCGACGGGCAGCAGGTTTCATCCTCAGGGCTGTTGACCGCAATATCGGGAATTTCCCTCTTAATCCCTTCAAGGAGATACCCTCGTGCCGCACTCATTGACGAGGTCCTTTCATTAAAGGACTGTGTCGCCAGCTTTGCCGCAAGACCGAAACCCATAATTCCGTGGGTGTTTTCCGTGCCGGAGCGCAGGTGCCTTTCCTGACCACCTCCCACCATAAAGGGCTCAATGTTAATACCTTTTCTAACATACATCATTCCTATGCCTTTAGGTCCGTGTATTTTGTGGCCGCTGGCGGATATGAAGTCTACACCTCTCCACTCTTTTTTGATGTTTACGGGTATCTTTCCCAGGGCCTGCACTGCGTCGCTGTGAAGCCATATCTGTGTGCCGCGGGCTTTGTTATATTCATCCTTAAGACGGGCGATTTCTCCTATTGGCATGATGGTTCCCGCCTCGTTGTTCACCCCCATCACGGATATTAAAATGGTATCCTCCGTAAGTGCCGCCTTAAGCTGCTCCATATCAAGGTGGCAGTGTCTGTCAACTCCTATATATTCAACTTCAAAGCCTGCTTTCTCAAGTCTCCTTGCAGGCTCCAGCACGGCAGGATGCTCTACCTTAGAAACGATAATCTTACGTCCCGCGCGTTTTCTCGAAGAAGCTACTCCTGCAAGAACTGTGTTATCCGACTCGGTTCCGCCGGAGGTAAAATATATTTCATCCTCAGATGTACCAAAAGCCGCTGCAAGGGACTTCCTTGCCTCCCTCACCTTCTTTTCCGCTACAACGCCAAGACTGTGCAGAGATGAAGGATTTCCGTAGGTCTCTCTCATGGCCTCAGCCATGGCGTCGGTAACCTCATCGTATTGCCTGGTGGTGGCGCTGTTGTCTAAATAAACTTCCATATATTTCCTTTCAAATTAAATTTCCGGTTTTGCGAATATTCTATCATATTTCAGCTCTGCCGGTAAAGATATTCATCCATTTTTTGCTGTAATATCTGTGATAGCAGAAGAAAACCTTGATAAAATCCGCTACTGCCACAAGTGCCATAACCCAGTGGAGGGGCCAGTGAAGCACGAGCACACCGATATATGCCAACGGAATCTGCACCCCCACGTTGAAGGTCACATCTATGTACATGCAAAAAACGGTGTCGCCTCCGGCCCTGAGAATGGCGCATATGGTCATATAGGCCAGCATCTTCGGCGTCATTGCCACAGCGTACACAAGCAGTGCTTTCATGAGCATATCAGTGGTCTCGGGGGAAAAGTCGTATATAATGGCGATAGGCGTCCTGGCCAGAATAATAACCGCGGTCATCACCACGTTCAGCACCCATGTGACCTTGAACACCTTTCCGCTGTATTGGAAAGCAGTCTCCTTCCTGCCCTGCCCCAGCACCTCTCCTACGAGAACCGCCGCTGCATTTCCCAGTCCGAAGTATACCGTCTGGAAGAAATCAGTAACCGTGACTGCTATCTGCGATACGGCAAGAGCCGAGGCGCTTATTCTTCCGTAGGCTGCAAATATTGCCGATACGGAAACTGCCCAGAGCCCCTCCGTTATTATTACCGGAACAGCCGTTTTCATAACACTTGCAAACAAAGTCTGCGAATAAGAGAAAAGCTCCTTAGGCATTGCTTTAAGAGGATGCTCATTTCTCAGGTATATACACAGGTGCATTGCTATGCATTCAAACACTCTGGCGGTAAGGGTGGCTATGGCCGCCCCTTTTACTCCCAGGGCAGGGATGCCGAAATGACCATATATGAGGACATAGTTCAGCAGTATATTCAGCGCTATTGCCCCTGCATTTATCATGGTAGGATACTTAAGATCCTGAATGGCTCTGGAATTGTAGGATATTACAAAGGTCATGCCCGAAAAGAAATAGGAAAAGCATGCGATTTTAAGGTACTGCGTTCCCAGAAGGATTACCTCTGCATCGTCCGAAAAAATCCTGATAAAGAATGGAGCTGCAAAAAACACTGCTGCAATAGCAGGCAGAGACAGCACCATACACATGGTATAGTCAATGCCTACAATCTTTCTCAGGCTTACCAAATCTCTTATTCCCCAGTACTGAACAGCGTGAACGGCAGCGCCGCTGAATATGCCGAAAAGCACCACTCCGAATATGAAGTAGACCTGATTGGCTGCTCCTACCGCCGCCAGGGCGTTTTCAGAAACCTTTCCTACCATGATGGTATCCGCCAGATTCAGAGTTACCGATATGACCTGCTGGATTACCATGGGAATTCCCGTTATAGTTAAACGGCGATAAAAATTATCGCCGTCCGTAATGTTAAAATTTACTTTTTTCATAGTCTATCAGTCTATTTTGCGTAATCGATTGCTCTCGTTTCTCTCACAACGTTGACCTTAATCTGTCCCGGATATTCCAGCTCGGATTCGATCTTCTTGGAAATCTCCCTTGCCAGGAATACGATTTCCTCATCGTTTACATCTTCAGGCTTAGCTATGATTCTTATTTCTCTTCCCGCCTGAATAGCAAAGGACTTTTCAACCCCCGGAGTGGTATTGGCTATTTCCTCCAGCTTTTCAAGTCTCTTGATGTATGCATCGAGAGTTTCTCTTCTGGCTCCCGGTCTTGCCGCACTGAGAGCGTCGGCTGCCGCGATAAGCACCGCCTCCATGCTCTTAGGCTCGTAGTCGCCGTGGTGAGCTGCCATGCCGTTTATAACCGCTTCGGATTCCTTATATCTTCTCAGTATCTCGATACCGATATCAACGTGAGTTCCCTCAAATTCGTGGTCAAGGGCCTTTCCTATGTCGTGGAGAAGACCTGCCCTTTTGGCAAGCTTAACATCAAGACCAAGTTCCCCTGCCATGAGTCCTGCAAGGTGTGCAACCTCGATGGAGTGCTTAAGCACGTTCTGTCCGTATGATGTTCTGTATCTCAATCTGCCCAGAATCTTTACCAGTTCAGGGTGAAGGTTGTGGATTCCCACCTCAAAGGTTGCCTGTTCGCCTTCTTCCTTTATGATTGCATTGACTTCCTTCTCGGCTTTTTCAACCATCTCCTCAATTCTGGCAGGATGAATTCGTCCGTCCACTATGAGCTTCTCCAGAGCGATTCTGGCGATTTCTCTTCTTACCGGATCGAAGCCGGAAAGGATTACCGCCTCAGGCGTATCGTCGATTATAAGGTCTACCCCCGTCAGAGTTTCGATAGCCCTGATGTTTCTTCCCTCACGACCGATAATTCTTCCCTTCATCTCGTCGTTAGGCAGTGACACTACGGAAACAGTGCTCTCTGCCACATGGTCTGCGGCGCATCTCTGAATGGCGTTGGTAATGATGTACTTCGCCTTCTTGTCCGCCTCCTCCTTCGCCTTGGACTCTATTTCCTTTATCATAATGGAGGCCTCATGTCTGACCTCCTTTTCGGTGTTGGCAAGAAGTATCGCCTTGGCCTCATCCACCGTGTAACCGGAAATTCTCTCCAGTTCTTCCATCTGGCGCGAAATAGCTGCGTCCAGATCCTTATGTTTGTTTATCAAAGACTGTTCTTTCTGTGTAATGCTTTCTTCTTTTTTCTCGATGTTTTCTATCTTTCTGTCTAAGGATTCCTCCTTCTGAATCATTCTTCTCTCGGAACGCTGAATTTCCTGCCTTCTCTCTCTGGCGTCGCGCTCCGCGTCGCTTCTGATTCGGTGAGCCTCCTCCTTGGCCTCCAGCAAGGCCTCTTTTTTCATGCTTTCGGATCTATTCTCTGCGTCAAGTATCAGGTTTCTGGCTTTCTGCTCAGCACTGCCTATAGCTTTTTCGCCTACATTTTTTCGATATATATATCCGATTAACGCGCCAATTATAAGCGCAACAATTCCAACAATGATTGCTTGAACCATCGAAGCACCTCCTTTTACTCAATTTTTCCTTTAGTTAAAGCTTCCGTCTATGTTTACACAAATTAAATCTTGATATATCCATACAATGTATATTATAATGTTTAAATGAGCAAAATGTCAAGTATAGAGAAGGGTAAGAAATGAACAAAATTTTTGCGCCTCTTAAAAGCGCGGATAAAATTATATTGCTGCTGGTAGGAATGTTGGGTCTCATCAGTGTTCTGATGCTGGAAAGCACCGTCTACGACGATGGAATAGTACTGGCAAGACCTGTTCTGGTGCAAGCAATCTCATATATTATCGGCTTCTGTGTTCTGGTAGTTATACAGCACATCGACTACCGTTATTTCATAGGTCTGGAAAAGTTCCTCTACATAGCTGCAATAGTCCTTTTGCTGCTGGTATATATGCCGGGACTTGGCGTGGAGCAGTATGGCTCCAGGGCATGGATTGATTTAGGTATAACCACCCTTCAGCCGTCGGAGTTCGTTAAAATACTCTTTGTGCTCATCATGGCAGGTTACCTGTCGGAGCACAGAGACGATCTGAGCAAATTCTCCGGCGTTTTCAAGGCGGGACTTGTGGCGCTACCTATAATTCTCGTGGTGCTGAAGGAGGATCTCGGAAGCGCCCTTGTGTATATAGTAATGTGGATTTTTATGGTGTTTTTCGCCGGAATAGATTACAAGCTTTTTATAAGGTCAGCCTTAGTAGCTCTGGCGGCAATACCCGTCATGTACAGATTTCTCGACGACTATCAGAAGGAAAGAATTGAAGCCTTTCTTCATCCGGAAAACTTAAGCCTTTCCGGCAATTATCAGGTATGGCAGTCCAAGGTAGCAATCGGCTCCGGAGGTTTCTTCGGAAAGGGGCTGTTCCATGGCACCCAAAAGAGTCTGGATTTCATACCCGTACAGCAGTCCGACTTTATTTTCTCCGTAGTCGTTGAGGAGCTGGGCTTCATCGGCGGCGCTGCGGTCATCATAATATACGGTCTGCTTATGGGCAGATTCACAACCATAATAAGAGACTCCGTAGACCTGTACGGTGCTCTTATCGTCATAGGCTTTACAGCTATGTTTCTGTTCCAGGCTTTCGAAAATATCGCCATGACAATGGGCATGATGCCGGTAACCGGAATCACTCTTCCTCTTCTTTCGGGTGGAGGCACCTCAGTTATCGCCAGCATGATTTCCGTAGGTGTTATCATGAACGTCGGGGTGAACAGCAAGGCTATCAATTTCTAAAAAAAGACACAAAAAAACTGCATGATACCGGCGTGCATTCACCGGAGCCCTGCAGTTTTTTATTTCTAAAGTTCTTCTATTCTTTTTGCAATATTGTCAAAATTCTTACTGATGTATGAATCCTGCATTAACACTATCGGTACGCCCATATTGGTGGAAATATGGATATTTTCATCCTGCTGCACCAGCCCTATCATATTGTCGGTAATGCTGCGTGGAAACTCCGCCAGCGACGGCGCCAGTCCCGCTTTCATCAGCCTGACATTTACCTTGTTCAATATGTAGTGCACTCTCTGAATGCCGTATTCCTTCAAAGTCGTGGTCACCGTCTGGCAGTCTCGTATTGAGGAGTATTCCGGAGTAATAACCATCAATACTTCATCGGCTCCTCCCATAGCCACAGCCAGACCGTCGTCAAGACCTGCAGGCGCATCGATGATAACGTAGTCAAAAATCTGCTTCAGCTTATCGCAAAGTACCTTTACATGAAGTGGCGTAATCTCACCGTCATCAGGCTTAGGTGACGCCGCCATAAAGAACAGTCCCGGAAAGCTCTTGTCCTTTATAAGCGCCTGTTTAATCCTGCAGACGCCATTAAGCACATCGCTGACATCGTATACTACATTGTTTTCAAGTCCAAGATAAAGATCAAGATTTCTCAGACCTGTATCCATATCCACGAGAACCGTCCTGTGTCCCCGTTTCACCATTGCCGCTCCAAGGTTGGCAGAAAACATGGTTTTGCCTGTTCCGCCCTTGCCGGATGCAATTACCATAGTCTGACCCATTCCATTCTCCTTCTTTCCTATAAATATAAATTCTTTAATTCATTTTCGTCGAAAAATCCAGTCCGGAAGATTTGTTTTTTTCATTCACTCCCAGATACTCACCGATTATTTCTCTTGCCACAGGAGCCGCATTGTAGGAGGTGCCTCCCTGTATGAGAAGGGTAACAACAGCTATCTTAGGGTTGTCTGCCGGCGCCATGGCGATGGTCCATGCGAAGTTGTCGTAAGTATCTTTATACCGGTTTATATCGGAATAAGACACCTTCTTGTTGCTGGCCTGAATCAGTGCGTCGTCCACGGCATCGTTTTCCGTAGGATACTTCTGAGGGTTTTCCTTCATGAGCTTGGTCATGGTCTTCTGCACCTTTTCCCAGGAAATCCCCGGGGCAATCTTTGCCAGATTTTCTTTTACATAGGCGACCTCATTTTTAGGATTGATATATCCTGACCTTTCGGCAGTACCGGTTTTTCCCGCCACATCTATAGGAAATCTCGAAAAGCAGCTTGCCAGCGTTCCCCTCTTGGTTACCAGCTTCATTCCTTCGATGACCTTGTCAAGATCCTCCTTATCCACATCTATATGATAGGCCTTTTCTTTCGTCTTGTTTCCTTCGCCCTCTATGCCCTTTATAAGGCTGACTGTGTTTCGCTTACCGTCATTTCCCAGAGTGGCTACATAATTTGCCATCTGCAAAGGCGTATACGCGTTATCACCCTGTCCGATAGCTATGTTGAATTCATCGCCTGTGGTCCATGCTGCCTGATTAAAGAAAGAGTATTTGCAGTCGTCTGTTATTGCCTCTATCTTAGATTTGCGCACAGTGGTCTGCTGGCTGACTCTGCTTATTATCTCGCTTCTTTCAGGATTTTCCTCCATCCATCCGGTTATAGTGCTGATTTCCTCTCTCAGCTTCTCGTCGTCATTGATAGTGGCGGACGGCCAGTATTTTTCGCTGTTATAGTACAGATAACTCCACAGTGACTGTTTCATTGCCTGCATTTTTCTTTCGGCTGAAGCAAGAGGCGTAATGGTCTCATACAGCTCCACTCCTGTTTCCTCTCCCAGCCCGAACTCAGCAGCCACTTCCATGATTTTTTCAATGGAAAAACCCTTTTCATAGCCCAGTGACGACATGTTGTTCCAGTCAATTCCCGAAGCTATGCAGTAAAAATAGAAGTTGCAGGAATTCTGTATTCCCGTCACCAGAGTTTCATAGCCGTGGCTTCCCCTGTAATCATTCCAGACGCTGCAGCCGAAAGTCCTGTTGCCCAGCTTTATATACCCTTTATCATATATTCTTCTGTCAGGATTTAGCCCTGCTTTTAAAGCTGCTACCGCTGTTACCGGCTTAAATGTTGAGCCCGGCTGCACGGAAGTCCTCGTAGCATTGTTATATAAAGGCGTAGGCGCAAGGGAGTCGCGAGGGTTGCTGCTCTGAACCGAAGCCCATGCTTTGGTTGATATTCCCTCTGCAAAAATGTTGGGATCGTAGTCTGGATAGCTTGCCATAGCCAGCACATCCCCCGTTTCCACATCTATGGCAACGGCAGCTCCTGAACCGCATTTTTCATATTTCGACAGCTTTATATCGCCGTATTTACTCTTAAACACTTTTCCCGAGGCGGTGGCCTTAATAGCCTGCTCAAGTGCGTCCTCCGCCACCTTCTGAAGGTCCGCGTCGATGGTCAGATAAACATTCTTGCCCGCCACAGGCTGTGTTTCTCCCAGCGTCTCTATATAATCGCCTCCGCTGTTTACCAGAATGGTCTTAACGCCGTCAGTACCGCGAAGCACCGACTCCATAGACGCCTCCAATCCGTCCTTTCCTATGAGATCGTCAGCGCTGTAACCCTTTTCGTTTACATACTCCTCATACTGGCTGTCAGATATGCTTCCCATGTAACCCAGCACGTGGGAAAGAAGACGTCCCTCAGGATATATGCGTACAGTCTCCGACGCAATTTCCACACCCTTTAGACTGCCCCCCATTTCTTCAACGTAGGCAACCGTCTCATCGCTTACATCGCTGGCAATGGTGCTGGAACGATATTTGTTGTAACCAATATTCTTGATTTCCTCACGCACGGCAAAGATCTTTCTTATTTCCTTGTCTGAGAGAACCTCTCCTCCTTCATAGAGAGGTTTATCAAGACTGTATTTTTTCTTCAGCGCATTAAATGCCTCCTCTGCAGTCAGGTCAGGTATATCCACCGTTGCTATATTGTTATAGGGACTGTACTTTTCCAGAAATGCTTTCTTCTTTGTATCATAAGTAAAGGTCATGCTTCTTACGGCAATAGGCGGCCAGACTCCGTGAGTCTCCTGAAGCACCTCCACAGCGTCTCTTCTGTCCAGCTCCGGATCTATATCATAGTCCTTGCGGAGCTTGTTAAAGGCCTCCTCGCAGGTAGCGTCTGCCGTAAGACCTATGCTCTTAAGCCACTTTACCTTGTCTTCATCGTAGGTATATTTAAACTGGCCGTTTTTCTTTATAACGATAGGAAAATTATCCACATATTCGTCGCCGTTTTCCTCAAGAAGCTTTACCAGAGCATAGGCTGAGCGGTTGATATCTGCCGTTTCGAGCCCACTTACGTTAAAGGAAACGGTGAAAATCTGCTTGTTGGTGGCGAGCTCCCTGCCGTACCTGTCCAGAATCTCCCCTCTGGGAGCAGATGTAACCACTTCCTTGGTATTCTGATTTACGGCAGCTTCAGCCCATTTGTCCTCCTGAAGCACCGTCAGCACAAAAAGCCTTATGCTTAGCGCCAGCATAAGGATGGCAATGATAGATATGAGTTGATAGTATCTGGACTGAAGAATTTTTTTACTCATCTAAAATACCTGTCTTTTCTATGTTTTGTCACCTTTCTTATCAAAACCAGATAAATTCCGGTTATCACAGCCAATGAATACAATCCTGTCCACGGCAGTCTTTTGAGCACATAAACAAAGCTCTCGGGATTACCGGCAATTCGGAACATCCCCCAGCTTACCAGATAGAAAATTACCAGTGAGACGGCAGAAACAATCCACAGATTAACTATATTCTCTATGTTGGCAGATTCACGCACCAATAAGATTACTGCCGATGTGGTCAGCAAAGCCAATGCAGTAGGTCCAAGCACACTGCTGAAGCATACGTCGTATAGAAGCCCGAAAGCCGCACCAAAAATAATACCATACCGGCCGTCTTCATAAAGGAATGTGCACACCACCACCAGACACAGCAGCAAATTGGGGGTATATCCCTTTATACTTATTACATTCAAAAGCGAAGTCTGTACGATAAATGCTGCAGTAAAGGCTGCTCCCACTTTCCAGTATCTCATATTATCACCGCAACCTTTTCGAGACCCTTAAAGTTTACAACAGGCTCTACCGTTATTTCCTTCAGAAGGGTATTGCTATTATATACAACCGTCTTTACATTTCCTATGGAAATTCCTTCGGGATACAGTCCCAATCCTGAGGTTACTATGATATCCCCCTCCGAGACTGTGGAATCGGCATCCATCATATACCCGACTATGCCGCCGCCTGCACTGCCTGACACTATACCCAGCTGTTTTCTGTCCCGCACCAGTTTAAAACTCACATCACAGTCCTCATCAATCAGGGATATCACCTTGGACCAGCCGTCGCCGGTTTCCTGTACTCTCCCCACAAGCCCCATGCCGTTTACCACAGCATCGCCTGCTTCTATCCCCGACTCTTCTCCTCTGTTTATGGTAAACACATTGGTCCAGTTGGAGCCGTCCAAAGATGTTATGTCTGCAGTAACAAGATCAAACTTCTTTTCCGTATATTCGTAATTGAGCACCTGACTCAAATCCTCAAGCTGCTCCAGATCCTTCCGGTCAAGGCTCACCTCCGCAAGCTCTTTTCTCAGCTGCAGATTTTCCTCCTCCAGTCGTTCAATTTCTGTTTGCAGTGTTTTATATGAAAATATGCCGGAAACATTGTCCCTAACGGTCTTTGCCACCGACGAAAGTCCTCCCGAAACAACGGAGGCGCCTTTGTTTACAATACCTGTAACACTGTTTCCTCCGCCGCCTTTTATGACAGACACCGCAAATATAACTGTCAGCACCAAAAAAAGAATAATCATGGTAAATATTAACTTGTGCTCTCTAATCCAGCGCATACCTAAGTCCTCTATCTCTTTCTGCCGTTCTGAGCATATATTTTAAGTTTTTCTATATCCTCCAGACTTTTGCCTGCTCCCAGAGCCACCGCCTCAAAGGCGTTTTCGGCAATTGAGACTTCCATACCTGTTCTCTTCTTAATAAGCTTTCCCAGGTTGAAAATCATTCCGCCGCCTCCCGAAAGAATCATTCCCTTGTCTGCAATGTCTGCTGCAATTTCAGGAGGGGCCTTCTCGATGGTTCCCTTTATACCGTCAATTATTATATCCATAGATTCCTGAAGGGCGATCATCATGTCCTTATTTGTAACCTCCAATGTCTTAGGCAGTCCGGAAATAATATCTCTTCCCCTTGCATTCATGGACTTCATTATTTCATTTCCATGCACATCCTCATCCATGCAGGCACAGCCTATGTTTATCTTCAGCTCTTCAGCGGTGCGTTCCCCGATGAGCAAAGCATGGCGCTTTCTCATATATTGAATGATGGCTTCGTTTATCTTATCACCCGCATGCCTTATTGAGGTGCTGCAGACAATACCTCCCAAGGCTATAATAGCGATGTCGGTAGTTCCCCCTCCGATATCTGCAATCATGCAGCCCGTAGTCCCGTCAACATCCATCCCGGCTCCGATTGCTGCAGCCATAGGCTCCTCAAGGATAAATACCTCACTGGCTCCAAGCTGTCTCACAACCTCACTTACAGCCCTCTTTTCAACCTCGGTTACACCGCTGGGAACGCCTACAACCACCCTGAAATTTCTGATTTTCTTTGCTTTAAGAGCAGTTTCCAAAAAAGACTTAAGCATATCCGCCGTCCTGTCAAAGTCGGAGATAACTCCATCCTGAAGCGGTCTTACCACGGAAATATTCTGCGGCGCCTTGCCAAGCATCTCCTTTGCATCAAGTCCTACTGCCAGCGTCTTGCCGGTGCGGTTTTCCACGGCGATAACCGACGGCTCATTGAGAATAATACCGCTGTCCTTTACATAAATAAGAGTGTTGGCCGTTCCAAGGTCAATTCCCATATCTTTAGCTTTAAATAAACTGCACATTTTAATACCTCCGCCTTTTTGAATTCTGTATCCTGATTTTTCTTTTGAATTTGCTTAATCTGCACTTCTGCCCATAAGACCCATGCTCTGCATACTGCAGTACTGACCGTCACCTATTATGATATGATCTATTACCACTATTCCCAGCAGCTTGCCGCAGGCTTCCAGACGCTCGGTAGTCCTTATATCCTCCTCACTGGGCTCAGGGTTTCCGCTGGGATGATTATGTACAAAGACTATTCCCGCCGCGCTTTTTTTAACAGCCTGGCTGAAAACCTCTCTGGGGTGAACGAGAGTGCTGGTAAGTTCTCCCACAGACACTGTCTCCACCGATATTATCTCGCCTCTCGGATTAAGAAGCAGAGCCTTGAACACTTCTCTCTTTTCATACCGCATGTCCTCAATAAACATACGCGCAATGTCCTCAGAGCTCTCCACTCCCATTCGCTTCGTTCTCGGAGCCGTGGAAATCCTCTTTCCCAGCTCCACAGCAGCCATTATTCTGGCAGCCTTCGACTGTCCTATGCCGCTGATTGACATGAGCTCCTGCACGGAGCTTTCCGCCAGATAGCTGATGCCTGCTTCATCTTTTGCAATAATATCTTCAGCCAGTCCTATTGCCGATTTATCCCGCATGCCCGAGCCCAGCAAAATAGCCAGAAGCTCTGAATTGGAAAGGGCCGACGCTCCCTTGCTGACAGTTTTCTCCACCGGTCTTTCTTCCTGTGGTAAAGCTTTAATTTTCATAGATTTTCCTCGCTTTCATATTTTTTCCTTTCATGTTAAACAGGTTAAACGGACCTTTAACATGGAAAAAACCGGCGAAAGCAAATCGAAATCCACACAACTATCCCATTTTATCAAAATAAAATACTATTTAGAGATTATAACATTTTTTTGTTTTAAGCACAAGCCGAATGAACGCATTATTTTGTGAAGTTTCGATCATAATAGGGAGGAGACGCAAAGAAAAATCATGTCTTTGCGCGGAAATTTTTAGCAGCAGGAGGATTAAAAATATGAACGGTGGAGCAAATCAGACAATCAGATGCACGGTAAATCAGTGCAGATACCATGAAAACTCAAAAAATCTCTGTTCTCTGGACGCAATTACAGTAGGAACTCATGAAGCAAACCCTACCCAGGAACAATGCACAGACTGCTTATCTTTTGAGGTAAAATAGGTACTGGCACTTTTGCCGGCAGTCAAGCACTGAAGCCCCCTCTTTCGCATATAGTAAAGAACAAAAGAGGGGGTTTTTTCTTTATGAGCAGTTCCTTTCCCAATCCGCTTACAGAACAAGAAGAGCAATACTATGTAAAACTACTTGAAAAAAACGATCCGGATGCGCGCCTCGTACTTATCGAACGCAACCTCAGGCTGGTGGCACACATCGCAAAAAAATACGCCGGTCCCATGACCTCTCAGGATGACCTCATATCCATAGGCACCATCGGTCTTATCAAGGCTGTCAATACATATACGAGCAAAAAATCAACGCGCCTTGCAACCTATGCCGCCAAATGCATAGAGAATGAAATTCTCATGAGCATACGCGCTTCCAAAAGAATAAAACAGGAGGTATCCCTGAGCCTGCCCATAGGCACTGATAAGGACGGCAACGAAATAAGCTTTAACGATATTCTGGGCACGGACACGGATGAAATCATAGATTCCATCAACCTTAAGATTCAGGTGGGAAAGCTTCATCATGCTATAAATACAGTCCTTACGGATCGGGAAAAAAAGGTTGTTATTTCCCGTTACGGTCTTGACGGCAATGAACCGGTGCCTCAGAGGGAGATTGCGGCACAGCTGGGAATAAGCCGTTCCTATGTATCCCGCATCGAAAAGCGAGCGTTGGAAAAGCTAAAGGATTATCTTGGCGAAAATTAAAGCCATCACGAGAGGTCCCTATGATGGCTTTAATTATAGCTTTATGGCTTTATGCCTATTTCATTTTTACTCCTTCTGCGTATATTGTCGCAATCTTTTCAATTCCGTCAAGCTGCTTGGCATCACATTTACATAAAATGCTCATAACTTTCTCTCTGGCTCTCGAAAGGTCCTCGTCATCATCATCGTCGAAACGCTCTCCCGCCAGAATATAGTCCGCAGAAACTCCAAGAGCCTGACACAGCAGATAAAGCTTCCTTAGAGATACTCCTTTGTTCCCGTATTCAATATCTGCTATGAACTGTGGTGAAACCCCCAGCTTTTCCGATAGTGTTTCCCTGTTCATATTCAGAAACTCACGCCTTTCTCTTATTCTTTTGCCCATTTCATGGAAATCAAGCTGTCTCAGCTTTTCCTTTTCACTCATAGCAGTACGCCCCCTCAGATGTCACAATTTTTCTTTACTACTATAAGTTATCTTGTTTCAACAAGGAGTGAAATAAACCTGCTGTTTCAGTTTTACGCTGTCGGGCAAAATTTCACGTTTTTTATGAAGTTTTTATGTTTTTTATGTAAGGTTTCCTATACGGTCAAAAAAGCGATCCCCGAAAAAGAGACCGCCCTGTTGATATTAAATTTAATTTTCTGTTTAATGCTCAGTTTCAAGAAGACCGTAGTCGTCGTCATTTCTCTTGTATACTACATTTACGCTGTCAGTTTCCATATCAAGGAATACAAAGAAATTATGCTGAAGCATTTCCATCTGCAAAATCGCATCATCCACAGTCATCGGCATAAGCTGGAACTTCTTAGTCTTTACAACTCTCGTTTCTTCAGCTGCCGGAGCCTCCGGAATCATTTCGAACTTGATGGACTCCTTGCCTTTATGTCTCTTCATCAGCTTGCCCTTATACTTGGACATCTGAGTAAGGAGCTTCTCTGCAACGGTATCGATGCAATCGAACACATCCTGAGCCACATCCTCTGCTCTGAAAATTGTACCCTTGGTAGCGATGGTAGCCTCTACCTTCACTTTAGCCTTTTCAGGATGGATTAAAACTTTAGCCTGAATGTCATCGGCAAAATACTTTCCCAGCTTCTCGAACTTCTTGTCAATTGCGTCCTGAATCTTGTCACTGATTGCGATATTCTTGCCTGTTACGATAATCTTCATATGATGACCTCCTCTCGTCCGCGCCGATTGGGCACAGACTCTCTTGGTTTGTTGAGACTATTATACCATATCTTGTGTGAAATTCCTATAACAATTTAATGAAAAACACAAAAAAACAAAAGGGCTGTCCGGCTGACCTGGTCTTTGCCCCCACACTTGCCTTTGCCCGATTTTCGGAGGACTTACTTCTAAGGTACGCCATGATCACTGCGGCTTCCTGCTCTGCAGCTTACGTGGATCCTTTTGCCCGCACCTGGCATGGATTTTCAACCACAGACCCGAACAGCAGTTATATTCTATACGGTTTCAGGCGGATTGGCAAGGGGAAATTTGTGCGACCGCAGCCCTTGAAATGCTTTTGCAATTTTAAAAATCTTGCTTTTGAGAGCTCGATGGTTTACTATATGTGTATAGTGTATAGGTTTTTTATGGTTTTGCGGTTTTAGAAAATATTCTTCAGCACGATGGTCTCGGAAAGTGTCATTTCATCAAATGTTGAAAATACACCTTCAGTGCCTATGCCGCTGTGCTTCCATCCTCCGAAAGGCTGCTCAAAAGCTCTGAAGAAGCTTGCACCGTTGATTACAGCGCCGCCTGCCTCCATCTTTGAAGCTACCTTGAAGGCACGCTTCTGATCTCTCGAGAATACGCAGCTTGACAAGCCGAAAATGGACTTGTTTGCGATTTCGATTGCTTCCTCATCGGTATCAAATCCGATAATAGGCACTACAGGTCCGAAAATTTCCATGTCAACGGCTACATCTGCAGTCTTAGGCACATCTGTGATTACTGTCGGTCCATAGAAGGCGCCGTTTCTCTTGCCGCCGAGGATAATCTTTCCTCCCTGCTCTACTGTCTTCTTAACCTGTTCTTCTACCTTTACAGCAGCTTTTTCGCTGATGAGGCATCCTACCTGAGTGGTCTCATCTGCAGGCATTCCAACCTTCAGCTGGCTGATTCTTGCAACAGCCTTCTTGGCAAACTCGTCTTTAAGGGAATTGTGGATGATGTACTCTAGGGTCCTTTACTGCTGCTGCCTTTACGCTTCCCGGAGCTGTCAGGCACTGGATTGCACCGTTAGGAACACCGGCTTCCACCAGCATTTCGGTCAACTTCATAAGTGTAAGCGGGTTGTCCGACGAAGGCAGAACGATTGCTGCGTTACCCATCATCAGAGCCGGTGCCACCTTCTGGTCATAAAGGTCACAAGGGGAATTGAACGGAATGATGCAGGCAACTATGCCGATAGGCTCTCTGGTAATGAGCTGCATGTTCTTATCCTGTCCCTGTTCCTGTCCCTGCGGAATTATGCTGCCGTAGTAGTGCTTTGCCGCTTCTATGAAACCGGAAAAGCCGATTCTTATGTTGCCTATTTCGGCTCTTGCCTCTGTAATCGGCTTGCCGTTTTCTGCGCAGAGCGTCTGTGCCAGGGCTTCCTTGTTAGCATCAACGATGTCGAGGAATTTGTACAGAACCTGTGCGCGCTGCCATACCGGCATCTCTGCCCATACTTTCTGGCCTTTTTCTGCAGCGTCGATGGCTGCAATCACGTCCTTTTCTGTGGCCTTTGGAACGGCTTCTATCACCTCTCCTGTTGCCGGATTAATTATATCAAATGTAAGTCCGCTTTCGCTGTCGACTTTCTTTCCGTCTATTATCATTTTCATTTCAGTTACCTCCTATTTCCCGAATGCTGTGAAGGAAAGCATCAGTCCTCCGCAGGTGTTTCTGCCGTCATCCTCAAAACCATACTCGCCGAAAGTGAACTCGCAGATGAATGGTACATCTCCTGCAGCTTTCTTGAGTTCTGCTGCTACCTCGTCAATTCTGGCATCGATTCCTGCACGTCTGCCGCCGCAGTGAACCAGGTGATAAGCTGCCGGAGCCTTGCCCAGCTTGTCTGTTACCTTGGCTACTGCCTTTCCTGTAGATGCGATAAGACCGTCAACACTGCCCTTCATGAGGATGATTGCAGTATTCTCAGCAAGGTTGTTTCCTACAGCGATGGTCTTGTCTTCGTTTCCGTTCATAGGATGTCTGATAGCTACAAGATCGCCCAGCGGATCCTTTACGCCGAGAGGAGCTGTGATGGAGTAAGCCAGAAGATTGCCGCCTGCAACCTGTTCATCGGAAGCACCTGTCCATTCCTGATATTTCTTCAGTGCCGGAACACCATCGATTTCTGCCAAAGTTCTATAGTTGTCAACCTTGGTGATAATGCCTGCATACTCTGTTTCCTCATATGCACCTGTGTATTCATTAGCAAATCCTGTGTCACCGTAGAAGAAAGCTACTGCAACTCCGTCTGCCGTTACCATTTCGTCTGTATAAAGCAGCCATTCACCTGCAATTGCATTGTCTGCTGCACTGCCTCCGAAGAAAGGCACTCTGCCGATTACTTCCGTAATGCCCTTGATATAGAATTCCTCTTCTCCCGGAGGAGCTACCATATAGAAATAGTCAGGAGCTTCAGTCTTTCCTGCTTTCTTAAGGGCTGCCTCTACAACCTTATGACCTGTCTCTCTTGCGGTTCCTGCCTTGGCCATGCCTGCGCCGCCTCTTTGCCCGCAAGCTTTACATCTGCTTTTGTGCTGATTCCTGTCTTTGCATTTAACATTGTGTGGACCTCCTTTGTTATCGCTGATTGTTTTTTATGGTTGTATAATAATTCACAATCTTTTTACGTCAAGAGGGGTCGTTCTGCAATAAGGTGCGGGCGTTTCATAATGCGGAACACCATTTTTTGACCCTTACCTCTCACTAAAAGATGAATCAAAATCAACTTTTAACTTGAATAAAGGTCTGCGATGTGGTATAGTAGATGAGCGCGAAATACTTTGGAGACGTATCGAAGTGGTCATAACGGGGCGCACTCGAAATGCGTTTGCCTTTCGGGGCACGTGGGTTCGAATCCCACCGTCTCCGCCAGATTGAGGGAGTGTAAATCGCTCCCTCTTTTCTTTTGAGATGAGTAAAACCAATGGTTTCAGAGAATGCTACATAATTATATTCAGTGGAAGCGCTAACTCACTTGCATCAAATGCAATTATTCTATGTCTAAGTACATCATCGAATCCCTTTCCCCAGCAAGTTTGGTTTTATTCAGTCGCTCTGTTTTTTACTATTTGAAGGTAAAAAAATAAGGCCATCTCAGCCTTATTTAATGCAGTCTGATTTTTATGATAATACGGTTCATTATTGCTATTACTAAATCTCCTCCTGAACCAGCTTGCCGTTTTTTACTTCATTCTGATATAGATCATATATGTATGCCGGACTTTCAAGATATAAACCGGTATCCATGTCTTGGAGCTTTGCGAATACCTCGGACACATAAAATCGGCGCATTGCTTCTGTAATTGACAAGCCGAAATCAGTAATAATATATTTCAGCACATCCTGAATGTTTGCCTCAATTAAAAAATCTCTATCACTCACTTAGGACACCAACCTTTCTTAAATGAGATACAGCCCTTTCCGTATGGAAAGAATACTGGTTGCTTAACTCCTTATATGTAAGTCTCTTTCTAAGCCCTTCTTCATCCAGCTTCTCACCTAGAAAACGACGTATTGTCGCAGCCACCGCATCATCAGCAACCGGGCCAAATACTATGTCGTATTTGCAATCAATATTGCAGTCCGGACTCTCATGGTAATTAAACTCTTTACTTCTGTTATTTACAATAAATCTAGCCCATTCAACGGTAGGGCTCAGAGAAAAGCTTCTGGTGTTAAGCTCCGGCATCTCCATAATATTATCATCCACTTCAAAGACAGTTATAACAGGATTGCCTCCATATAAGGCTGCTCTGTTTTCCGCCATTCGTACAGCCTGCTCCTTGAAGGCAGTCAGATAAAAACCGCTGCCAAAATCTTTATAAGGTCTGCATTTACTTAAATCAATTTCCATAATTTCAGTATTTGATCCATGGTAAAGTATCAAGAAAGCTCACCTCCATGTCTCCGGCAAATAAGCGTAAGACTGTCTACCGTTTCATCAAAGGAAAGCGTATGCTGTACATCGTAAAACTCTTCTAAAAACTTCATCCCCTCATACTTATCCAGATAAAGCAGCGCATCCTTGGCACCGATATTATAGCGCTTGGCAAATTCATTTACACAGATTACAAAGTAATCTGTCATGTTCTTCTGTAACTCAGACATACTGCCACCCCCTTATTTCAAAGTTCCATATTGTTATTTTACTAAATTAAAGTTGCTAAGTCAACTTACATAGATTCCGTCTTTCAAACTTGATTACACTTTTGATTACACTGAAGGACGAAGCAGCTTACACCTCCTCATTTTTCAATACTTGCAGCATAGGCCTCTTTGTTCGAATCCCACCGTCTCCGCCATCTGAAAAAGCCTGTATCCATATGGATTGCGGGCTTTTTCTTTATAAATCCGCTGCAATTCTTGATTTAATCGCTAAAATATGATATGTTAAAATATATTAATATAATTATCCCAAATTGAGGATATCTCAGAAGAAATACGGCTTTGCCGCCGATAAACAAGCTGTTTTTGGAGGTGCGAAATGGCACTCGAAAATAAATTGGGGCTTACAAGTTCTGCCGACCTTGCCCGTGAAGAAGAACGCATCAGCAAGAAAAAGGCTATGGAGCTTTTTGAAAATGGTATTTTAGATAATCTCCCTGCCGGCAAGTTTTCCACATTGCAGACAATCCATAAATATCTCTTTGGGGACATTTATGACTTCGCAGGCGAACTCAGAACGGTGAATATTTCCAAGGGCAACTTTCGATTTGCTCCATTAATGTATCTTGAGTCGGCACTTGAAAACATCGATAAAATGCCCCAGTCAAATTTTGACGAGATAGTCGAAAAGTATGTTGAGATGAACATCGCCCATCCGTTCAGGGAGGGCAACGGTCGAAGCGCCCGCATCTGGCTCGACCATATCTTGAAAAATGAAATCAGCAAAGTGATCGATTGGAGCAAGGTGGATAAGGATGATTACCTGCTCGCAATGGAACGCAGCCCAATTAAAGATATTGAGATAAAACACGTTTTAAAAGCAGCACAGACCGATGAAATCAATAGCCGTGAGGTCTATATGAAAGGCATCGACCACAGCTACTACTACGAGGGTTATA
>JAEDNK010000112.1 GCA_016302545.1 Bacillota bacterium
CATGATTCTGAAGTTTTCCTGAGTTGCGTATGTACCGCCGAAGCCTTCAGTTGTAGGTCCGTAAGGAACATAGTCGAGAAGTGACTGAGCTGTAGTTCTGATAACTGCGATAACGTCAGCACCCTGTCTTGCGGCAGCCTGCGCCTGAATAACGTCTTCGTAGATGTTACCGGTAGCTACGATTACATAAACGTAAGGCTCCGGACCTTCTCCGATTGTTTCAAGGTATTCTTTTCTCTTGGCAATCTGAGCGTCGATTTTTTCAAAGGTAGCCTTGATTGCAGGCTTTAATGCTTCTGCGGCCTCTTCCTGTGAGCAGGTAGGAAGCTTTGTGATATCAAGCTTTCCTGCAGCCATTTCCTCAGCGATTTCCTGAGGTGTCTTGCCTGTCTGTACGATGGCGTTACCCATAAGGTAAGCAGCGCCTGTAGGCAGAGCACCTGCTTCCTTTATCTGGTCTACTACTACGTTAGGAAGCGGCGTATCTAATTCATCAACACCGTCAACACCCAGAAGTCTTACTACAGTTCTCTCTGTTGATACTGTTGTGTGGCGCTCGATAAAGTCCTGCATGTCATGTGCGATGTTGGCTGCATGCTGGCGAGCGCTGTCGACAACCTTAGGGTCCAAGTTTAATTTGCTTTTCATCCTTTTTCTCCTTATCTTATATATTTTTTTGCTCCCTCTATAATCGCCTTGTCCAGTCCGAGCATGGCGGCTATGCTGAGGGCTTCTTTAGGTACTTGTGTTCCATTCTCTACTCTGCACAAACGGTAGTCCATGTATTTCGAAATTATATTTATCCTTTCACGGCGGTTTGCTCTCTGTATCTCACGGTTGAGAAGTCTGAAGTCGCAGTCTGCAAGTCCTCTGACCTGCATGTTTACAACCCCCTCCTTTTCCGTTACAGATTCAAAATGTGTCGTGATAAGGGAAATATACGGTTTTTCCATGAGGTAATCCACCAGACTCTTGGTCAGGGCCGTTCCCTCCGTCGGGTTGGTTCCCGAAGCTATTTCATCTATGAGAATCAGGCTTCTGTCCTGACCGTGGTCAAGTATTTCCTTAAGTTCCTCCATTTCGGAGCCGAAGCTGGATAAGCCTCTCTCCACTGACTGTGAATCTCCTATGAGAATCTGCATGTAGTTGGAAAGTCCTATCCTGGCTTTTTTAGCCGGTACGAAGAAGCCGTACTGGGCCAGAATGGGAACCTGACCGGAGAGCTTAAGGGATATGGTCTTACCTCCCATATTGGCTCCCGTAATCAGGGTAACTCCGTCCTTAAGGGAAATGGATACAGGACAGTATTCCTTGCCCTTGGATCTGATGATGTCCTCCACCTGAAGGTTCCTGCCGTCCTCAAATTCGATGATGTGTTCATCTGTTATTTCCGGCTTGACAAGGTGATGCTTTATGGAGTAAAGGGCTCTTGCCAGTGCCAAGTCCAGTGCTCCCATCTTCTCGCAGTTTGCGAGTATGACATCTTCCTTGGCGGAAATTTTGCGGGAAAGCTCTTCTCTGATTCTTTCCTCCTCAACTTCAATATCGGAGTTTATGCGTTCCACATGGGTCACATACTCGTAGACCTTTTCGGTGGCTTTAAGCTGCATAGTGACGCTCATGTAGTCCTGGTCCACAATCTCCAGTTCCTCGAGATGTGTAATTTTCTCGAAGTCAGGGTGGGATTTGGCTACCACGATGTCAAACTTGGGTGTAAGGGTCACGCCCTGTTCTTTTCTGAGCCTTTCTCTGGTCTCCTTCTGCTCGCGTCTGATGAGCTGCTCGTATTCCTTTTTCGTCTTGCGGTATTCACCCAGAAGCGGACTGAACTCATCGTATATGTAAAAGGTGTTCATCCTGTCGCCCCTCGGGTCCAGCTCGTCGAGAAGATCCTCCGTATCTTCGAGGAAATATTCTTCGGGTACGGTGTTGACTTCCGGCTCGCTATCGCCGCCCTCCGACTGCACCGGAGCTTCCGAGATTTCATCGGCGCGGGAACTTTCCTTACTTTCCTTACTTTCTTCAACACAGTGGCACCCTTTATAGTCTCCGATTTCATGCTCCATGGTAAGCTTTCGAAGCTGTCTCATCTGCAGAAGCAGCGACTTTACCTCGAAGAGCTCCACGGTGGAAAGGGTGGTGCTGCCGCTTCGCGAAATGGTCAGGGATGGGTCCTTTACCTCCATGAAAACTTCCTGAATTTTATCTGTAAGAGTTCTGTTCTGCCCTACAAAGCGAATCATTTTTTCCACTCTGTCAAGCTCCTGCCTCAGCTCCTCCTCCTCGCCGGGATAATAGGGCTGAACCTCCTTCAGCTGTTTTTTGCCGAAAGGAGTGTTCAGGTCCAGATTGAACATCACATAATCAAGACCGGTTTCCCGCCTTGTCTTTACATTTGCAAGTCTTCTGTTTTTTCCCTGTCTCATAGCTACATCCTTACGTCAATAACAGGTATGTCGGGAATCGCCTTCTGCATTTCCTCCAAAAGAAACCTGTTGTCAAAGGTATAACCTGCCGGTGCCCATGGATTTACTGTAATGGCTGCAATCTCAATGTTCTTGAGAACGCTTACTCTGAAGCCCTTCTTTCTGAAAAGGCCCCAGTCCATGGCACTTATAAATATCTTTGTAGGGTCCTTGAGCACAAACTGCACCTGCTTCAGATTTTTAAGGCTTATATCCGAAATCACGCTGTTTGTAAAGGCCCCCGGTATGTATATATATCTTGTATCCTCGCCGATGGCTCCGTTGATCTCCTTTGCCGCACCCAGTCCTGTTATCAGGTCCAGCTTGGTGATCTTTCCGTCTCCTGTGACGAGCATAATCTTATCGTCAAAATTATTTGCTGTAATAGCGTCTCTTATAGCGCCCTCTTCAAGCTCCGGCGTCCTGTAGAGATTAACCACATGGGCCGTCTCCTCCACCACCTTGTTCATCTTTCTGGAAAGAACGGCTCCCGTTGAAAGAATTATGGCATCCGATGTATCAGGTGAGGCGATGGATTTTCTGTCGATGGCTCCGTCTATGAGTATCAGACTGCAGCCAAGCTCCAGCATGTCCCGGCAAAGTAGCTTCTGCTCCGCATTTATAACCGGTCCTGCCACCTGAACGTATCCGGCGTCCTTCACTCTGCATATGAGAAGTTCCCCTATGGCCGTGGAATACTTTGTCTTTTTTATTACCTCAAGACCTGCATCTGCCAAATCATAAAGAAGTGTCGGCACTGCTACCAGCATATCCTCCTCCAGATATACTCTGGGCTTTTCGGTTCCCGTTACCAGGTCCTGACTTTCGCCGTCTCTGCCCGTGGATGTGACTCCCAAAACGATGCCTTCATCTATGGCCTCCTCTATGAGATAGTTAAGGGCGGTGGTCTTGCCGGCGTTCTTAGCCATTCCCACTATGGAAAGTGTTTTGTATTTAGTTGATAAGTCGTACAATAACCCCATTGGTGTTTTATCCTTTAATCATACCTATAGGGAGACGCAAGGGTCTCCCTATAAATAAAGTTTTTCTCTTTTTCGAAAGCTACGCAACCATTAACATTAGTGTTTGTTTCTTTCGTGTCTTGCAAGATGTGCAGGCTCGATGGTTCTGATTTCAGGACCTTCGCCCAGAGCGGAAACACCTTCATACTTGTAGGTCTTCTTGCCTGTGCAGTAATCGCAGTTGCAAGGAAGATCAGGCAGGCTTGGCTCTGTGTATGTAGTAATGATACCCTCGTAGTTTCTCAGGATTACCTTGTGCGGAGTCTGAGAAATTACGTACTGAGGCATTACAGGAGTCTTTCCGCCGCCGCCAGGGGCGTCTACAACGAATGTAGGTACAGCATATCCTGAAGTGTGACCTCTTAAGCCTTCGATGATTTCGATACCCTTTGATACCGGAGTTCTGAAGTGCTCGATACCCATTGACAGGTCGCAGATGTAGATGTAGTAAGGTCTTACTCTGTTCTTGCAGAGCAGATGTACCAGCTCTCTCATTACGTGCTTGCAGTCGTTTACGCCGCGAAGGAGTACGGACTGGTTGCCCAGAGGAATACCTGCGTCAGCAAGCTTTCTTACTGCTTCCATAGCTGTCGGAGTCATTTCCTTCGGATGGTTGAAGTGAGTGTTCAGCCAGATTGGGTGGTACTTCTTCAGCATGTCGCAGAGCTTATCTGTAATTCTCATAGGCATTACAACAGGAGTTCTGGAGCCAATTCTTACGATTTCAACGTGAGGAATCTTTCTCAGCTCGCTGATGATGTATTCAAGAGTTTCATCTTCTACGCAGAGAGCGTCACCGCCGGAAAGAAGTACGTCTCTAACCTGAGGTGTCTTTCTGATGTATTCGATACATGCATCGATATCTTCTCTTGATCTTGCTCCGTCAGTTTCACCTGCAAGTCTTCTTCTGGTGCAGTGTCTGCAGTACATTGAGCACTGGTCAGTGATTAAGAAGAGAACTCTGTCAGGAT
>JAEDNK010000113.1 GCA_016302545.1 Bacillota bacterium
AAAAAGTTTCTTATTCTTCCAGCTCCAGTTCTTCGGCTTCTCTTGCCTCCTGAGGAATATCGATGGCGTCTACATTGTCAAAACCTGTAAGTACCATCGATAAAATTACCTTGTCTATGGCAAGGCCTTCTTCGTCAGCTCCCATGTTCTTCATCAATGCGGACATCATATTCGTCATATCAAAGTAATATTTGACCGGTAACAGCTTTTCGCCATCGATCCAGATGGTAATAGGCATTTCGCCGATGCCTTCAAAAAGCTCTTTGAGAGTTGCAGAATCTTCTCCATCAAATCCAAACTGTTCATCCAAACCGCTCTCTTCGAGTACTGTCTGGAAATAATCCTCAGTGATAACCCCTTCGTATTTGTCAGCCTTAACGCCTGCCACATCCTCTGTTCCTGTCTTCTTGAAGTTCTGTATAGCCTCAAGGTATGTGCCCATGGCTTTGGTAGTGTCATACTCCTCCAGCGCCTCAAGACCAGGCTGAGTCATCTTGTACCAGTCACCCTCCATCTGAGTATAGGTAATCAGATTATCTCCGTCGGCTTCAGCATATACGGTGCTTTCCATTTCCTGTGTTTCTCCGCCGAATCCCATGACCATGTTCATTACGATCTCCATGGATATAGGGTCGTTTATTACCTTTTGAGTCATTTCGGATGTCATCGTCATAGAATCCTCACCCATGGAAAAAACCATCTCCATCGAGGTCTCAGCGGTCATGCTCTTAAGAGCATTCATGTTTTCTGTGGCCTGCTTCATAACATCCGCATCGCTCATGTCCTTATTACCGCAGGCAGCAAGTGCGAATACCATGCAAAACACCAGCAGCAGCGCTAAAAGCTTTCTTTCTTTTTTCATATGTTTCTCCTCCCCGAAAATATTTCAGCAAGTAAAGTATATTGTAAAGTCCTTTTTATGTCAATAGTCCTTGTATAAACGAAGTACGCCCCCGGAAATATTGATCCGGGGGCTTTTATATTCCGAAAACCACACTTTAGGAGCAATGTATTTTTATTTTATGCTCCTATTGACATCGTCTTGCTTACTTTCTGCCATTGAGTCTTAAAGCCAAGACCTCTGTAGAAACTTCCGACGCTTACATATTCAATACCGTTTTTCTTTACGGTAGTCAATGTTGCTGTCTTCTCCTTATATGTTACTTTAACCTTGTTGTCTCCGGCAGATTCAACGGTTGCGGTAAGTGCATTTGTCATATCCCTAAGAGGTGCATAGAGAACCCCGTTTTTAAGATATGGCTTGTTGTTAAAGGTTACAGGAACGCCTTGGAAAGATACCACTGGAGTTTTGGTGTCCTTCTGATAGATTATCTCTCCGCCTAGTACTGTTGTAAGAGCCTGAATGTTCATAAGCTCCCAGTCAGGACACTTCATATAATCTCTGTCAATTACTACAAAGTCAGCCAGTTTGCCGGCTTCCAGAGAACCTTTAATGTCTTCACTGAACATTGCGTATGCGCCCCATATAGTGAAGCTCTTAAGCGCTTCTTCCCTTGTCATGCACTGTTCAGGGTACCATCCTCCCTCAGGGTATCCGCCACGAGTGGTTCTTGTTACGGCAGCATAGAATCCATGGTATGGGTTTACCAGCTCAACTGCAGAGTCCGAACCATTAGGAAGAATTCCACCCAGATTCAAAATAGTTCTCCACGCGTAGGAACTCTTGATTCTCTCACTGCCCCATCTGTCCTCAGCAACAAGAAGATCTGAAGTGGCGTGTATTGACTGCATTGAAGGTATTACGCCCAATTCAACCGTTCTCTTGATATCCTCAGGTGTTACACACTGGAAATGCTCTATACGCAGTCTGTGATCACGAGGATTTGCTTTAATTGCAGCCTCGTATGCATTAAGCACCTGATGATTAGCTCCGTCACCGATTGCGTGAATCGATACCTGATATCCCCGATCATAAGCAGTTTTTACTATCTCATTAAGTTCATCATCCTTGTAAATGTATTCGCCCATCTTTCCCGGAGCATCGCTGTATTCTTCAAGCATGGCTGCGCTTCTTCCTCCCATGGAACCATCGGCAAACATCTTGATGCACATTACATCAAGCATGTTGTTGAGAAGACCCATCTTAGGCTCATTGTTTAAAACATATTTCATGCCCTCACTTTCCATGCTGTTAACACTGACTTCAGCATCTACTCTGGTCTTCCAAACTCCTTCCTTTATGAGCTGCTTATACAATTCAATATTTTTAGGAGAAGTTCCTGCATCCATAATGCTGGTAAATCCGTATGAAGGAAGCATTGCTGCACATTCCTCATAGCTTCTTCTTATCTGCTCATCTGTTTTGGCAGGAATAATTCCTGAAATCGGGTACATGGCTGTATCGGTAAATACTCCCGTGGCTTCTCCGTTCTTATCACGGTATATATATCCGCCCTGCGGGTTAGGAGTGTCGTTTGTAATTCCCGCAAGTTCTATGGCTTTACTGTTTACCCAGCACATATGTCCGCAGGCTCTCTCCAGATATACAGGATTGTCCGGTGCAACTGCATCCAGCTCTTCCTTTGTAGGGAAGTCACTGTTTCCTTCCCATATAGTGTTCATCCATCCGCTTCCTGTAATCCACTCGCCCGGCTTGGCTTCTTCGGCAGCTTTTTTAACCTTTTCTAAAATGGTTTCCTTAGGCAGCCAGAAAACATTCAGGCTTACATTCATCCAGCCTGTGCTTTCAGCATGCATATGACTCTCAATAAGTCCCGGAAGCACACACTTTCCATCTAGGTCATAAGTCTTAGTTTTCTTGCCTATGAGTTTCTTTGCTATGCTGTCTTTTCCTACATAAACGAGCTTATCGTCTACAACTGCCAGTGCGGAAGCCGTTGAGAAATCGTCATCCGCCGTATAGATAACACCGTCATACCATACGCTGTCAGCTACAGGGTATTTTGCTGTACGGTAGGCTGTATTTGACCATTTTGTATAATACTTCTTTCCGTCGATCACCTTAACACCGCGAACCTTGTAGTAATACTTTGTTCCGGATTTTATGCCCTTGGTGTTTGTGTAATAACTTCTATCACCGTTCGATGTAGTAAAAATGGCCTTTGCGCTGCTGCTGAAAGTCTTTTTGCCTGAGCGGAAAACCTGATAGTAGTCTACATCGGCACCCTTTTTCTCCCAAGTCAGGCTAATCGCCAACTTGTCGTTTTCAATAACATTCTGAGTTTTAGCTTTGATTGTTGTTGCCTTAACTTCTTCCTTTGTTGCCGTAGGTGCTGCCACCGTCGTCACTGTGTCATCCGCATAACCGAAGGCACTGAAGGTGGAAAATACAAGTACGAAGGTCATTACCATCACAAATAACCTTTTTGCTTTATTCTTTTTCATCTTTTCTCCTTTTCAGATTAAATCAATAACAATTCGTTGGCTATAACTTATCAATGTTTTTAAAATATCCCCTCCCAGTCATACATGTCCTTGTCTTTTAAATGCTGAAGCGTGGTTTTCGACAGTTCTTTTGAACCGTAATAAACGCCTGAATTGTCTAAGGACGATTCCAAATCAGCTATATCTTTAATTGCCTTTTCAAAACCGATTTTTAAATTATCGCTGTCGCCGTCAACAGAATGGTGTATAAAAAGAAAATCCTCCCTGAGCTTATCAAACTCATTGCAGATATTGCCTTCCATCTTTTTTCCGTAATACATAAATAATAATGACTTGTATTTTTCCGATAAACGCAAAACTTCCGATGTAGATTTATCTAAATGCCTACATATATCATCATTTTTATCGATAGATAACTCTCTGAAATAGTCAAAAGACATTTCTATCTCACATAGCAAATCGGAAAATGCCATATCTATCTGTCTATGCTGTTGCTGCCTTTCATTTTCTACATGGAACATAAAAGAAGTAAACAAAAACACCGCTGCTAAAGCCAGTGAAACCACCGCAATTATCTTCTTGGACTTTTTATTTGTGTCTCGAATGTAATTTTGCACCGATGACACCAAAATATCATCCGACAATTCAACATTAATTTCTTCTATGGCTCCCCCGTTTAGCAGTTCTGTGACATTCACGCCCAAGGCATCGCCTAGTGGCAGCAAAAGCGATATGTCGGGGCATGAAAGTCCCCTTTCCCATTTACTGATGGCTTTATCCGTGACTCCGATTTTTTCTGCTAACGCTCTCTGTGTTATGTTTTTTTCTTTCCGTTTTTCTGCGATAAATTTTCCTATTTTGTAGCTATCCATTTTTCTCTCATCTAAACCCTCTTATACAATAATTATACTGAGTCCGGCAAAAACATTCAATCGACCGTTGGTTTACATAAAGAGCGCCTCCTTTGCCCATAACAAACAGGCATCGAAAGCGCTCCTTTGTTTTTATTTCATTTTAGAAAGTTTAAGCCTCAGCCTTGGCAGGTGCTTCTGCTTCTTTTGCTGGCGCAGGAGCTGCTG
>JAEDNK010000114.1 GCA_016302545.1 Bacillota bacterium
CTTAATTACACTGAAAATGTACCATCAGGCGTGACACATCTCGTGATACATTTTGAGCGTAATTTGCAGCATGGATGCTGAGGCATAACCGTATATCAGGAATTGAAAAGCGCCTCGACTTCCGCAGCTGAAAGCCCGGTATATTCGGCAATTTTCTCGACAGGCTCACCTTTGCTCTTCATTATTCTGGCAAGAGAGAGCTTCATATCGCTGCGGCCCTGTTCCAGGCCTTCCTTGTAATTCCTGTCCATAAGTTCCTGTAATGTCATGTGTTTGCGCCTCCATTCGTGAGTGTTGAACTTTTTTACACGCTCGTCGATATGGTTCACCAGCGCATCGCCTACGCCCTTGGAAGGGTCGTTGATGTACTCAAACAGGGGCTTGAGTGACTCAGGCACTTTATGCGGTGAACACGATGTATTTAATATTATACTATACGCTTCGTCACCAAATTGCAAGTGAAGAATAAAAAAACAGAGAAAAGTCAAAATTCCTCTGCTTGATTGTATAATTGTATAAGGATAACCCCGCCTGACCTGTGTGAAACGCTAATGCCTTTACGGCCGCAAGATGGCGTTGTAAAGAAAGCAGCAAAACGTTATTTTTTACAACATTGCACACTTTACGGCCTTTGAAACAGATCAAAATGGCCATGAATGTTGTATGATTATCATAATCCATTGTTTTTCTACAACGCAAAATCTGATGCCGTTGTAAGAACACTCGAATCCTTGAATTTTTTACAACATTGCGGCCTCGAGGTGATTTCAGAAAGCCTGTGAAATGGCTCTATGTTGTAAAACCAGACGTTTTCTTGATTTTTTTACAACATTCATCCTGACTGAAAATCTGACATGCTGGTTCATGCAATATCAGGAATTGAAAAGCGCCTCGACTTCCGCAGGTGAAAGCCCGATATATTCGGCAATCTTCTCGACAGGCTCGCCTTTGCCTTTCATTATTCTGGCAAGAGAGAGCTTCATATCGCTGCGGCCCTGTTCTAGGCCTTCAGAACGGCCCTGCTCCAGGCCTTCAGAACGGCCCTGCTCCAGGCCTTCCTTGTAATTCCTGTCCATAAGTTCCTGTAATGTCATGTGCTTGCGCCTCCATTCGTGAGTGTTGAACTTCTTTACACGCTCGTCGATATGGTCCACCAGCGCATCGCCTACACCCTTGGAAGGGTCATTGATGTACTCAAACAGGGGCTTGAGTGACTCAGGCACTTTATGCGGTGAACACGATGTATTTAATATTATACTATACGCTTCGTCACCAAATTGCAAGCAGTTTTGCTTGTCAAATTTTTCAAAGAAGTAGACGGGCCTGTCGGCGCCTATGTAATCATAAGTGCAGATAAAAATTACATATGAGCGGGGAAGCTCGCTGTACTCCCGGCCTTCTCTGAGATATTCCAGGTCCATGTTGGCCTGGTAGAACCGTGAACGCTTGGCAATGTGATCTCCGGCGTGGGTCTGCATTTCGATTTCGGCCCACATGTTGCAGGACTTGATGAAGGCGTCCAGTCTTACACCATGAGCGCCGCCGGTGAACTTGATAGATTTCTGGGTTTCCACAGAGACAAGGTCGGCAGAAGCTATATCGCCTTCGATGCTGCTTTCCAGCCGGATGTCGCCGAACTCCTCATCGGGAAGGATTCTCTGGAGAAACTCCCTGCAGATGTCTTCGTCGTGCATGACCAGAGAGAACATGATGTCATCGGTAAAGGGAATTCTATCGTTTTGAGTATATGATTTCATAAAAACCTCCTGACAATACAATAAATAACAGCAAATAAATTGTAGGATAATTTTATATTAGATGGAATACAATGTCAAGTGAAAAAAGGAGAAAATAATGGAAAAGAAAAATCTTAAAATGATTGCAGCTGTCATCCTTGCCACACTCATGCTGGCCATGGCGGGCTGCGGCTCTGACAACCCTGCCGGCACAGGAGACAACGACCCCGGCACAGCGGCAAAATCGGGCCTTGACCTCATAGGAGGCAGCCTGCAGCACGTAAGCGAGCAGAATGACCTTTCCAAGCTGGTTGCCGTATACGACAATGTGCAGGTAACCTGCCGGTACATGGAAGGAGCAACGTCACAAAACCTTTACTTTAAGTACGGAAGCCGGGGGGATGAGATGGGAAACATCTGGATTTACACCGGCGAAAACGGAGAAGAAGAGGTCATGGGCATCATGGGCAGCATAACCTTCAGAGAGGAAGACGGCCGCATAGTGGGGCAGCTTAATACCACGACTTATAAATCCACAGAGTCTTCCTTTAGCGACACATCCTTTATAAATCCCCAAGCACTGATCAGAAGCATAGAAGACCTGGGTGATACCATAAAGGTCACCGCGCCTTTAAGCGAGGAAGAGCTGGAATCGGGACCTGCGGATGTATACCTTCTTGACCGCCGGACCCTTCGCCTGCTGGAATATTCCTACATAAACGAGGACGGCGAGCCCCTGGTCACCGGCGAATATCAATACGGCGCAGACGACAAGGGACTGACTGACAAATACATTTCCGCCTGGGACAAAACCCGCCGCATAAATTTCGAATACGAGAAAATAACGGGCAGCGGCGAAACGGAGCATGAGTCCTTAAGCGTTCTTGTGCCCGACACCTGGGAAGTTGTGCCTGTATATGAAGAAGAAACGTTCCTTTACATGGACCGTGAGCTTACAAAGCCGTATAAATATCCGGGGGACGGAAAGGAATACACCGTCTATGTGACCAACGCGGCAGGCTGATTGCCGGCCCTGAGATAATCCCAGGTTACTCCCGGGTGACCGGGAAGTGACCGGGCAGCGACAGAGAGGTAAATTGTTATGATAAAGAAAATAAAAAACATGAAAATGAGAAAGGCGGTGATGTTATTGGCATTGATGACCGTGCTGGCAGGGCTTATCGGCTGCACAGCAAAGCCACGGGATGCGGAGCCTGTGCACGACATATCGGAGGTGTGCATGGTTTCCATAGGCTGCGGCCATATGGACTACTCCTGCTGCTATAACTTTATGCTGAAGCGAAGCACAGAGGAGGCAGGAGAGGGAGGACAGTCAGAGGAGGCCGGGCAGGACAGCGGATGGTATTTTGAGGGAGGATGCTTTCTCCGGGATGAGGAAGAAAGGACTGACTTCGAACCGACTCCCGTAAGCAGTGATTCTGCGGCGAAGCTTCTTCATATTATCGAGGAGAACAATACTATCGCATACGCAGAAAACTATAAGGCACCGAAGAAGCTGAAAATCTTCGCCCTGGACGAGACAACCTACAGCTTCTGCATAGAATTCTCCGACGGTCAGCGGTATATAATCAGTGAAATGGTACCGAAGCAGCATGAGCTTGAAGAATATTTTTATGATTTGGGAAAGGAATTAAAAAATGGGATTAATTAAAGCGGCATTTGGAGCGGCAGGGGGCAATCTTGCCGACCAGTGGAAAGAGTATTTTTATTGCGAAAGCATGCCTGAAGACTTAATCGCCGTAAAGGGTGAAAAGCGTGTAGGGGGCAGAACCTCGAACACCAAAGGAACCGACAACATCATCTCTAACGGCTCCGTAATCGCAGTAGCCGACGGACAGTGCATGATGATAGTCGAACAGGGCAAGGTGGTGGATGTCAGCGCCGAACCGGGTGAGTACATATACGACACATCCACGGAGCCTTCAATCTTCGCAGGGGATTTTGGAGAAAGCCTTAAGGAATCCTTCAGAAATATAGGCAAGCGTTTCACCTTCGGCGGCGAACCGCCAAAGGACCAGAGAGTCTACTACTTCAACACCAAGGAGCTTGTTGGCAACAAATACGGAACTGCAGCAGCGGTGCCTTTCAGGGTGGTGGACGCCAATATCGGACTGGATATGGACATCGCCGTAAAGTGCTTCGGCGAATACAGCTACCGCGTTACGGACCCGGTTCGCTTCTACACCAATGTATGCGCCAACGTAAAGGATTCATACAGCCGCAGCTCCATAGACTCACAGCTTAAGACGGAGCTGCTTACAGCGCTTCAGCCGGCCTTTGCGGAAATCTCAAAGATGGGCATCCGCTACTCGGCTCTTCCGGGTCACGCAGATGACCTGGCACGTGTTCTCAACGATGTGCTTTCGGAAAAGTGGAAAGAGCTGAGAGGTATAGAAATCGTATCCTTCGGCATTTCCAGCATCAAGGCAAACGAAGAGGACGAAAAAGCCATCAAAGAGCTTCAGAGAAATGCGGCTCTCAAGGACCCGACCATGGCGGCGGCACATCTGGCAGGCGCCACTGCTGCGGCAATGCAGGCTGCGGCGGCCAACGAAGGCGGCATGGGAGCCATGGGAGCTTTTGTAGGCATGGGCATGGCAGGCCAGGCAGGCGGTGCCAACATGCAGAATCTCTACCGGATGGGGCAGAATCAG
>JAEDNK010000115.1 GCA_016302545.1 Bacillota bacterium
CAGCCGGACAGATTTGAAATCAGCAAGCCTACAGTGCCTGTGATGGTCTATGCCGGAGAGGAAACAAGCATAAGCATGAACTATGTGAATAAGAGCAAAGGCGAGATTTCCAATGTAGAGGCTGAAATCGAAGGCAACATCGAAAGCGTTACACCTTTCCAGAACATTGGCAATCTTGAGCCGGGCAAGAGCGGAACCATAGTATTTGCTGTAACTGCACTTGAACCGGGGGAAGCGGAATTTACTATTAAGGTTACATATGAAGACGGCAACGGAGATACAAAGACCAGAGAATTTCCTGTGGTTTTAAATGTTGAAGCCATGGATTATCCTGACCCGGGCATGGAGGAACCTGCGCCGGAGACTGAGGAAAGCGGTGGAATAAGCTGGCCACTGGTTATCGGTATTATTATCGCTGTCGCAGCTGCATCCTTTATCATTATCAAAAAGAAGAAAAAAGCCGCTGCTGCCAGAAAGGAAGCAGAGATGTGGGATAACTGGGATGATGAAGAGGACGCTTCCACAGAAGCCTCTTTGACCGGGGAGGAAAAGAAATGAGATTTGCGGACATAGGCAAAATGTGCGTAGATAACCTTAAACGGCGCAAAGGCAGGACTATATTGACTGTGCTGGGCGTTTTTATCGGCTGCACATCAATTGTCGTAATGGTGTCAATCGGAGCCGGAATGAAGGAATCTCAGGACAAGATGCTGGCAGAGATGGGGGACTTATCTATAATAGAAGTGTCTCAGGGTATGAACGAAAACGGTACACAGGCTAAACTTGATGATGCTGCCGTGAAGTCTTTCCGGGAAATGGAAGGGGTTGCTGCTGTTATGCCGAAGGTTTCTCTGGATGAATTTTCGGTGAGCATGAAGGCGGGAATAAACGACAGATATTCCTGCGAATGGGCGTCCATTGTAGGCGTCGATACCTCGGTCATGGAGGACATGGGCTTTGAGCTTATGGACGGTAAATTTCCGTCCAAAGGACTTGACGAGGCAGTAGGAGGACAGTATCTGGCATACAATTTCAGCGATACCCTTATGCCTGAGGGGAGAAATATGGTTGACAGATGGTCTGCCTACGATGAAAACGGCAATCCCAAAGATTTGCCTGACCCGTTCTTCGATGCATTAAAAACTCCAATTACCCTTGAGGTCACAACGGGAGATGAAAATCAGCCGGCATACAAAAAGACCATGAACATTGTCGGCATAACCAAGGAAGATTATGGAAAAGGATGGGAAACGTCTGAGGGCATCATGATGAGCATAGATGCTGTGAAGGATTTGATTTCCAAAGCAAAGGGAACACCTAATGTAAAGCTGAACTATTCCCAGGTACTGGTTAAAGCGGCAGATATGAGTCAAGTGGCAGAAATCGAAAGCAGCATCAAGGCAATGGGCTATTATACCTACTCAATGCAAAGTATGCGTGAAAGTATGGAAAAGAATGCCCGTCAGGTTCAGCTTATGCTGGGAGGACTGGGAGCAATATCACTATTTGTTGCAGCCATTGGAATTACCAACACTATGATAATGTCAATTTCTGAAAGAACGCGAGAAATCGGCATTATGAAGGCTCTGGGATGTTATGTTCGTGACATCAGAATGCTGTTCCTTATGGAGGCAGGCACCATAGGGCTATTGGGAGGAGTAATCGGTCTTCTTTTTAGCCTGATTATATCTGTGGGCATAAATCTATTTGCCATGGGGGCATTAGGTGGAGGCGAAATAACCTTCCAGACCTTAATACAGGCGCTTGTAGGAGGAGAGGATGTGACGCGGGTTTCGGCCATCTCTCCGGGACTGATGTTCTTTGCCATAGTGTTCTCCGTATTCGTGGGACTGGTATCCGGTTACTATCCTGCCAACAAGGCGGTTAAGATACCGGCCCTTGAAGCGATTAAACATGAATAAGGTGTGATATGATATATAGTGGAAAAGACAGGTCGATTAATTCTTCCTGTCTTTTTGTTTCTTATCAGAAGGCAGCGCAGGGTTAACCCACACCGTCCTGTTGTTTGTAAATATGACCATGCCCGGCTTGGCTCTCGCAGGCTTTTTAACGTATTTAACAGGTACGTAGTCCACAGGCACGTTTTCCGAGGTGCGGGCCTTGCTGTGGTATGCGGCAATGGCGGCTGCTTCGAATATGGCTTTTTCATCAAGCTCCTGACCTCCGCTTTGCACTATGACGTGGGAGCCGGGTATATCCTTGGTGTGAAGCCACAGGTCGCGGCTTCCGGCTGTCTTGAGAGTGAGATAGTCGTTTTCTTTGTTGTTTTTGCCCACCAGTACTGTCATGCCGTTGGAAAGGGTGTAGCGGTGAGGGGCAGGCTTGTATTTCTTTTCCTTGAACCCTCCCTGCTGTTTGCGGCGGCGCACATAACCCGTCTCCACCAGCTCGCTTCTGATAGATTCTATTTCGTTTACATCATCTGTGTTTTCCAGGAAAGCAAGGACGGACTCGAGATAATTGATTTCGTTTTCGTTTTCTTCCAGCTGAATCTGTTTTTCCTTTACGGCAGTCTTGGCTTTGCCGTATTTCTTGAAGTAGTGCTGGGCGTTCTTTGCCGGCGACTGTTTAACATCAAGAGGTATGGTTACCGTAGAACCGTCGTAGTAGTTGATTACATCCACTGATTTCATCCCCGGCTTTACCAGGTGTATGTTGGCGGTGAGAAGCTCTCCATACAGACGCAGGTCTTCGGAATTTTCAGCCTTCAGAATATCCTCGGACAGACGTTTTTTCTTCAGATACATCTTGTCAAGGGCTGCGTTTACCGACTTAATCAGATCGTGGGATTTCTGACGACCCTGGTTGGAAGATTCCTTCCTTCCGAAATAGAATTCAAGAGCCCCGCTGAGACTGTCGAATTCCAGAGTCCTGCAGCTTTCCTCAAGGTCTGTAAGCGGTACGGGATAAAAGTCCACAGGGCTTTCTTTTTCGTCGAGATAGACAAAACCCTTGCCGGAAGTACCGTCCTCAAGGTGCTCCTTTACACCGCAGAAATATTCCCAGCGGTTCGTATCATGACTTGCCAGTTCGTCTGCAAAGGCAGGGGCGATGCCGCCTACGCTTCTTAAAATGGTTTTGCCGTCAGCAGGGAGGGTAGCAAGCTGCTCCTCGGTGATTTCGCGGAAAGGAATTTTGTCCTGTTCCGGGGGATACTGGTATATCATTCCCGGCAGAATCTGGCGGACCCTGTTTACATCAAAAGAAACTCTCTTGATGGAGTCGATGATTTTGCCCGTTGCAATGTCAGTGAGTATGATGTTGCTGTGTTTTCCCATGATTTCAAAGATCAGCTTCTTTGAAACGGTAAAGCCAAGCTCGTTAAGGGTCTCTATGGAAATCTCTATGATTCTTTCGGAGCCTTTCTGCTCAACAGCTATGATGCGTCCGCCCTGAAGGTGCTTTCTCAGAAGCATGCAGAAAGCCAGAGGGGCAGGGGGATTCACCGGGTTTTCCTCGATAAAATGTATCCTTGCGTGAGCCGAGCCGGCAGAGGCGAACAGCTTACAGTTGCCGCTCTTTGTGTGTATGTTAAAGACCAGTTCGTCAGCCTCCGGCTGATAAACCTTTTCAATCTTCCCCATATATATTTTTTCGTTTATTTCCCGCACCATGGCGCGGGTCACAATTCCGTCAAATGCCATATTTTTTCTCCTTTTTCTTAACTATACAAGTATAACACAGCTTGACTTGTTTTTTCCACGAAAATCGTGTACAATCAAACGGTAATCATACGAAAAAAAGAAATGAGAGGTAAAAAACGGTATGATAAAAAGCATGACAGGCTTCGGAAGAGGCGAATACACAGACGGAAAACGCAGCATAATAGCAGAAATCAAGTCGGTAAACCACCGCTATTCTGATATTACGGTAAAAATGCCCAGGCGCTATACCTTTGCTGAGGATAAAATCAAGAATACGGTAAAGGATAAGATTCGCCGCGGCAAGGTTGACGTATCCATCATCGTGGAAAATATCACCGAAAACGATGTAAATATTAAGCTCAACAGCATGCTGGCAAAACAGTACTACGATAATCTTACGGAGCTCAGAAGTGAGTTCGACCTGAGCGGAGATATTTCTCTGCAGTTCCTTGCATCCCTTCCTGATGTTATGAAAGCCATTCCGGATGTGGAGGACGAGGAGGAAATCACGAAGGCAATCCTGGAGGCTGTTTCAAAAGCAGCCGCCAATCTGGAAAAGATGAGGGCTGTTGAAGGCGAAAAGCTGGCAGAGGACCTAATTGCCAAGGGTGAATATATAAAGGAGATACTGGACAAGATTGCAGAACGGGCACCGCAGGTTGTGACGGACTATACTGCCAGGATGAAAGAAAGAATTCAGGAACTCGTGGGCTCAAGCGTTCAGGTGCCTGAGGACAGAATTCT
>JAEDNK010000116.1 GCA_016302545.1 Bacillota bacterium
CTTCATCTGTCCTCTCTGCAAGCACGGCGCAGACGACTTCGAAAGAATCGAATAAGATTAATCGTACTTTAAAAGGGACCTACAAGCTGAGGTCCCTTTTAGTGTTCATTCGCCTTTTATTTAATATATGCCTTCTCCACATATGGGCTGGTTGCCGTCTTGAGCATGCCGCCGTATCCCAGCACGAATCGAACCACATCTCCAACCTTGTATTCAGTATCTGACTTGGTAACATCAAGGATGATATGGTCAGAGCTGCCTCCGAGGATGTCTATTTTTTCGTCCAGCGGTTCCATGCTGTCGATGTCAGTATCCTGTTTGCCGATGGCAATAATAGCTCTCTTGATTACACCTCTGTCTTCATAGTAAGGCTTCTGGCCGAAAGCATCTACACCCACTTCTCCTATTGGAATGGATGGTTTTTCCTTGAGCTCTACAATCTGCGCTTCGAGAATCAGCGTATCGCTCACAGTTCCCGGGAGCTTTTCGCCATAAGCAGTGTCGTTTCCAAGGAGGAAAGACTCTCCAAGTCTGAGGTTGTTGATTCCTTCAGGAAGTTCCCCTTTACCTATGAGGTAGATGGAGCTGGAGTTTCCTCCGGAAACCATGTTAAGCTTGATGCCGAACTTTTCCTCGATCTTGCGGGCAATAGCAACAAGGTTGGAAAGGTTGTCATTTTTAGGAATGATTGCTCCGTAGCAGGTAAGGTTTACGCCTACGCCGTAGAGGTTGATGTTTTCCATTGTCAGGATTTCTTCAACAGCTGCGAAAATCTGGTCCTCGTTCTGATAAAAAATACCTTCTCTCAGGTCCCCCAGGTCAATCATGAGAAGCACATTGTGCTTTACGCCGATTTTGCCGGCTTCTTCATTGAGAAGTCTGATGGTGGAAAGCTCAGAGTTAAAGCTGAGATCCACATATTTTACAACATCGGCTGCTTCTGCATGCATTGGAATTCTCAGAAGAACTGTCATTTTACCGTTCTTTCTCGCTTCCTCTGCATAGGTTTTAATATTCATCACTCTGGAGTCTGCCATGAAGTCTACGGCAGGATGATTTGCAACCATCTTCGCCATTTCAGGATCTGCACAAAGACCTTTTGTTACAATCATAAGTGAACAGCCGCCTTGCTCCTTGGTAATCTTGGCAACGGCATCCAGATTTGACCTTAACTTATTTAAATCGACTAATAATCTTGGGTACATTTTATTTCCTCCTCGTATTATGCTCCTTTAGCCTTTCGGCATACTCTGTTACTCCTGACGATATGGGCAATGCTTGCGCATGCAGTGTTTGCAGTCTCTGTTGCAGTTTGGTTTTCCGTCAACTTCTCCGCAGGCTCTCATTACATGCTGCGCAGGGTCGTAATCATCTTCTACAAGGTCAGCGCCCTTTTTAATGGTTCTGTCAGCAGCGAGAGCTTCTCTCTTTGCTGCTTCAACTTCCTCGCGTGTAGCACCGCCTATTTTCTCTGCCAGCGCCTCCTTGTATTCGGTCATATCATAGCCCATCTTTTCCATCTCTTCAATGTGATGTGCTGTTTCTTCGTCCTTTGCTTGCTTTGCTGCCTGAAGACGCTGAAGTTCTTCGATGAACTGAGCTTTATTGACAGTATGGTCTCTTTCCTTTAATTCCATGCCAAGGCTCTTTCCCAGAAGCTTGATTGCTCCTGCTCTGTGGGTCTTGGAAAGTACACCCAGTGATGCCATGATGTAATCGTTGTCGACAAGAATTTTTACCGCGTCACTAGGATAAAGTTTCATGCCCGTTTCGTTGTCCTTAGGGATGAGCTTCATGATATCCACTCTGTGAGGAAGACGGGTCAGTGCTCCACCGGTTCCTACAATATATTTTACCTGGGTCAGGTCCTTGCCTTCTGCCAGTGTCTGTCTTCCTGTAGGGCCATAGACATATCTTATCTGGCCTGCGTGTCTTTCAACAGCTCTTAAAACCGCCTCTTTGGTGAGTCGTTCTACCAGTTTGAACTCATCCTCGTTCTTCGGAATTGCCACATAGGTTTCCAAAGTCTTATCAAGGTCTATATGCAGCTGGTTTTCACATTCTTCTCTAAGCTTTTCCTCACCGATAGACTCGATGACTTTCATTCTGTTTACATATACGCCCAGGTCTCCTTCTACAGTTCTCTTTGCCTTTGGCTCAGGTGCGGTGAGTATTCTCGCAACTGCGTCAGAATCCTCTGTAACGGCATGAACGTCTGTGGTCGCTCCGCCTACATCGATGGTCATTACATCGCCGATACAGTCATAAAGCAGCTTGGTACACTCCATTACCGCTCCCGGTGTAGGGATAATTGGTCCGCTTACCATGTCTCTCACATGCTCCATTCCCGGTGCGTGAGTGATGTGATCCTCAAAAGCCTCCTGAATTACCTTGCGGCATGGTTCAACATTGAGGGTATCTATCTTTGGATAAACATTGTCTACCAGGTAGAGATACTGTCCGCTTTCCTCGTCAAAGATAAGCTTCATTTCGTCCTGATTTTCAATATTTCCTGCGTAAACTACCGGTGTCTTAAGACCCATGGCCCTTATCATCTCAGCATTATAGATGGCTGTATCTCTTTCGCCGTAATCCACGCCCCCTGCAATGAGAATCAGGTTCGGGTTAATTTCCCTGATTCTGGCGATATCGCTTCTTCTCAGTTTTCCGACAGTTATATCATGAATAATTCCGCCTGCTCCCAGTGCCGCTTCCTTGGCAGCCTTGGCCGTCATATCGTAGACCAGCCCGTGAACGGTCATCTTCAGACCGCCTGCCGCTGACGACGTGGCAAGCATTTCATCGTATTCCAGACTGTCTATATTCATTTTACGGCAAAGATCACCTATGGCGCCCTGTAGCCCGATTCTCACATCTCCGTCAAGCACTGATGTGGGAGCCTGACCCTGCGCCCAGAATACAGGATTGTCGCTGTCTAAATCCTTGAACGCATTTACCACCGTGGTGGTTGAGCCGATTTCAGCTACTAAAACATCTACTTTCATTGTTACCTCCATTTTTTATCTATACTATTAATTTGTTCTTGATTTCACTTTCAATTATCCCTACATTTATATTACCGTCCTCATCATCGTAGGTCACGATGAGGTTTTTCCATGGAACTATGCCGGCTTTTTCATATACTTCCATCTTCCACTTCTGATGTTCGCGATATTCCTTTGATGACATCAGACCGCAGTGCTCCCAATAAAATAGTCTTCCGTTGGGTAGTCTTATTGCGAAATCAGGGACCAGAACAATTCCGTTGATTCGAATTACCTGTTCATATCTGAACTGGATATTAAATATATAGAGCATTTCTGCTATAAGGGCCTCCGACTTCGAGCGAACCTTTAATCCTCTCGAAGTTGTATGTTTCTTTTCTTCAGGTCTATAATCACTCATCTCATAAGATTGATTTGCCCAGCAATCCTTATTCTTCTCAGGAAAGAAATAATGCTCCGGAATCCCCTGCAAATGCTTGGATATGCTCTTCAAAACATTATCCGGTGAAGGTTCCACTAATGTTTTCATGGCATCCTTCAACACTTTTATATTTTTTTCTAAAAGCTTCTTTTCTTTAATTAAATACTCTTTTCTTGCCAATCCCCTGATAAAATCAGGTGCTTTATTTATGCTTTTCCGCAAACGTTTTCCGCCAGAATATATAATCTGAAAAAATGTTCCCCTGCCATGCCTTTTTACATAAGACAGTGTCCCTTCGGGACATGTGCTCAACTCTTTGTTGGCATTCTCCAACCTTTCGCTTAATTCTGCCAACATTTTTTCAATTTTTTCCTTCATTTTGTACCCTCACACCTTATTTTTGTGCGCATTTGTTGCTAAATAAGCAGTTACTCCATTTTTCTGCCAACATTCCTTCGAAATTTGTTGGCGAAAAACCTTATGTCAGGCAATAATGACAACAACGGCTTTTTATGCACACAAGCCCTCCTACATTTTTAGTCTTTTTTATTATATAATATCATATCTTTCAAATTTTTACAACCATAAAATGTATATTTGGTGTAGGGATAATACTTTTTATGAAAAAAGGGACTGGGCTCAGGCCCGGCCCCTTTCAGGTTTTATGTTTCGCACTGCTGCAATGTGCAGCGGTTCACAATTTCAAAGAAAACAGAACTATTCTCTTTCGCCTCTTCTTCTCTGTCTTTCTTCAGCTAAGAAGGTAGCTACGTCGATACCGTGGGAGTTTCTGCCGAAGCCCATGTCGATACCGGTCTTCACAGCTTCTTCAGGAATTACCTGAGTACCGCCTGCGCAGATGATAACCTTATCTCTGATACCCTTTTCTACGCAGAGTTCGTGAAGTCTCTTCATGTTCTTGTAGTGAACGTTGTCGTGAGAGATGATTGTTGAAGCAAGGATTGCCTGAGC
>JAEDNK010000117.1 GCA_016302545.1 Bacillota bacterium
TCCTTAAAGCTCTCGCATTGAGCCATAAGAGCAATATCGACATCAGCATCAAAGCTGCCGTACCGAGTGCCACAATCGGCATATTGTCCGGAACTTTGAAGAACATCTGTGGAAGCGCCGACAAAAGAGCTGCAAACATAACTCCCATGAAAATTACAGTCGCAGCCGAACCGGGCCTGCCCTTTCTGTGGTTTCTGAAGCCGTTCCCCAGATGCAGTCCCATAAGCACAACTCCTGCCGCAGTCATGGAGAAGGCCGCAAGAGCTGCAAGCCACATAAGCCCCACAACCCCCGAAGGCATGGCCGGAAAGCCGCCCGCAAAGCCGCTCTTTTCCGGGTCAAAAAGAGTTCCTGTTGTAATGACCTTGGTTACAGCAAAAACCCATGGCCCTATGCTCATAAGCTGAGCGCATACCAGTGTCTTTGCCAGTACGGTTTGAAATGGCGTCACGGGAAAACTCTGATAAAAGTATGCCTCCTTCTGATAAAGGGTAGCCGAGCAGACCTTCATTATATCTTTCATGCAGACCGCCCAGATAATGATGATCGTTAACCCGAAGTCCCTCTCACCGGGCAGCAGACAGGAGCCGACGCCTAAAATCAGGCTCAGGACATAAGCCATGGGAGAAATCAAACCCAGATTCAACTTGTAATATGCTTTGAACTTGCTCCTTCTCATTTGAATCTGATCACTCCCCACATATCTGAAACCGCCACTGCAGCATATCTGTTATCCGTCGGAAAAGCACCGCTGAAAATATAGTCGCAGATTTCCTTTCTTTCCTCATTTACAAAACTCCATTCATATTTGTCCATCCACTTTGTATCGTCACGACGGTAATACCATCTTTTTGTCATTGGTATGATAAATTCCGAAGTAAAAGGGTCATTGTCAGAAGGTTTATCTTTATTTACCAGGGCAATGCCGTCATCAAAGTCCATCATGCAGAAAGGCTCGCTGCCCGGTCTTATGACAGACCCATCCGACGGTGGCCGGAACCTTCCATCAGTAAAATAATCAAGGATGTTTTCTCCTTCAGCAATTTTCTTTTCCCCATCCGGCACTCTGACCTCTTCATACCTGCCAAAAGGAATTACAACCACCGCAAAGTCGGAAACTTCTTTTTCAATTCCCTCTGGAGACTGAAGATTTCTGCCGGAAATAAAGACAGATGCCGCGTTAATCCCTGCAATCAGCAGGAATAATGCTGCAAAAGCCGCGCCTATGTACCTGCTCCTCAGTATTCCCGTTCTTTCCTTCATCTTCTTTCACCCCCATCAGTTAAGTGCATATTTCTCCTTCAGCAATTTAACCGTTATCCTGTAAAACACCACCGTAAGCACCACATCCAACACCATGCACGCCGCCGACACCCACGGGGACATCGGCTCTGCCCCCAGCAGTTCTAACAGATCATCTATACTGCTTATGGCTATGTGAACGCCGATGCCGACAGCAAACGCAATAACCCTGGTCCACTCCGTCCGCCGTCTTTCAGGTAAAGAATGATACAGCACTATGGCCATAAGAACGAAGGCCCCCTGTCTGTACATCGATGCTGTCAGTGCCAGAAATATCAGCGGCAGCCTCGGTCCGTACAGAAATCCCTCGAAGTATATTCCCGTAACACCACTTATAACATTGGCAACGCTTCCTGCCATGAGGCCTGTGTTAATTACAATTATAAGGCATACGGCGGTTACTACATTAGCCATAAGCAGCCCTGTACCTGCCGTAAAAATCCTGCTCACCGCCATTTCCTCCACGGAAACAGGGAGGGACTGATACAGCAATGCTGTCTCTCCATATATGCTTGTGTAAAACAACTTTTTGTACATCTTTACGACGAATACGCACTGAACTGCTGCCAGGATAGGAATAATGAGAACCAGCAGCAGGCCCATTAAGCACAGAAATGAGGCACCGGCCATTATGCATATGATACCTATCTCGTTTTCCACCATTGTGAAATTCACCTTAATGCATTTATCCAGCCTGCTCAACTTTCCCGCCCCCTTTCAGCCGTATCAATGCCTTGCTTCCGTCATAAATAACCACCGCATAGCCGTTTTCGCTAGCGTAGGCACCGTCAAAATCCATAGAGGTAATAGGCTCAAAATTCTCGTCCACAATGCCCCATTTGTATTTCGCCATTTGCCTCTCGACATCTGCGTTTTTGGGATTGAAGTCATTTAGCAGCCTTATATCCCGCTCTTTATCATATCCTGGCAGGCATGCCGCGGCACTTCCATCCTCAAAATCCATCCTGCACATGATTTTCTCTCCCCTGCGTATTACAGGCTCATCATCTCCTGCCGCCATCTTATCCATATCTATATATGTAAGCGTCTCCCCATTACCCTTAATTAACACGTTTCCTGCAATGCCCCTTATATATCCGTCCTCGTCGTCATAGTTGTCATCGCAGTAAATCTCTTTTCCTTCCGTGTTTATCACCAGTTTTTCCGTACTGCCGCCCAGAAAAGATCTTCCGTACAGATCTTCCCTTGTGGCATAGTCGACCCCCTTTTCTCTCTGAATCAGCATATAGCTACTGCCCTCAATGAAATCAGAAAAAATCATACCGTCCAGAGCCACGCTGAACTTATCGTCCAAAGCATAAAAATATGAGGCTATTATACTGCCATGAACATCTTCAAACTCTTCAGACCCGGTGCCGTCTATTATCCAGAACTCCCCAAATCTTCCTGCTATGAATTCGCCCGGAACAGTATGAAAAACCTCTTCCCCCGTGGCAGTGTCTATGACGGTTGTATTACCATCCGCCAGCTGGAATCTGTCGTACTCTTGTTTTTCGTCATATTCCACGTGATTGCCTTCTGCATCCACCGGTTTGTATTCGCCGTCTTCAGCCTGACCATCGCCAAACTCCTTGACTCCGAATATCCCTCTTTCACCGTCAAGAATGACAATATCACTGTATTGGCCGAATGGAAAAACGATTTCGCCACCGCCTGCCAGAAGTTCCTGAGCCTTTTCATCGCTGGGGTTCTGCCATGCCCCTGAAGATATCAGCTGCATAATTTTCACCGCTGCTCCAATAATCACCGTCAGACACAGCACAGCTGCCAAAGTAATGACCACATACCGGCTTTTCAGGATATTTAAACTACCCCTCTCTTTTGTTTTCATAACCTACCTCCCGGCTGCCTCGCTGCACTATTGTCACTCTCTCCTCTGAAAATCTCTTTCAGTGCTTCCTCCAGGCTTCCTCCACACCTGGATCTGAGCACATCGGTATCCTCAAAGGCTGCGACTTTGCCCTTTCTCAGCACTATGACAGAATCAAACAGTCTTTCTATGTCGTGCACCAGATGGGTTACTATGAGCATTGACCCCTTTGGATTGAAGTTATCCAGAATCAGATCCAGCACATGGTCTCTGGCCTCTATGTCTACCCCGCCTATAGGTTCATCAAGCAGATACAGTCTGGCATCTCTTGACATTAAAAGTGAAAGCTGCAGTTTATCTATAACCCCTTTTGACATTTCCCGCGGCATGCTTTTCTCGCTTATGTCAAACATGCCCAGAAGCTCTCTGCATTTTTCCTCGTCAAAATCATCAAAGAATGTGCGGTACAGCTTTATCATTTCGGATACTTCCATACTCTCAGGAAGGCCCTCCTTGTCGGGAAGATATGCCACCCGCGCCTTAGTCTCCGCTCCCGGCTCAAATCCGTCAATGGTCACTCTGCCCTGATAGTCTGCGTAAAAGCCTGCCATTATCTTAAGCATCGTGGTTTTTCCGCTGCCGTTTGGGCCGGTGATGCCGATTATCCTTCCCTCGGGAATGGTAAGACTCACATCATCCAGCGCACATACGCCGTCAAAGCTCTTACTCACTCCCTCAAGCACCGCCACAGGCGGGTTTTGTACCAGCTTAAGCTTTATCTCATCCATTTTACTTTCCTCCATTTTAACCTGCACTTTCAGTTGCTATTTTCCGGCACCTTTCACGAAAAAAATCTATCATCTCTTCATCGCTGAACCCCAGCGCCGCCATTTCCCTGCGGAAATTGTCGGCGGTCTTTGCCGCCATCTCATTTTTCAGCTGCTCTATCAACTCTCTGTCGGCTGTGACGAATCTGCCGGAGGTTCTCTCCGATACCAGAAGTCCCTCTCGTTCAAGTTCGTTAAGTGCCCGCTGCATAGTATTGGGGTTCACCTCAAAATCTCTCGCCAACTCCCTCACCGACGGTACCCGCTCCGAGGGTCTCAGCTCGCCGGCAGCTATTGCCTCCTTTACGCTATTCATTATCTGAACATAAATTGGAATGTTATCGTCTATTTTTTTATCCATTGTTTTTCACCTCCCCTGCAAAACTATAAGCTATA
>JAEDNK010000118.1 GCA_016302545.1 Bacillota bacterium
TGCAAAAAACTTTTTTTGTCTGCCCGGTCTGAGGCAGATTGGATGGCTGATGTATTCCGCTGCCGTGATGTCCGCCACAATTCTATAGATTTCACTGTCCTCAACTGCCCTGATATATACCTCTTCGAGGCTTCTGTAGACGCTTTTGGCTGCATTCAGGTAGTTGTAGGCAATTCTGTACCAGCGGGCGCTTTCTTCGTTTAAATCAATTATTTTGTCTTTATTTACGGATATTCCCTCTTCATTCCAGAATTCCCCCAGATTGATGATTTTATCCACGGCTCCCGGAGTCACGGGATCGGTTATGTGGGGGCTGGTTCCGTCTATCAAGGCGATTTTACGGTTCTTCAAAATCACTCCGTCCAGAGAGTTTTCGTCGGCAGAACAGTGAAGATAATCTATATCTTCGCCAAGCTCCGCAAACCGCTCCCCTATGCGCTTCATAAATGTTGATTTGCCTGTACCCGGACCTCCTTTGATGCATATAATCCTGTTAGCCTCCCGCTGTCCGAGAATGTATTTGTAATAAGAAAAAAATCCCTGCGGCGTATTGTTGCCCGGGAAATAGTGTCTTTCTGTGGACAAGGTACTACCTCCTGGTAAAAAAGTATACTTCATACTATGCGAAGGGCTTGTAAAAGGTACGGGGTGAGAATGGGTGGCGGTGTGTGGTGTGCGATGTGCATCAGCAGCTTGCCCACACGGCAGGTAGTACGGCTGGACTCAAGGCTGGTGGCACGGCATTTTATGCATTTTTTTCTGGCCGATGGCTGTAAGCCGCATAAAAAAGTATAAAACCGGAAAAACAAAAAAGCCTCCTGTATCCTAAGATGTTGTTTTGCTAGGAAGTGCACAATAATTCGCCTATTTTTTTTAAAATAAGTCAGGTTATTCAGAATTAAAAGCAGTTGTAAGAAAACATACGAAAACCTTTTTTCCTATTCTGATTTTAATTTCAATGGTTTCCGGCTGCCGTCGGAAAAAAATGCATAAAACGCCATGATAAAAGGTTCTCTGATGTTTTATTTAAATATGTTCATCAAAATAGCGGACAGTCTTTACCAAAGTAAAGTAGCCTGTCCGCTTATGTTGTCATAATAGTATAAGAATATTTTTGATTTGCCTATTCCGGCCTTTCATCAGAAGCGTTATCCTCTGTCGCAGGAGTTTTTCCCTCTGTCGGAACTTCAGCCTCAGCCGGAGCATCTTGATGCCCTGCGGTCTCCGCAGCCTCAACTGTCTCAGCTGTCTCTGCCGGTTCAGGATTTTCAACAGGAGCACTTTCGACTTCAGCTCCATCCGGAGTATAGGCAGGAGCACTTTCCTCCTCAACGGTATAGTCTGCATTGACCATATTGTCATAGTCCGTACTGCTCATAACTACAAGCCTTTCTGTCGCCAGCTCATAGAAGGCAGTAACTGAAACCATCATATAAGCATCGACAACTACTAACGGAAGACTCAGCAAAATCGCCATAACAATTGCGAATGCTCCGTTGCCGTCAATAAGAGAGCTGAATATTCCGCTAGGAATGTTGGCCAGAATGTACCACCCAATAAAAGTCAGCTGCAAATAGAAGTACCTTCCCTTGTTTCCCGCCATTATGCGGCAGCTTTCCTTAATGCACTGGCTGACAGGCATATCAGGATTATCTGCAAGCACATAGAACGCCTGACTGTATCTGAATGCAGCGATGATGCCGGGTATTACAAAAAGAAATGACCAAAGCATTATCTTGACACTCATAAGCACCAGCAGGAGCATTGCCTTTCCAAATCTGCTGAAGCCCTCAAATAAAAGAGTGTTGTCGATTTTTCTTTTTCTGAAGAATGTAAGCAGGAAAATGGTAAAGCCCAGTTCAAGAGGTCCTCCAAGAATTAATTGGTAAAGTCCCCCGCCATATGGCAGTTTCTGTACGATGCTCTGTCCATACAAATCTATTGGATTAGTAAAAGCAAAGAAATTATTCAGTACAATTTCCACTCCTGATGTAAGCAGATAATAAATTACTACACCCAGAATAACCGGCTTCCAGTAGCCTGCCAGAGCGTTTCTTGCAATTTCGCGAATTTTATATGCGGGTTCTGTTATTATGTGGTTTTCCATGTTCCCCTCCTATTATACTTTTATTTTTTTATTTTTTCTTGCCTAATGTTGACATTATACTATTTTTGTAGTACCATTGCAATAGTGCTAGGGGAGCTTTTGCTGAGATTTACCGTCACTGATGACGGATAGACCCTCATCACCTGATTCGGTTAATGCCGGCGTAGGGAAGCAAAAATCGCAAAATGTATTGAAAAATATATTGAGTTCCCCTCCTAAAAAATAAGGAGGTTTTTTTATGTCAGAAACAAAAATTAAGAGAAACAACCTGTACTGCCTGGTTCTCTGTGCAGTACTCATCGCAATGTCAATGGTACTTAGCAACATAAAGATCATCGACATGCCGTACGGCGGTTCAATCACACTGTTCAGTATGCTCTTTGCCACCCTTACAGGATACTTCTGCGGACCTAGATGGGGTCTTCTGTCCGGTGTTGTTCTGGGCATCCTCAATCTGGTAATCGACCCTTATATCCTCTTCCCTGTTCAGGTGCTGCTTGACTACATACTTGCTTTTGGAGCGCTGGGACTTTCCGGATTGTTTTCCGAGAAAAAATATGGTCTTTACATCGGCTACATCGTGGCTATTATGGGAAGATTCCTTTGCAGCTTCCTTTCAGGCTTCATCTTTTTCGCTGAATATGCACCTGAAGAAATGAACCCTGTCTGGTATTCTTTCATCTATAATATTCTCTACATAGGCGGCGAAGGAGTTCTTACTCTCATCGTACTTGCTCTGCCACCTGTAAAGAACGCATTGTCCAGATTAAAATCACAGATGATAAAATAAGAAAGTCATTGAAAATCACTAAGGAAAGTGTTAAACTGTACTTAGTGATTTTTTTGTCAAAAATATTACATAGAAAGGAAAATTATAAAGATGTATCAGACAATTAAGTATGAAGTAAAAGAAAACATCGGTTATGTTACCATCAACAGACCGGAGGCGCTCAACGCTCTCAACAAGACTGTCCTTGAGGAACTGTTCGATGTGTTTAATAAAATCGATGATGACGATGCTGTTCGTGCAGTCATCCTTACAGGTGAAGGCCGCTCATTTGTTGCCGGCGCAGATATTGCTCAGATGAGCACTCTCAATGTAGCTGAAGGCAGAGCTTTCGGTGCTTACGGTCACAAGGTTATGAACTTTATCGAAAAGATGGAAAAGCCGGTTATCGCTGCTGTTAACGGCTTCGCTCTCGGCGGCGGTTGCGAAATCGCTATGGCCTGCGACTTCAGAATCTCTTCATCAAAGGCTAAATTCGGTCAGCCTGAAGTTGGTCTTGGCATCACTCCAGGCTTCGGCGGCACTCAGAGGCTTTCCAAGCTCGTCGGCAAAGGTATGGCTAAGATGCTCATCCTCACTGCTGACACCATCAATGCTGAAGAAGCTTACAGAATCGGTCTCGTAGAAAAGGTTGTTGAACCTGAAGAACTCCTCCCTGTCTGCGAAGAGATCGCAAAGAAGATTGCTTCCAAGGCCCCTATCGCCGTAGGTATGGCAAAGACCTGCATCAACAAGGGATATCACCTTGATATGTTCTCAGGCTGCGCTCTTGAAGCAGAAGCTTTCGGCGGCTGCTTCGGCACAGAAGATCAGAAGGAAGGTATGAAAGCATTCCTCGAAAAGAGACCTGCAGAGTTCAAGAACAGATAGATGATATGAGAAAACGCCCTGATTTCGGGGCGTTTTTTTCTGTTATGTGCCAAATATATGCCAATATATTTCAAATGGCCAAATTTCCACGAAAAAGTGTGAAAAATTGCTGGTCCTCGGGCTTACCTTATTGATACTAAGGTTGATTAACAGTGTTACCATTGATTTGGGCTTTTACGGTTCCTGTAACCTTATCGAACAGTTTTGTAGAATCGCCTGTACCTTTATGCTCAATGTTGTACCGTTTATTCTTGTTCTTCTCAAAAGTTGCATCGTATGTTCCGCTAAAAGCAGTTACTGTATTTACTGGTAAAGAACCTGATACAGTGAAACCGCAGTCCTGTATGTATTTCTTAGTAGGAAAATAGTTTCCTGTAATTTTTCTAAGCTGGTCTTCACGTCTTATATGATAAGGATTTGT
>JAEDNK010000119.1 GCA_016302545.1 Bacillota bacterium
ATGGAAGCGATTTTCCCGATGGTGAAGAAATACGGCGGCGTAGTGGTAGGCCTAACTCTTGATGAAACGGGAATTCCGGCTACGGCTCAGGGCAGACTTCAGGTTGCCCGCAAGATAGTGGAAACTGCCGAAAGCTACGGTATATCCAGGGACGATATAGTAATAGATGTACTCTGCATGGCGGTCAGCGCAGACAGCGGCTCTGCCATGGTTACTCTCGAGGCGCTGGAGCTTGTAAAGAAAGAACTTGGGGTAAAGACCAGTCTGGGCGTTTCCAATATTTCCTTTGGTCTGCCGGAGAGAGAGAATATAAACTCTGCATTCTACACCATGGCTCTTGCAAGAGGTCTTGACTGTGCTATCATCAATCCCAAGTCAAAGGCCATGATGACATCTTATTATTCATACAGAGCACTGTCAGGAAAAGACGTTAACTGCACTGAATATATTGAAAAATTTGCAGTACCAAAGGATTCCGACACCGCAACTGTGGTCGCAAAGACTGTTTCGGTGCAGGAAGTGATGTCCCTTGAGACGGCGGTAGAACGCGGCCTGAAGGAAGCGGCAGGCTCCGCATGCAGAGAACTGATTAAAAACACAGAGCCCATGACCGTAATCAACGAAAACCTCATACCGGTGCTGGATAAGGTGGGCAAGGGCTTTGAGAATGGAAAGGTTTTTCTGCCACAGCTGCTTATGAGTGCGGAAGCTGCCAAGGCTGCCTTTGCTGTAATAAAGGATGAACTGGCAGCAAACGGTCAGGGTGCAGGAGATAAGGGCACAATAGTAATTGCTACTGTCAAGGGCGATGTACACGATATAGGAAAGAATATTGTCAAGGTGCTGCTTGAAAATTACGGTTACAGAGTGGTAGACCTTGGTAAGGATATAGCTCCTGAGGCAATCGTTGAGGCAGCCAGAGAGGAAAAGGCAGACCTTGTGGGTCTCAGCGCTCTTATGACAACCACGGTGGGAGCTATGGAGGAAACTATAGAGAAGCTTCACCATGAAGGATTGGGCTGCCCTGTCATGGTAGGCGGAGCGGTCCTGACGGAAACCTATGCCCACATGATAAAGGCAGACAGATATGTGCGCGATGCCATGGCGTCGGTGCATTTTGCTCAGGAAGTGATAAAATGAAGAAGATAGCGAAGATAGACATGTTTAAGGAATATGTGGGAAAGCTGATTTTTCGCTGCATAATCTTTTTGATTGTACTGGGAGTATACGTATTCAGACCGGAGGAACTGGAAAAACCCTGGATGTATGTGGTATGGGCTGTTTTCATGCTGAGCATGATATCCCAGCTTTTCCCCGCCAACCGTCGTATTACAATGGGAAGCAAGAAGGGCTTTGCCGAGCATTTCAGTCCGGCAAATAACTACGACAGGCTTAAGATGTACGAATATGTGCAGGAAAACAACCTTGCTGCAATGCGAGTGCTGCTGGTGTGGCTCAGCTTCAATGCGATTTTCGGCATTCTGTATGTGGCCGACATCATTGGACCACATGAGCTGTTGCTCCTTTCCACCTTCTACTATGTGTGTGACCTGATATGCGTGGTTATCTGGTGCCCTTTCCAGTCATTTATTATAAAAAACAAATGCTGCGTCAACTGCCGCATTTTTAACTGGGGATATTTTATGATGTTCACGCCTATGCTGTTCATCAGAAACTTTTTTACCTGGAGTCTTTTCTTCACCAGTCTGGTGCTGCTCATAAGATGGGAGATAACCATAATAAAGCACCCGGAAAGATTCTGGGAGGGGTCAAACGCTATTTTAAGGTGTACCAATTGTCAGGATAAAATTTGCCGCCTGAAAGGCCCTAAATTCCTTGATAGGATTGAAAAATAGTGTTACAATAATTTCTAAGATTGTTTAATTGTATATTCGGAGGAAAATGTAATGGCAGAGACCAATTTCATTCACAGCATTATTGAAAAAGACCTGGAAAATCAGAAATACGGAGATAAGGTTTACACCCGTTTCCCACCGGAGCCTAACGGATATCTGCATATCGGACATGCAAAGTCCATATGCCTTAACTTTTCCACAGCGGCAAAATACGGCGGCAAGTGTAACTTGAGATATGACGACACCAACCCGGTGAAGGAGGACGTTGAGTATGTAAGCTCTATCGAGGAGGACGTAAGATGGCTTGGCTTTGAGTGGACCGAGAGACTCTGGGCATCAGACTACTTCGATAAGATGTACGAGGCAGCTGTCGAGCTGATTAAGAAGGGCAAGGCATATGTGTGCGACCTCACACCGGAGGAAATCAGGGAGTACAGAGGAACACTCAAGGAGCCGGGCAAGGAAAGCCCTTACAGAAACAGAACTGTTGAGGAAAATCTGGCCCTGTTCGAAGAGATGAAAGCCGGCAAGTATGCTGACGGTGAGAAGGTGCTCCGTGCCAAGATAGATATGGCATCGCCTAACATCAATATGAGAGACCCTATCATTTACCGTATTGCCCATGCTTCTCATCACAATACAGGTGACAAGTGGTGCATCTACCCGATGTATGACTTTGCTCATCCTATTGAAGATGCAATCGAGGGCATTACTCACTCCATCTGCACACTGGAATTTGAGGACCACAGACCTCTTTACGACTGGGTGCTCAGAGAAGTGGGCTGGTGGCCGCAGCCTCCTCAACAGATAGAATTTGCCAGACTGAACCTGACTAATACCGTAATGTCAAAGAGATACCTGAAAGCTCTTGTGGATGACGGAGTGGTTGACGGCTGGGACGACCCCAGAATGCCGACCATCGCAGGTATCCGCCGCAGGGGATACACTCCTGAAGCAGTAAGAGACTTCTGCGAAAAAATCGGTGTCTCCAAGGCTAACAGTACCGTTGACATCTCTCTGCTTGAACACTGTGTAAGGGATGACCTTAAGGAAAAGGTTGAGACAAGAAATGTGGTATTTGACCCGATTAAGGTTGTAATCACCAACTATCCTGAGGGACAGAGCGAGCTCTGCGAAGTGGAGAACAACCCGCAGGTTCCTGAAATGGGAACTCGCCAGATTCCATTCTCAAGGGAGCTCTGGGTTGACGGTGCTGACTTTATGGAAGTGCCGGTAAAGAAATATTTCAGACTGTTCCCGGGCAACGAGGTAAGATTCAAGGGTGCATATTTCATCACCTGCAACGAGGTTGTGAAGAACGAGGACGGTTCCATCAAGGAACTGCTCTGTACCTATGACCCTGAAACCAGATCCGGATCAGGATTTGAGGGACGAAAGGTAAAGGGAACCATTCACTTCGTAGATGCGGCTACTGCTGTACCTGTTAAGATTCGTCAGTTCGATTACCTCATGCTGGAAGATGAGAACGGCGAAAAGACTATGAACCCTGAGACAATGAGAGAAATCACCTGCTATGCCGAGCCTGCGGTTGCAGAGGCGAAAGCCGGTGAAAGATTCCAGTTCTTCAGACACGGCTACTTCATCGCCGAGCCGAAGCTGTTCAGCGAGGACAACCTTTTGTTTAACGAAATCGTAGGGCTTAAGAGCTCGTGGAAATAAAACAGGTGCTGCTGGGAATATTGAAATAAAAAATCCGGCTTTATTGCGAAAGCCGGATTCTTTTTTGCATTACAGTCCTAATTCATAAAGAAGTTCCATTACCATTTCCGGGCTTTCGGCGTAGGATTTGACATCAGCACCGAGAAGTTTACTTGCATCTGCATAAGTAATCTTGTATTCGGGCTTATCAGGTGCGGTATCCAGGTCATCTGCAAATGACCACATTATTTCGCCGCAGTTATCAACAAGAGCCAGAAGCACTGGGGCATAAAGCTCCATCTTGCGAGTTATCTCCTCCTGCTTTTTAATATCACCTGTTTCTTTGAAGACAAACTCCCAGCCGTAAGGCTCTTTTTCGGTGTGGAGTTTATTTAAATATGCACCGGCGTTCTTTGAGATGCCCAGGGCCATGGCAAGGTTATTGTTGGCAGGCATATCTCCGATGTACGGATGTGCCGCTTCGAATAACTGCTGAGCCAGGGCTGCATTATATATGGTCCCGTCAGCCATAATACGTGTGCCGTTTACATCAAGATATTTTCCATTTACGGAACAGGGTATTGAAAAGCTGCCGGACCTGTTTAAAGGCGACGTGAGACAGCTGTAGACTATGAGTTCCTCGCCGCCGTCTTCTGTTGC
>JAEDNK010000120.1 GCA_016302545.1 Bacillota bacterium
GGATATAGTCTGGACTTTCGCCTTAAACGGAGGACGCGATATTGAAAATGTTTAAAGACGGCATTGGAGAGGGCAGCACCTTTGCAGGCTGCCATCCGGCCGTAAATCTGATTTTTTTTCTGTTTGCAATAGGAATAACAATGTTTTCCACGAGTCCTGCCTTTTTGGCCGTGACTCTGGTTTTTTCGTGGATTTATTCAATACTGCTAAGCGGAAAAAGGGCAATAAAAAGTAATCTCATTTTCACCATACCCATATTGATAATAATGACGGTGATAAACACCTTGTTCACTCACAACGGTGCCACGGTGCTTTTTTATGTGAACAACAGCAGGATAACTCTGGAGGCGCTGCTTTACGGACTGGCGGCGGCAGTACTGCTTTCATCCATTATAGTGTGGTTCAGCTGCTTCAATGTGGTAATGACATCGGACAAGCTCATATATATTTTCGGAAAGGCGGCGCCTGTGCTGGGACTGACACTTTCCATGATATTCAGATTTATACCTTTGCTCAAGGCCAGATTCAGGGAAATTTCCATGGGTCAGCGCTGTATGGGAAGACATGTTACAGGAGGCTTCATGGCAAAGCTGCGTCAGGTTACCAAAGAGGTGTCCATACTGATTTCCTGGTCTCTGGAGGCAGCTATAGAAACTTCGGATTCAATGGAGGCCAGAGGCTACGGTCTGCCGGGGAGGTCCGGCTTTCATCTCTTTAAGATGACGCCTACGGACAAGGTGTTGCTGACTGGAATAAGCATAAGCGGCATGATTGCGGCTGTGGGGTGCGCCCTCGGCAAAACTTCGATTTACTACTATCCCAAGGTGGTTTTGGGACAGTGGGATATTATGACGGTAATTACATTTGCGGCATACATAGCGCTGCTGGCGGTGCCGGTGATTGCAGATATATTGGGAGAAATTAAATGGCAACAATACAGGTTAGAAACTTAAGCTTTGCATATCCGACGGCGACTGTGCATGCCCTTGAGGATGTTTCCTTTACGGTGAACCAGTCGGATTTTGTGGTGCTCTGCGGTAAATCGGGCTGTGGCAAGAGTACTTTGCTTCGTCATCTTAAAAAGAATCTCATCCCTTACGGACAGTTTGAGGGAGAGGTTCTCTATGACGGTAAGGAAATAGCTGACATGGATGACAGGGTGAACGCGGCGGAAATCGGCTTCGTGCAGCAGAATCCGGACAATCAGATTGTCACCGACAAGGTGTGGCACGAACTGGCTTTCGGACTGGAGAGTCTGGGTCTTGATAACAAAACAATCAAGCGCAGAGTTGCGGAGATGGCAAGCTTTTTTGATATTCAGACATGGTTTCGAAAGAGCGTCAGCGAGCTTTCCGGAGGGCAGAAGCAGCTGCTTAATCTGGCTTCAATCATGGTAATGCAGCCAAAGGTGCTGATTCTGGACGAGCCTACATCGCAGCTTGACCCTATAGCGGCTTCTGAATTCCTGAAAACCATATACAGAATCAACAGGGATCTGGGTACGACGATTATTATTTCCGAGCACAGGCTGGAAGAGCTCTTTACTATGGCCGATAAAGTTATGGTTATGGACAAGGGCAGACTCATAGCATATGATGAGCCTTGGAATATAGGAAATTTCCTGGCAGGGGAATCGGCAGCTGACAGACATCCCATGTTTTACGGAATGCCGGCGGTGATGAAGATTTATTCACACTGCAGAGCGGCAGGAGTGCCTCGTTATGTCCGGGAGGGCAGAGAAATGTCGCCTCTTACCATCAGAGACGGCAGACTGTGGCTGGAGAGCTTTATGGGTGATGAGGCGCAGGAAAGGGACCGCAGACAGGAAAGCAGCGACAAAGTGCCGGCTCACGGCGGCAAGTCTTCCGGCGGACAGTCATCAGCCGGCGATGAAATAATCAGAATCAAGGACCTCTGGTTCAAATACAATAAGGAATCGGGAGATGTACTGAGAGGGCTGAACCTTTCCGTGAGAAAAGGAGAATTGTTCTGCCTCCTTGGCGGTAACGGCGTTGGAAAGTCGACCACGCTAAAAGCCATCAGCGGAGCGGTAGTGCCTCAGCACGGCAGCATTGTTGTGGACGGAATGAAGGTGAAGAAGGAAAACTTCAAGGAACTTTTCAATAAGCGTCTTGCCATGCTTCCTCAGAACCCGCAGGCTCTTTTTACGGAAATAACCGTGGAAGAGGAGCTGCTGGAGGCCCTTTACTTTGAAAAGATATCCGACGAGGAAAAGATAGATAAAATTGAAAAAACCCTGGAAATGATGGAGATAACCCACTTGAGAAAGTCTCACCCTTATGACCTTTCCGGGGGAGAGCAGCAGCGTCTGGCACTGGGCAAAATCCTTTTGCTGGACCCTAAAATTCTCCTGCTGGACGAGCCGACCAAGGGACTGGACCCTTTCTTCAAGATAACTCTGGCAGGCATCCTCAAAAAGCTTACCGCCTCCGGCGTAACTATCTTTATGGTTTCCCACGATGTGGAGTTCTGCGCCGAGTACGCAGACAGGTGCGCCATGTTCTTTGACGGCGATGTGGTTTCCGAGGGTACGCCTGAGGAGTTCTTTGCGGGAAACAGCTTTTATACCACTTCGGCCAACAGGATAGCCAGAAGGTGGTTTCCTGAAGGAATTACATGGGAGGAGGTGGCGGCGTGGGCAGAACGAACTACGGAGAAATAGAGCTTAAAGCCAGGCGAAAGAGAACCGCCGCCGCAGCTCTTTGTATCTTCATTCTTATGCCTGCGACCATCGCGGTCAGCACCCTGTGTTTCGGCGGTGCCCGCTACATGGTGACCAGCCTTCTCATAATCATATATACCATGGTACCTTTCTTCATGATTTTTGAAAGGCGAAAGCCGAAGGCGAGAGAGGTGGTTCTGATCGCCATGATGACGGCAATTACCGTGGCGGCTCATATCTTTTTCCATGTGACGGTGCCTGTGCAGATAGGTACGGCCATGGTCATAATCTCCGGCGTGGCTCTCGGGCCTGAGGCGGGCTTCATGGTAGGCGCCCTGGCGCGGTTCGTGTGCAATTTTTATATGGGACAGGGACCCTGGTCGCCGTGGCAGATGTTTTGCTGGGGACTGCTGGGCTTTCTGGCGGGGCTCATGTTTAATAAGGTGACGGTCAGGAACAGGTATGACGGTTTGAGCGCAGGAGCCACCTCGGTGACGGCTCTTGAGGAAAAGAAGTCTAGGTCTTTCAGAATAATAATGGGGCCTGTAATGTGCGTGCTGGCGGGAGTAATCGTCGCCTATGTGACATACATTTTCCTGCCGGGAAAGGACACCACCTTCTGGGGCTGGAGAGTTTACGCCTTCGGAGCAGCGGGGCTGATTGCAGGAGCTCTTCTGCAGAGGAAAAGACTTCCTGTGGACAGCCTTACTCTGGCATTGTTTACTTTGCTTACCACTGTCATAATATACGGAGGCATTATGAATATGGCAGCCATGTTCACCTCCAGCGGAATACCGGGAAACGACATCAGCTTCAACACCCTGCGACTGCTCTACGTGTCGGGTCTGCCTTACGACCTGTACCACGGAGTCACCGCTGCGGTCTGCATGTTCGTCATCGGCAGCCCTATGATAGAAAAGCTGGAGAGAATAAAGATTAAATACGGGATTTACAGATAGAATTGCCTACTACAATGCATTTGATGAATATTATATAAAACGCAATCTTTCGGAAATGGAAAGTTTGTTTGCAGGATACATCAATGCAAGGCTGGATATGTATTTGGATATGCTGCAGGAATAACATGTATCACAAGACACAGATTGATTTGACATATAACTCCAATCATATCGAAGGCAACAGGCTTACCCACGACCAGACGAGATATATTTTTGAAACCAACACCATAGGCGTTGAAAAAGAAGTGCTGAATGTGGATGATGTGATTGAAACGGCACTTCTTAAAAAATGGGGGCTTAAGTTCTGAACTTAAGAAAGAAGTTCATCGCATGAAATATTAAAGAATTCAGCCAAAATCTTCACTTCATAATCCGGAACGAATCGGCTTCCTTGTTCTATTCTCAATATAGTTAAATCTGAAAAATCATAACCAAGGAGTTGGAGCTTTGTTGCCAACTCCTTTTGTGTCATTTCGTTAGCTTTGCTTTCTAAAGATGAAATATATATATATTGAT
>JAEDNK010000014.1 GCA_016302545.1 Bacillota bacterium
AAAGAATGCTGACAAGAGGGTTATCGACGAAATATGGGCCATAATCACCATAGCCATCGGCGTTTTCCTCATTGTAGCTTCTTTTACAGGCGGAGCAGGCAGATTGGGTGAAATAATAGACCTGGGTCTTAAAGGACTTTTCGGGTTTATGGCATATGTGCTGCCGTTTTATCTTATCGTGTTCGGAATACTGCTCTTTGCAAGACAGACATCGCACTTTTCCGTAAAGACCATATTGCTGCTTTTTGTAATACTGCTGATGCTCTGCACCATGAACTCAATCAGATTCATAGATCCTGATAAGATAGAGTGGTCCATGGAAGCTGTAAAGGGATTTTATGCATCGGGAGAAAAACTGCTTTCCGGCGGTTTCCTGGGAATGGTAATAGGTTCCGTGCTTGTAATGTGGCTGGGTAAAAGCGGCTGCTGGATTTTTACGGTGGTTGTGACGCTGATTTGCCTGCTTCTACTTATAAATACGCCGGTATCAAGATTCTTTGCTAAAATCGGTGAAAAAATGGAGGAAAGGCGTCTTATCAAGGAAAACGCCCATCTTGACCTTGAAACCGAAGATGAACAGGGCGTACAGGCGGCTATGAAAACACTGCCTAAGGCGGCTTCTGCAAAGGTATCTGGATATCACCCGTCTGCTCAGCATGAAATAAAAATTATCAGCAGCAGTCAGCCTCAGAGCGAATACATACCGCCGAGTCAGTCTTCAGTGACGCTCACGCCGGAAAAGAAGAACAGCATTTTAAAATATATGAACGATGACAGTCTCTTCGGACGACAAAAATCGTCTACAACAGGGCTTGAGGACAAAAGACAGACGGCAGTTGGCTTTGGGATAGAAGGCCAAGATGCTGTTGTTTCATCGTGGAACACTCCGGCCAAAGAAAATGCAGAGAAGCTTTCAAATAAGGAGGCTCGTGAGGTAATGCTCACAGAAGAGGAGCTTAACCAGCCTCAGGCAGTAAAAAAGTATAAAAAACCTCCTATCAGCCTGCTGGAAAGATCTGCAGGAGGGGCAAGGGCTAACAGCAGCCTCCTTACTGCAAAGGCGCAGAAGCTGGAGGAAACCCTCAGAAACTTCCATGTTGACGCAAGGGTTATGCAGGTAACTCAGGGACCGACTGTTACTAGGTACGAGATTCAGCCGGCTGTAGGTGTTAAGGTAAACAGCATCGTAAGGCTGGCAGACGATATAGCCTTAAATCTTGAGGCGAAATCCATTAGAATAGAAGCACCCATTCCGGGCAAGGCCGCTGTGGGCATTGAGGTTGAAAACGATGCCGTTACAATGGTAAGACTTCGGGAAATAATTGACTCGGAGGAATTTAAAAACAGCAAATCCAAAATTACATTTGCTGTCGGCAAGGATATCAGCGGAAAGGCGATAGTGGCGGACCTTAAGTCTATGCCCCATCTGCTCATAGCCGGTTCAACAGGCTCCGGCAAGTCGGTATGCATCAACAGTATAATAACCAGTTTGCTTTACAAAGCCAACCCTGACGAGGTCAAACTGATCCTGGTAGACCCGAAGGTAGTAGAGCTGGGTAATTATAACGGAATTCCGCACCTTTTGATTCCTGTGGTCACAGACCCATCAAAGGCGGCGGCAGCTCTCAACTGGGCCGTTGCCGAAATGACCGACAGATATAAGAAGTTTGCCGAAGAAGGAGTAAGAGATCTTGAATCATATAACGAATATGTCAGGGCAAACGAAGAACCTGAAAAGGTAATGTCTCAGGTGGTTATAATAATCGACGAGCTGGCTGACCTGATGATGGCAGCGCCTTCACAGATAGAGGAATCCATCTGTCGTCTGGCACAGATGGCAAGAGCTGCCGGAATGCATCTTATTGTAGCTACCCAGAGACCGTCCGTGGATGTAATTACAGGCGTTATTAAAGCTAACATTCCGTCCAGAATTGCTTTCGCCGTATCATCTCAGGTTGACTCAAGGACCATACTGGACATGCAGGGTGCGGAAAAGCTTGTAGGAAAGGGCGATATGCTCTTTAACCCTATGGGCATGGGTAAGCCTATCCGTGTCCAGGGTACATTTGTGACCGACGGAGAAGTACATAAGGTCATCGATTTCGTAAAGGGGCAGGTGGAAAACGGCACCTCGTATAACGAAGATATTCTCACTAAAATAGAGAGAACCAATGTGCAGGAAAGCATGGACGACAGCGATGAGCTGCTGCCGGAGGCAATAGACTTAGTTGTAAGAAGCGGACAGGCTTCCGTTTCCATGCTTCAGAGAAGGTTCAGAATAGGTTATAACAGAGCGGCCAGAATCATAGATATGATGGAGGCAAGAGGCATAATAGGGCCTCAGGACGGAAGCAGACCTCGTCAGGTTCTCATGAGTGAGGAGGAACTGGAAAGCCTTGAAAGTGAAGGAGTAGAGTAGGATAAAATGAAAGTATATTTTGAAACTCTGGGATGTCCCAAGAATTTTAACGATACTCAGGCGGCTAAGGGAGTGCTGGCGGAGGCAGGCTTTGAAATCGCCCGGACTGCCGAGGACTCGGATGTAATTGTGGTAAACACCTGCGGCTTTATAAACGATGCCAAAAAGGAGTCTATCGAGAGGATTTTTGACATGATGCCTTATCGTGAGGGAGGCAAAAAGCTGGTGGTTTCCGGCTGCCTTTCCGAAAGGTATGCAGATGATCTCTACGTCGAAATGCCGGAGGTGGACTGCTTTATCGGCGTAAACGAATATGAGCGTCTGCCGGAGATTCTTTCCGAAATATGTTCGGAAACGGATTTGGAGCAGACCACACGCAGAAAGATAGTCAGCGGTTGCTATGAAAAAATCCTTTCCACGCCCAAACGCGTTCTTGGAGAAAACCCTTATACAGCCACACTTAAAATCGCCGAGGGCTGTGATAACTGCTGCGCTTACTGCATAATTCCAAAAATCCGCGGCGGCTTCAGAAGCAAGCCAATGGAGGATGTAGTTGAAGAAGCAAGGCAGCTAGCTGAAGCAGGATGCAAGGAGCTGATTTTAATAGCTCAGGATGTAACCAATTACGGTCGTGACCTTTACGGAGAACCCAGACTTGCTGAACTGGTAAGAAAGGTCTGCAGAGTTGACGGAATCCGGTGGGTAAGGCTGATGTACTGCTATGAGGACAGAATTACAGACGAGCTTATTGAAGTTATGGCGACGGAGCCTAAGGTATGTCACTACATCGACATCCCTATTCAACATGCTTCAGACGGCGTTTTAAAGGCTATGAGACGCCGTTCCACAGAGGAATCCATAAAAGATACCATCAAAAGATTAAAAGCTGCTATTCCTGATATCCATATCAGAACCACTCTTATTGTAGGTTTTCCGGGAGAGACGGAAAAGGACTTCGATAAGCTTCTGGATTTCGTAGAAGAAATGAGGTTCGCCCGTCTGGGAGTTTTCGCGTATTCTCAGGAGGAAAACACTGAAGCGGGAGAAATGGAAAACCAGATAGAGGAGGACATCAAGCAGGAGAGACTTGACGCCGTAATGCGCCGTCAGCTTGATATTTCCCTTGAATATAACAAAGAAAAGGTCGGGAAGGAGCTTGAAGTTCTGGTTGAGGAAGCAGACGAGGACGGAAGCTATATCGGCCGCACTCAGTACGATGCTCCTGAAATAGACAATTCCGTAATATTCACTTCGGAACGCGAATTGAAGGCGGGAGATATAGTGCGCATTCTGGTAGAGGATGCATTTGATTATGATTTAGTTGGCAGGGAGGTATAAAAAATGAATTTACCAAACAAATTAACCATTGGAAGAGTTGTGGCAGTACCTTTTTTTATAGCGGCGTATATGCTTGAATATTATCTGGTCGCTTTTATAATCTTTATTGCAGCGTCATTTACGGACATGCTGGACGGCAAGATCGCCAGGAAATATAATCTGGTAACCAACTTCGGAAAGATTATGGACCCGCTTGCAGACAAGGTGCTTGTATACTCGGCTTTCTGCCTGATGATACCCCAGTATGTGCCGGCATGGATGTTCATAATCATTCTGGCAAGAGAATTTACAGTGGCAGGAATGAGAACTGTGGCTGCGTCAGAAGGAATCGTGGTTGCCGCCGGAATGAGCGGAAAGATTAAAACCGTTCTTCAGATGATAGCTGTGCCTCTGCTGCTTTTAGTGCCTGCTTTGCCTGATTTCGCACCCCTTTACTGGGCAGCACAGATTTTCCTCTGGGCTTCTCTGGTTATGACAATTTACTCCGGAGTTGAATATGTTGTACAGAACAAGCAGGTATTTTCTATGAGATAGTTGACATGGAAAGCAGGTTTGAAAATGAATTCGTATGAAAACATTAAAAATACAAAAGAACTGGAATTTGCTGTGTTTTGCATTGAGAATGTTGCAACAAAGCTGAATGTAACTGCTGAAAGGGTATACAAAGCGGTTGCGGAGAAAAGCAATATTTTGAACGGGTATATTATTCCGGGATATGAAGTGCTTCATTCCCAAGGACGGGATTACATTGTCAAGGATATTATTGAAGTACTTAAGGAAAGAGGTGTGGAAATATGATTTTGTACCATGGCTCTTTTCAAGAGGTTTCAAATCCTGATTTGGAACATTCAAGAACTAATGTGGACTTTGGGAGAGGGTTTTACACCACACCGATTTACGCTCAGGCAATAAAATGGAGTGAGAAATTCAAAAATAGAGGTTGGAGTGGAATTATCTCAAGCTATACTATTGATGAACACTATTTTGAAATTTTAAAGGTCTTGAGTTTTGAAACATATTCTGAAGAGTGGCTTGATTTTATTTTAAATTGTCGAAGTGGGAAAGATGTTTCAGATTATGATATCGTAATAGGTGGTGTAGCTAACGATAAAGTTTTTAATACTGTTGAACTGTATTTTGATGGATTAATTGACAAAAACGAGGCATTAAAGCGTTTGCGATACGAAGAACCAAACTTACAGATTTGTTTCCGCAGCATGGAAGCACTTTCAAGACTTCATTTTGAAGGGAGTGAGCAAATATGAATGCCAATCCTATTCTGCTTCAAAAAAAATATGCACGAGTTATTGAAATATTTGCGAAAAAGGCGGATTTATCTCTGGATGATGCGCTTAAACTGTTTTATAACTCTTCAACTTACCGCTTGATGCATGAGGGCATTTCCGATATGCATTGCATGAGTGATTACTATCTTGCAGACGAACTTATGATAGAATACAGAGGGGATTTTGAGAAATGAAAACCGCAATTTTAACCGTTGGAACGGAAATTTTATTCGGGCAGATTGTTAACACCAATGCTGCCTTTTTATCACAGGAGCTTCAGAATATGGGCTATGATGTGATGTATCATTATTCCGTAGGTGACAATCCGGGAAGACTGAAGGAGCTTATCGCCTTTGCTTTCCACGACTGTGACCTGATTCTCACTACAGGAGGATTGGGGCCTACTCAGGATGACCTGACCAAGGAAGTAATCGCAGAAGCCATGGGAGATGTAATAGTGGAAAACGAGGAGTGTATGAAGGCTCTGCTGGATAACTACCAGAGGGCAGGCAGACCTATGACTCCAAACAATCTGAAACAGGCATATATGCCTTCAAGAGCAAGAGTTCTTCCTAACGATTCAGGAACTGCGCCGGGGTTTACTCTGGAAAAGGATGGAAGGCTGATTATATCAATGCCGGGGCCGCCTCGTGAGATGAAGAGAATGTTTGAACTGCAGGTAAAGCCTATCTTGGAATCAATGCAGGACAGCGTTATTTATTATAGAATCATCAGAACCTTCGGACTGGGCGAATCAAGCATGGAAACAGTACTTCTTCCTTTGATTGATGGTCAGACTGACCCGACAATCGCAACTTATGCTAAAGAGGGAGAGTGCAGTCTGAGAATCGCTTCCAAACGCAAGGCAAAAGAAGAAGCAATAGCGGCGGTTGACCGTATGACAGAAGAAGTAAACCAATTAATCGGAGAGTATATTTACAGCTACGATGATGAAGAGCTGGTGGATGTAGTAGGAAAGCTGCTGCTGGAAAAGCATATAACCATTTCCTGTGCCGAATCCTGCACCGGAGGGCTTTTTGCTGCGGCACTGACTGATATACCCGGAATTTCAGAGGTGTTCGAACGGGGAATTGTAACCTACAGTAACAGAGCTAAGATAGAGGAACTGGGTGTAAAGGCTGAAACCCTTGATAAGTTTGGAGCCGTAAGCCCTGAAACCGCCTGCGAAATGGCAGCAGGACTTGCAGAGAAAACCGGCTCAGACCTTTGTATTTCTGTTACCGGAATTGCCGGACCGGGCGGTGGGACTGCCGAGAAGCCTGTTGGTCTTGCGTATATCGGCATTGCTTACAAAGGACAAGTTAAGACCGTTGAGTCCAAATACAGAAATGTAAACAGAAAATGGAACAGGCACTATGCGCTGCTGGTCATGATGAATCAGGTTTATCAGTTAATCAAATAGGAGGTGATATTATGGCTGACATAAACGAGAGAATAAGGGAAAGACTCTTTGAACTGCAGGATCTGAAGTACAGGGACTTTAATTCCTCCTTGATACCTACCGTAGATAAGGAAACTGTAATCGGCGTCAGAACGCCTCAGCTTCGCAAGCTGGCAAAGGAACTTTCCAAAGATCCGGATATAGAAATTTTCCTGAGAACGCTTCCACATAAATATTTTGAAGAAAACAACCTCCACGGTCTGATAATAGAGGCCATGAAGTATTATGACCGCTGTGTGGCAGAAATGAAGCTTTTCCTGCCTTACATCGACAACTGGGCAACTTGCGACATCATATCGCCGAAGATTTTTAAGAAGCATCTGCCCGAGCTGCTGGACGAAATCAAGGTCTGGATAGGCTCGGACCATACATATACCGTCAGATTCGGCATTGAAATGCTCATGAGTTTTTACCTGGATGACGAATTTAAGCCGGAGTATCCCGAGATGGTGGCCGGCGTAAAATCCGAAGAATACTATGTGAACATGATGATCGCATGGTACTTTGCAACGGCACTTGCCAAACAGTACGATGCGGTGCTGCCCATTATAGAGGAAAAGCGCCTCGAAAAGTGGACTCATAACAAGGCGATTCAGAAGTCTGTGGAAAGTTATCGAATTACTCCTGAGCAGAAAGTGTATCTGAAGACGCTGAAAATTAAATAATGTAATCTATTGACAGCGTTGTACCACAATGTTATAATTATTACACAAATTACCATAGCAAAAATCCAAAAAGCTCTTGACCGATAAGGAAAAATGAGGTATTATGAGAACAGAAGAACAAATGTTCTGAAAGTTCCTGTTTAATTGTGGAGGATAAAATGAGCGTTAATCAGACTGAAAAAGATAAAGCATTAGAAGCTGCCATGGCGCAGATACAGAAGCAGTTCGGCAAGGGTGCCATCATGAAGCTGGGCGATGATACCCATATGAATATAGATGCAATTTCCACAGGCTCCATCAGCCTTGACATTGCAACAGGTATAGGCGGGGTTCCTAAGGGAAGGATCGTTGAGGTTTTCGGGCCTGAGTCATCGGGTAAGACCACACTTACATTACATATTGTTGCTGAGGCACAGAAGGCAGGAGGAAAGGCGGCATTTATAGATGCAGAGCATGCCCTCGATCCTGTTTATGCCAAGAATCTTGGAGTGAATGTAGGTGATCTGCTCGTTTCACAGCCCGATACAGGCGAGCAGGCTCTGGAAATTTGCGATATGCTTGCACGAAGCGGCGCGCTGGACGTAATCGTTATCGACTCTGTTGCAGCGTTGGTTCCAAGAGCTGAAATTCAAGGCGAAATGGGCGATTCTCATGTAGGACTTCAGGCCAGACTTATGTCTCAGGCACTCCGTAAGATTACAGGCACGGTGAATAAGTCCAACACCTGTGTCATATTCATCAATCAGCTTAGAGAAAAGGTCGGAATAATGTTCGGAAATCCGGAGGTTACCACGGGGGGCAGGGCTTTAAAGTTCTATTCCTCCATGAGACTTGACGTTAGAAGAGTGGAGAGCCTTAAGGTAGGAGACAGTGTCGTAGGCAACAGAACAAGAGTTAAAATTGTAAAGAACAAGGTTGCACCTCCTTTCAAACAGGCAGAGTTTGATATTATGTACGGCGAAGGCATTTCCAGGGCGGGAGATATTCTCGATTCCGCTGTTGAGGCTAAAATCGTGGATAAGGCAGGCTCATGGTACAGCTTTGAAGGTGAAAGAATCGGTCAGGGACGAGAAAATGTAAAGGTTTATCTTAAAGAGCATCCTGCCGTAATGGATAAAATTGAAGGATTGCTTCTCGACAGTATAAAGAAGGATGAGGATTTCGTTCCTGAACCGGATATCCCTGAGGAGGATATTTCTGAGATAATGGATATGCTGGTGGATGAAGACGGCGTAATTATTGAAAAATAGCCTGAATTTTAAGCTGTAAAAGTGCATTTTTTCAGTTTAACTATTGACATACTGCGATTTCAATGGTATGATATCTGAGTTGAGCCGCGCAGACTGGGTTTTGAAGTGCAATCAAGCCACCCACAATGGCGAGACTGGATAGAGGAGGATAAAAATTAATGTACGCAGTAATTGAAACAGGTGGAAAGCAGTACAGAGTACAGGAAGGCGATGTAATCACCATCGAAAAATTAAATGCAGAAGTTGGTGAAACTGTAACCTTTGATAAGGTGCTTGTACTGGGAGAAGGCAAGGACGTAAAGGTGGGAACTCCTTACGTTGATGCAGCTGTAACAGGCAGCGTTGTAGAGAACGGAAAAGGTCAGAAGGTTATCATCTTCAAGTATAAGGCTAAGAAGGACTACCGCAAGAAGCAGGGACACAGACAGCCGTATACAATGGTTAAGATCGAATCCCTCGGCGGAGCAGCTCCTAAGAAGGCTGCGCCTAAAAAAGAAGAACCCAAGACTGAAGCCGTAGCAGAAACTGTAAAGGAAGAAGCTAAGGCAGTTAAGAAGGTTTCCGCATCGATGAAAAAAGACGAACTGATTGCTTTTGCTAAAGAAAACAATATCGCTATCGACGAAAAGGCTACAAAGGCTGTAATCATCGAAGCTATTGAAGCAGCATTAAAGTAATCTATCTGATATAGTTAGGAGGTACTTTTTATGGCAAGTAAAAAAGGTGTAGGTAGCTCTAAGAACGGTCGTGACTCCGAGTCCAAACGTCTTGGACTTAAAGCCGGTGACGGTCAGTTCGTAAGCGCAGGAAGCATTTTGGTTAGACAGAGAGGAACCAAGTTCCACCCGGGCAATAACGTAGGCATCGGCGGGGACGATACATTGTTCGCTAAGATTGACGGAGCGGTTAAGTTCGAAAGAAAAGACAAGACCAGAAAGCAAGTCAGCGTTTATCCAAAAGAAGCTTAATTAGATTTTGTGACCCTGTATATACTATATCGTACAGGGTCTTTTTGTACCATACAGAAGGAGGTACTTATATGTTTGTAGACAGAGCTAAAATTGTGATAAAATCCGGCAAGGGCGGCGACGGCGCCGTAACCTTCAGACGCGAACCCTTCGTACCTCAGGGCGGTCCTGACGGCGGAGACGGCGGCAAGGGCGGCGACGTTATATTTAAGGCTGACAGAAACCTCAGAACCCTGATGGATTTTAAGTATAAGAGAAAATATGAGGCTGAAGCCGGTCAAAACGGAATGAAGAAGAAACGCTTCGGCAAGGCAGGTGAAAACCTGGTTATAAGGGTTCCCATGGGTACCGTTATAATCGACGAGGCAAGCGGTACTGTGATGAAGGACCTCACGGAAGACGGTGAGTCTTTCGTGGCTGCAAAAGGCGGCAAGGGCGGCAGAGGAAACGTACATTTCAAAAATTCAGTAAGACAAGCCCCTAATTTTGCTGAGGCAGGCGGTGTTGCTAAAGAGAGAAACATTATACTTGAGCTTAAGCTTATCGCAGATGTGGGACTTGTAGGCTTTCCAAACGTAGGGAAATCTTCACTTCTGGCCATTTCAACCAGCGCCCAGCCGAAGATTGCAAACTACCATTTCACTACCATAGACCCAAATCTCGGTGTAGTGCAGCTTTATGATACAAGCTTTGTAATGGCTGATATTGCCGGTATTATAGAAGGCGCCAGCGAAGGGCTGGGAATGGGCTTCAAGTTCCTGAAGCATATTGAGCGGACTAAGGTGCTTATTCACGTCGTAGATGTTTCGGGAAGCGAAGGAAGGAACCCTATCGACGATTTTGAAAAGATAAACAAAGAGCTGGAGGCATACAGCCCTAGAATTCTTAAGAAACCGCAGCTTGTAGCAGCAAACAAAATCGATATGACTGATGAAAACGATCCGCAGTATCTTGAGTTTAAAGCTTATGTGGAAGAGAAGGGTTATAAGGTTTTCCCTATGTCGGCACCGCTTAATATAGGCGTTGAAGAAATTTTGACGGCTGCGCTGGAGGAGCTTAAGAGAATCGAAGCCAATCCGGAGCCGGAGGAGGACATCGTTGAATACTTTGATTTCGAGGCTGACGAAAATGACCCTACTTACAGAGATATATATGCAAGCTTCGACGAAGAGACAGGAGTATATGTTCTCGAAGGCAAGCAGCTTACCAAGATTTTTAACTCGACCAACTTTAACGATATGGGCTCTCTCAGGTATCTTTATAAATATATCGAGAAAAACGGAGCCATCGAGAAGCTTAAGGAAATGGGTCTCGAAGAAGGGGACAGCATCAGAATTCAAAACTATGAATTTGAATACTGGGACGAGTATTAGAATATTAAACAAAAGCAAAAATTACTTAGCCTCGATTTTCGGGGCTTTTGTTATGCAGACAATAAAGGGGAATTATATTTCCCGCAGCCTCATAAAATAAATCAGAGATTAAATGGGGTGTGAATATGAATTACAAAGAAAAGCTTATAGTACAGGTAGTAATTTGCATGATGATTTTTGCCGGCGTAAGGGCTGTGAGCGCTATGGATATCAAAGGCATGAGGCAGGTAAAAGCATTTGTGGGAGAGCATTTCCAAAAAAACTATACGGCTGAAGATATAAAAACTGCCGGCTCCCGGCTTGTAAATGAGGCAGGTGAACTGCGCACCGATATAACATCGGTGGTTTTGAAGGCAAACAAAGCCGGAGAAGTAAAAGAACCCTTGGGCAAGGCGGATAAAGATGGCCTCCAGATGGTTTATGCTGTAAATGGCGGCACCGTAACTGCGGCGGGCATAGATAAAGTGCTTGGTAAATTCTTAAAAATAGAAACTGACAATGGTATGGAAACCTACGGTAATTTTTGCGAAATAACTGCGATCACAGGTGATAAAATAAGAAAAGGTGATATAATCGGAACATTTGAAGGCAGTGTAAAGGGAAGCGAAAGCGGAAGCGGAAAAAGTGAATTTATCTATCAAAAATCATGATTTTGTGATACAATATATAGGCGTGAATTTTAAGAAAAAAGGTACAAGCCATGACACAGTCAAAAAAGAGAAGAATTTCCGAAGATGAAGTAAAAAAACTATATGAAGAATACAGCACGCCGGAGCATGTGAGGGCTCATTGCAGGGCTGTAACAGACACCGCGGTAAAACTTGCTGAGGCGCTTAATAAACAGGGTTACAGCCTGGATTTGGACCTCATAAGAGGCGCAGGACTGTCCCATGATGTGGCCAGAACCTCCGAAGAACACTGGAAAGTAGGCGCTGATGCACTGGAAGCCTTAGGCTATAAGGATGAGGCTGACATAATACGTGTGCACATGTTCTACTCACCTTTTAATTCGGTGGATAAGCTTAACGAGTGTGATATGGTATGCCTTGCCGACAGGCTTGTTAAGGAAGATAAATATGTAGGGCTTGATGAAAGAATTGAATATATACTAAAAAAAGCACCGGACAGGCCGGAAATAAGAGCCAGTATAATGTCACGCAAGAAGGAAACGGAAAAGCTTTTAGAGGATATTTCCCATGTAATAGGGCGGACTGTTGACAGTCTGTTTTTAGATAAGGAGAAGTAATTCATGGAATTAAAAAACAAGCTGGATCAGCTTTTAAAACGAGTTGAAAAACCGGGAAGATATATAGGCGGAGAATTTAACTCAATAGTTAAAAACGGGGAAGGTGTGGAAGCAAACTTTGCCTTTGCTTTCCCTGACCTTTATGAGATCGGCATGTCATACCTTGGATTGCAGATTTTATATAATGTGCTTAACAAGAAACAAAACATATACTGCCAAAGGGTTTTTGCGCCTGCTGCCGATATGGAAGAACTCATGAGGCAGGAAAATGTGCCTCTTATGACCCTTGAAACCAAGACACCAATAAAGGAAATGGATTTTGTTGGCTTCACCCTTCAGTATGAAATGTCATATTCCACTGTTCTCAACATGCTTGAGCTTGGCGGAATACCTTTATACAGCAAGGAAAGAGGGGAGGAAGATCCGATTATTGCGGCAGGAGGCCCCTGTGCCTACAATCCAGAACCCCTCGCTGATTTCATAGATCTTTTTGTCATCGGAGACGGGGAAAAGGCGCTGCCGGAATTGCTGGAAAAATATATCCAATGTAAAAGGAAGGGTATGTGCAAGGCGGATTTTCTTAAGGAAGCCTGCAAAATGGAAGGCGTATACGTGCCTTCGCTTTATGAACCGGAATACAACCCTGATGGTACAATAAATAAATTATGTAAACTTTATGATGGGGCTCCTGATACTGTTCTGCGTGCAATAATACCTGACACTGAAACTGTTGATTTTCCTGTAAAGCCTTTAATTCCAACAGTTGAAGCAGTTCACGACAGAGCTGTGGTTGAAACCTTCAGAGGCTGCACCAGAGGCTGCCGCTTCTGTCAGGCGGGTATTATATACAGACCGGTACGTGAAAGAAGCAAGGAGACTGTTCTAAAGCTTGCAAAATCTCAGCTTGCAAACACGGGACACGATGAGCTTTCCCTGCTGTCCCTTTCCACAAGCGATTATTCATGCTTTGAAGAGCTTGCAACGGAGCTTATCGACTACACCAAAAAGGAAAATGTTTCCCTTTCCCTTCCTTCTCTTAGGATTGACAGGTTTGCTTTTGACGTTCTTAATAAAATTCAGGAATATAAGAAGTCCGGCCTTACCTATGCACCTGAAGCGGGTACACAGCGGCTGAGAGATGTTATAAATAAAGGCGTAACCGATGATGATATTTTTAATTCCATCGAGCAGGCTCTCATTTTAGGGTGGAAGCATATCAAACTTTACTTTATGATAGGCCTGCCTACGGAAACCTATAAGGACCTTGACGGAATCGCAGATATAGCAAAGAGAATAATAGACCTGAATTACAAAATTAACGGTCCAAAGGGCGGCCGCTTTAACGTAACCGTCAGCGTATCAAACTTTGTTCCTAAGGCCGATACGCCTTTCCAGTGGGAAGCACAGAATAGTGCCGAAGAATTCGAGGAAAAGCACAACTATCTTGCCAAAAAGCTTAAGATAAAAGGCGTAACCTTTAATTACCATGATAATAAGACAAGCGCTTATGAGGCTGTATTTGCAAGGGGCGACAGGCGGACCGGCAGGCTTCTTTACGAGGCGCACAAGGCGGGGGCAAGGCTGGACGGCTGGACGGAGCATTTCAGACCGGAGGCATGGGAAAAAGCCTTTAGCGAAAGCGATATAAACGCTGATTTCTACACCACCAGAAAGCGCAACTTTGACGAAGTGCTCCCTTGGGATGTTATAGACTGTGGAGTTTCCAAGAAATATCTCATAAATGAGGCAAAGAAGGCATATGATGAAAGTATTACCCGCGACTGCCGGCTGGGCTGCACAGGCTGCGGCATGAACAGACACGTTAATTGTGCCATGGACGGAATTTTAAAAAATCCTTTGTCAAAGGAGGAGGGAGGTACGGATGAATAACAGGTATGCTATTAAATTCAGCAAGGAAGGTTATGTTAAATACACCTCACATCTGGACATTCTCAGAATGTTTAAAAGAGCCTTCAAGAAGACAGGACTGGCATTGAAATACTCTCAGGGCTTTAATCCTCATCCAAGGATGGGCTTTGCTCAGCCCCTATCTCTGGGCTATTCCAGCAGATGTGAGCTCATTGAATTTGAAACACAGACGCCTCATACTACCGGTGAAATACTGGAGAAGATGAGATATGAAATGCCTGAAGGTATTAAGCTTCTTACGTGCTTTGAGCTTGCCGAAGAGATAAAGTCCCTTGCGGCAGATGCAGACGCTGCGGAATACAAAATATGGATACCGACAGAAATGACGGAGGAGGCTCTTCAGGACGCTGTAAAAACCTATCTGCAAAAGGAGGAAGTAATCGCTCAGAAACGCATGAAAAAGACTAAAAAGATGGAGCCTGTGAATATAAGGAAAATGATAAGAGGACTGGAAATAAGCAAAGTGGGTGAGTTTGCTATGATTAAAGCATTGCTCGATTGCGGCAGCAAATCAAACTGCAGTCCGGAGCTTGTAATTTCAAGCTTTTGTGAGCACAGCGGCATAGATACACCCAGATACGAGATAGAGGTGGAGAGAATAAATCTCTTCTTTGTAAGCAATTTACAATTTTAATATTGACAAGCCTCCTGAGATGATGTAATATAATGTCAACAAAGGAGGCTTTTGTATTATGAGACAGAATGTTTTAATTATTGATTTTTTAAACAAGTTGAAGAGCTTTTATTTTGCTCACAAGGATAAAATAAAGACAGCAGCCCTGCCGGCAATAGTAGGACTTGCTGTTTTGTTTTTTTGGTTTTACGGCTCAGATGACCAGCCGGAAATAAAGGATAATCCAGCTCAGCTTTCAGCAGAAGAAGCGGGAGAAGCAGAGACAGCAGGACAAGCTACGGTCGGCGGGGACATATTTGTAGATATAGACGGAGCCGTAAAAAATCCGGGAGTATATAAAGTATCCGAAGGCACAAGACTCTTTCAGGTCATAGATCTGGCGGGAGGACTGACGGAGGATGCATCGACAGATTCTCTAAATAGGGCAGAAGCTGTATATGACGGTCAGAAGATAACCGTGTATTCATCCGATATGGGAGGAGCTTATTCAGGAGAAGGGGACAGCAGCATGAAATCTGAAAGTGGTATAACAGGCGGCAAGGTAAATATCAACACTGCCGATTCCGTAACCTTGCAGACTATTCCGGGCATCGGTCCGTCAAAAGCCGCCAGAATCATTGAATACAGAGAGAGTCAGGGACGATTTAAAAAAATTGATGATATAAAAAATGTTACGGGTATAGGAGACATGACCTTTGAAAACATCAAGGAATATATCACAGTATAAATGGTATAATTTTTTCCAATTAAGTAAACAATAGCACCGAGGTGATAAAATGTTTACAACGAAAAGAAAAAAGAATTATATGACATTTATATATTCTGCAATAATAGTTGTCCTCTGTCTTTTGATAACAGCAATTGCATGGCCAGAAGAGACCACGGCGCCCGCAAATGCCCAAAAAAAGACAGAAACAGCAGATACGACAACCCCTCTGCCCGTTGAGCCCCCGCAGCTTGATGATGAAAAAAGGGCTGCTGACGAAAAAGATAACATTTCAGAGAATAATTCAACATATTATTTGGTTAAGAGGGCAGACGGCCAAATAAAAGTATTTTTTATAAATGAGAGCGGGGAGCCGCTGGAATTGGAAACTACGGAGATAATTTATGAGCTTCTGAGCGACGCAGATCAGAAACTCTTTGATGAAGGCTGCAGGGTGGAAAGTCAGGAGGAATTGGCCGTATTGCTTCAGGATTTCGAAAGTTAGGTGACCCGTAGAATGAAAAAGAACTTTAAAAAAGCACTTGCCGTGTTCGTTTTAACCATTGCAGTTATAAGCGTAGCAGGTGTTTTTGTAAATAATTTTACGAAGACGGAAGAAGCAGTTCAGGTAGTCAGCGAAAAGGTGCTTGTGCCGGGGGGACAGTCCGTAGGCATACAGATGGACGTCAAAGGTGTGCTTGTAGTCGGTCTTGAAGAAATAGAAACCGATGATTCCGTAGTCAGTCCCGGATTTACGGCAGGAGTACAGATTGGAGACATGATTCTTTCCATAAACGGAGAGGACGTATATTATGCTGAGGATGTGTCGAAAATTGTAAACGAAGTTATGTCACAAAGCAAAGCTTGCGATTTGGAATTGCGCCTTTTGCGAAAAGAGGAGGAGCTTACCTTAAAAGTTAAACCGGTAAAGGACAATTCCACAGGCGAATATAAAATCGGAATATGGGTGAAGGAGAAAATAGCCGGCATAGGAACCCTTACATTCTATGATCCCGAAAACAATGTTTTTGCAGCCCTCGGTCATGGAATATATGAAAGCAGAACGGGGACCTTGCTGGGCGTCGGCAAAGGAAAGCTGCTGAGAACGGAAGTAAAATCTATAAAGGAAGGCAAGGCAGGAACCCCAGGGGAAATAAGAGGGATTTTTTACAGCGATGAGAAGCCTATCGGAAAGGTTCTTCTTAATTCCGGCATAGGAATATACTCAGAAGCCACAGAATACAGCGATTTTGCCATGGCTGAGCCCATAGTAATGGCTACCCGGGAGCAGGTACAGGAAGGAGACGCATATATTCTCACTACTTTAAACGGTGACAAGGTTGAACGCTTTGATATAAAAATAACCGGTGTAAACAGACAGGATAAACCCGATGGAAAGGGGCTTGAAATTGAAGTTACGGACAAAAAGCTTCTTTCCTACAGCGGCGGAATAGTACAGGGAATGAGCGGCAGTCCGATAATACAAAACAACAGGCTTGTAGGAGCCATAACTCACGTATTTGTCAATAATCCGACAAAAGGCTACGGAATATTTGCTCAATGGATGGTAGAGGAAGGTGCTACCTTAACAAATAATTAACAATATATAGATATATGTTAACAAAATCTGTTTGTAAAGATATTTCATTAAAGCAATAAATGTAGTAAAATAAAAAATGTAAATAATTCGCCTTTTATGGCGGGTGGTGTGTTTAGGAGGAAAAAAATGAAGAAAATTAGAATCGGTATTGTCGATGACAACAAGGATTTTTGTGAAGTTGTATCGGAAAACCTCTCTGCCCAGGAAAATATTGAGGTTTTATTTACCGCTAATGACGGGTTGGAGGCTATTGAGGAATTAAAAACGGGGCAATGTCCCGATATTCTCATTTTGGATTTGATAATGCCTCATATGGATGGCTTTGGAGTTCTGGAGACTCTCAATAATCTCAGCCTTACCGATTACCCGCGTGTTATTATGACCTCTGCAATCGGACAAGATTCCATAGTGCAGAAGGCCATGTCCATGGGCGCCCAATATTATCTGGTTAAGCCTGTAAATATGAATCTACTTATAAAAAGAATCAATCAGCTTGACGTAGCTGCCTCCGAAGTATTTTTACCTTCCAAAGATCGTGGTAATCTAAAAAAGTCTCTCGTTCTCCGCGACTCTCTTCTAAATAATGACCTCGAAATAGACATAACCAACTTAATTCATGAAGTAGGCGTACCTGCACACATTAAAGGATATCAGTATCTCAGAGACGCTATTTCCCTTGTTGTGGCAAATATGGACCTGCTTGGTGCCGTAACCAAGGAATTATATCCTACAGTGGCATCTATGAACAATACCACACCTAGCCGTGTGGAAAGAGCTATCAGACATGCCATCGAGCTGGCGTGGAATAGGGGAAAGCTTGAAACCCTGGACGCACTCTTTGGCTATACCGTGCAGAACGACAAGGGAAAGCCTACAAATTCGGAATTCATCGCCATAATAGCCGACAAGCTCAGGCTTGAAAGAAAGGTCGGTTAGTCCTTGAAAAATCCTCAATTTATGATATACTATATCTGCAATTGGAGGTAATGTAATGGCGATAACACAGGAAATGATAGACAGAATAAACGAGCTGGCAAAAAAGAAAAAGGCAGAAGGTCTTACCGAAGAGGAGGCTGCCGAGCAGAAGGTTCTTTACAGGGAATACATCGATGCTTTTAAGGCCAACCTCAGGGCGCAGCTCGAAATGATTGAAGTAGTTGAGGAATTCGAAAGCGAAAATAAATTTAACTGACAACATGAAAAATAAAAAAACGATAGGCCCGGGATTTTGACAAATTTCTCGGGTCTTTTGTAATATAGTGTAAGTGCAAAAGGGGGACAAACTATGAAGCCTATGAGACACTTACCGAAAAAACTGGCTGTTCTGCCGGTTGTGCTGCTTTTTTCCACTATTATGGCATCCGGTACGGGACCTGAAGGGGAGATTTCTGCACTGGTCAGACAGAGGACCGACGCCATGAACGAATATTTCTGCGGACAAATTCTATATAAAGAAGCCGCCGAAAGAATTGAGCAGGCAGAAACGGGAAGACTTCTTAATGAAGACCTGACAGCGATGAGAGATTTTTTTCAGACGGATATTGAAGAAATTACAGACTATAAAATAAAGGCAGTAGATATAACGGATATAGATGAAACATTGATTTGCGCCGTCGTAACTATTGAGTGGGAGCTTTATGGAACAAACGGGAAGGAGCACATGGAGGAGATTTACAGCGTCATTGCCCAAAAGCAGGAAAATTCATATAAGCTCGTGCAATTTTTTTAACTATAACTGTTTAAAAAAGCTGATTTTTTGGTATAATGAAAAAAGTCGATTTTTATCAAAATCAAAGGAGCAAAAATATGAGAAATGTATATTTAGACTATTCTGCTACGACTCCTGTTAAAGAAGAAGTCTTAAAAGAAATGATTCCTTATTTTACCGAAAAATTCGGTAATCCTTCAAGTTTATATGATAAAGGCCTTGAGGCCAAAGATGCAGTCAACCATGCCAGAGAACAGGTGGCTGCACTTATAAACGCCGAGCCGAGAGAGGTATTCTTTACCGCCGGCGGCACAGAAGCAGACAACTGGGCTGTCTTCGGAGTATGTGACAAGCTTAAAGAAAAAGGAAATCACATTATAACAACCAAGATAGAGCACCATGCAATGCTCCATTCCTGCGATTTCCTTGAAAAACAAGGGTTTGATGTTACTTATCTGGATATTGACAAGGACGGCAGAGTCGATCTGGATCAGCTTAAGAACTCTATCACTGATAAAACCATACTTATCAGTGTAATGATGATTAACAATGAAATCGGGACACTGCAGCCGATTAAGGAGATTGCTGAAATTGCAAAGGCGCATAAGATTATTTTCCACACTGACGCTGTACAGGCTCTTGGCAATGTACCGATTGATGTCAAAGAACTTGGAGTTGACCTGATGAGTATGTCTTCTCATAAGATTTACGGGCCTAAGGGAGAGGGTGCACTCTTTATCAGAAAAGGTCTTAGAATATCCAATTACCTTCACGGCGGAGCACAGGAAAGCGGAAGAAGAGCCGGAACTGAGAATCTGACAGGCATTGTTGGATTCGGCAAAGCGGCAGAGCTGGCAAGAGTTCATTTCGATGAACATGTAAAGCACTGCAGTGAGCTTAGGAATTACCTTGTGGACAGAGTCCTTAAGGAAATACCTGATACTATTCTCAACGGGACAATGGACGGCCGTCATCCGGGAAACGCAAACATTACATTTAAATATATTGAGGGTGAGAGCATCCTGCTTTTGCTTAACCAGTTCGGAATCAGTGTATCAACAGGTTCTGCCTGCTCATCAAAGTCTCTGGAACCTTCTCATGTCCTTACAGCACTGGGAGTTCCTGTAGAGATGATTCACGGTACCGTCAGATTCACCGTAGGAGATTTTACAACTAAAGAAGATATTGATTATGTAGTTGATTCACTTAAGAATATTGTGACAAAGCTCCGTGAGCTGTCACCTATTAATGAAAAGAAAGGCTGGTAACATATATGGCATTATATAACGACATTGTAATGGAACATTTTCTTAATCCTAAAAATGTAGGAGATATGGAAAACCCTGACGGTACAGGTGTTTACGGAAGTCCTGTGTGCGGAGACATGATGCAGATTCAGATAAAGGTTGAAAACGATGTAATCACTGATGCAAAGTTCAAGACCTTCGGATGCGGTTCTGCTATTGCATCCTCCAGCATGGCCACTTCTATGATTATCGGAAAGACTGTCGAAGAGGCTCTGGAAATCACTAACAAGCAGATTATCGACGAGCTGGGAGGACTTCCTCCTGTAAAGGTACACTGCTCAGTACTTGCTGACAGAGCAATTAAGAATGCTATCTATGATTACGCACAAAAGAACGGTAAGACATATGCCGCTCTTGAAGGCTACGATCCTAATGCAGACGATGATGAGGATGAACATGGGGCAGTTGAAGAATAAAGTAGTTGGGCTTGATAAAACTAAAGTATTGCTTGGTTTAAGCGGCGGGGTGGACAGCACTGCCGCTGCTTTGTTATTGAAAGAAAAAGGCTTCGAAGTAACAGGATTTTATTTTGATGTTACGGGAGAAAACGAGCAGGGCAGGGATGATGCCCGCAAGGTAGCTGAGCAGCTGGGTATTGAGCTTATCTGTGCGGATGTTTCCGCCGAATTCGGAGAAAAAGTCATCGGTAATTTCTGCTCTGAGTATTTATGCGGCAGGACACCTAATCCCTGCGTGGTTTGCAACCCAAACATAAAATTTAAAAAGCTTATTGAGACTGCAGACAGCATCGGGGCATACTATATTGCAACGGGACATTACTGCAGAATTCACCGTGATGATGAAACCGGGGCATGTTATGTGTCCAGAGCAGCTAATGAAAAAAAAGACCAGTCATATATGCTGTATCGTCTCGGTCAGGATGTTCTGAGCCGCCTTATTTTCCCTTTAGGCGAGTTTTTAAGCAAGGATGAAACCAGAGA
>JAEDNK010000121.1 GCA_016302545.1 Bacillota bacterium
GCTGTCGTCGGAATCTACATTGGCAGCGGCAGCCTGAAGGGTGCAGGGACCGAAGTGTTAATGAAAACTTTTCATATATCTTTTTTTATATTCACTTTATTATGTATACTTGGAATTATTATGGCGGGAAAGCGAAAAATGTGATATTATAAAATGTATTAAACCTTGGGATTTGGAGGTAATAAAAGTGGAAAACAAGTTGCAATATTATATCAGAGTGTTTAAAGGAGCCAGCTTTCAGAAATTCTTCAAAGTTCTGGACAATGCGCATAAAAGGTCGGGAAGGAACAAGGCTGTTCTTTTCTGCGATATGCTTTATTCTATGGCCAGATACGGTGCAGGCTACAATGACTATGTGACCTTTGAATTCTGGGATCTTAACGGCAAACAGCGGGATACCTACCTTACCCGTTTCAGAAGCAAGAAACTGATGATGTTTATGAACGATCACAGTTATGCTCATATTTTTGATAACAAAAATGAGTTCAACGAAGTGTTCAAGGACTTTATAGGACGAGAATGCATTGACCTTGAGACTGCGTCCGATGAGGATGTGAAAGAATTCTTTATGAGCCGCAAGAAGATTTTTGCTAAGATGAAGGACCTGAGCTGCGGAATCGGCTGCGAGCTTCTGGAGACGGAAAAATTCGATGATGCTGAGGCTTTTGTTAAGTATGTACGGGAAAAAGGATTTGCCACCATTGAGGATGTTATCGAAAACCATCCGGATGTGGCCAAGCTTTATCCCTTCTCTGTAAATACCATAAGAATAATCACAATGCTGGATGCAAAAGGTGAGCCGCACTGCCTTTATGCCGTTTTTAAGATGGGCAAGGATGGAAGAGTGGTGGATAACTACGGACTTCATGGTCCGGTGGATATGGAAACGGGAGAGTTTTTGTTCCCGGCTCATTCGGGAGATACTACAGCCGGAATTCACTACACGGAACATCCATACAGCCATATAAAACTGGTAGGCTATAAAGTGCCTTACGTAAAGGAAGCTGTTGAGCTGGCAAAGAAGGCTGCCACGGTGGTTCCTCAGATGCGTTATGTAGGCTGGGATGTGGCCATTACTCCAACGGGGCCTGTAATAATCGAAGGAAACAACTACTGCGCTCACGACTTCTGGCAGCTTCCGGGACAGACTCCGGGCGGCATAGGTATCCTGCCTAAGATTAAGGAAGTAGCACCGGAATTTAGATATTAAGAGAGGACCATTTTAAGATGGGTAAACTGAGATTTTTTATAGCGCTTTGGGCTGCAAAACTTTCTATAGTGGCCTTAAAAATAACACAGCATAACGGAACCAATTTTCCGGGCGTTCTTGCGCTTAAGCTCTGTCCGCAGTTTCTTAAATATGCGGACAAGCCTGAAAAGATAATAGCGGTTACAGGAACCAACGGAAAAACAACAGTTTGCAATATGCTGCTGGATATACTGACAATGGACGGGAATAAAGTGCTTAATAACAAGATGGGCTCGAATATTAATTCCGGCATTGCTTCCAGCCTTATTTACGGCAGCAGCATCTTCGGAAAGTGCAAATACAAGATTGGTGTATTTGAGGTAGACGAAAGGTCTGCTCTCCGTGTTTTCCCCTATATGAAACCGGATTATCTTTTGATTACCAACCTTTCCCGCGATTCCATCATGAGAAACGGACATCCGGAATACATAGCAGGGATTCTGGACCGATATATTCCAAAGTCCACTAAGCTGATACTAAATGCAGATGATCTTATTTCTTCAGCAATAGCACCGGAGAACAGCCGCGTATATTTCGGAATAGAAAAAATGCCGGGAGATATTAAGGAATGTATAAACCTTATCAACGATATGCAGATTTGCCCCGAGTGTCATAACAGACTGGAATATGAATATCTGAGATATAACCATATTGGAAGGGCGTTTTGCCCTGAATGCGGATTTAAGGCACCGGAATACGATTATGCCGGAATAAATGTCAGCCTCGAAGATATGAAGATTGAGGTCAGAGATAAAGAAGGTATCGGATGCTACAGATTGCTCAATGAGAGCGTATTTAATATTTATAATGTCATTTCAGCCGTTGCTCTTCTCAGGGAAATGGGTTATTCCCATGAAAAATTAGAGGGATTTTTCCAGAACCTCAATATTGTGGGAAGCAGATTCGACGAGGAGCATGTGGGAAATAAGACACTGTACAGGCTTCTCGCAAAGGAAAAGAATGCTTTCGCAACTTCCCGCGTCTTTGACTACATTTACACTTTGCCGGGAGATAAGGAAATAATCCTTATGAACAGCTGCCAGGGAGATATGAAGCACTGGTCCGAAAACACCTGCTGGCTCTATGACTGCGATTTTGAATTTCTTAACCGTGAAGAAATCAAAAATATAGTTCTTTGTGGTCCGAGGAGACTTGACCACAGGCTGAGGCTTCTCCTTGCCGGAGTGCCGGAGGACAAGCTTTCCTATGCTGAAAAAGAGACAGATGCACCTGATAAGCTTAAGCTCTTTGACAATGATAATGTGTTTGTGCTTTACGGAACTGACTCCATAGTGCTGGGGATGAAGGTTGCTGACAGAGTGCTTGATATGATGAAGAAGTCTGCTGCCGATGAAAAAGGAGGCGAGGAGTAATGGAAGGCAAAATCAGAATCGAAGTGCTGTTCCCTGAAATCGCAAACCTTTACGGCGACCTTGAGAACATAGAATATTTAAAAAAGTCATATCCCGAGGTTGAGGTAGTGGAGACTCATCTGACAGGTGAACCGGAATTCATGAAGGAGACTCCGTCTCTGATTTACATGGGAACATTAACTGAAAATGGTCAGCGTCTGACCGTGGAAAAGCTTTCTGAATATACAGATAAGCTGATAGAGATGATAAATGAAGGCGTTTATTTCCTTGTAACAGGAAATGCGCTGGAAGTATTCGGCGGTGAAATTGAAGACGTTGACGGAAGCCGTGACTGCGGACTTAAGATTTTTCCGACCCATGCAAAGCGTGACATGATGAACAGATTCAATTCCCTGTATCTGGGACGGTTTGAGGGTATGGATATCGTGGGTTACAAGAGTCAGTTTACACACTCATGGCGTGATGATGATGCGGAGGATGGGGCTTTTGGAAGCGTATTTGAAACAAGTCGCGGTCCCGGACTTAACCCTGATGTAATGGGAGAAGGCGTCAGAAAAAACAACTTTATGGGTACTTATGTAATAGGCCCTCTGCTGGTGCTTAATCCACCTTTTACTAAATGGCTGCTCAAGGAAATTGGAGCAGGTGACGTGGACCTTGCCTTTGAAAAGGAAGCTATGGAGGCTTACGAGGCAAGGGTTAAAGAATATTCGGACCCGAATACAGGATTCTATTATTAGTTTACAACATAAAAAACGTCAATACCCCGGCACAGGTGCAATAACCTTCATGCCGGGGTATAGTTTTGATGTAATTATTCCTCGGGAATAATAAGAATGGTTCCTACAAGCATGTTGTAAGGGTCTATGTCCGGGTTGGCACGCATGAGGCTATCCAGTCTCACGCCGTGCTTTTTGGCAATTAAGTACAGAGTATCACCGGCGATTACGGTATGGGTTCTGCGCGGCAGCTGTTCTTCTCTGTCAGGCAGCTGATCCTCTGTTCCCGGGATGCAGAGTCTGGTACCTATCTGAAGATTGTACGGATTGTCAATGTCGTTGACCTTCATAAGCAGACTGACAGGAAGCTCATATTTTTCGGCGATTGAGTACAGTGTATCGCCTTCACTGATGGTATAAACATCAATGCAAACAAGGGTGTTAGTCATAAAAAACCACCTTTCAAAAAGGCAAATGCCAGATTTCTTTCTAATATAATATTTAAAAGGGCTTGTATATGTGCTAAAATAGACATAATAATTTAAAATCGAAAGGAAAAGGAAATGAGAGAAAAACTTCAAAGATTATTCAGAAATGTGAATCCGGCCATGCTGATTATCATCGCAATACTCCTTGCGGATAACATTCTGAATAACAATATGAC
>JAEDNK010000122.1 GCA_016302545.1 Bacillota bacterium
AACAGATTTACCATCAGATTGATGAGCGAAGCCGTAGAACCTACCGCTGCCAGAGAATTATCTCCTGCCCAGCGGCCAACCACAATAATATCAGCTGCATTAAAAAGAAGCTGCAAAACACTGGACACCATAAGAGGAAAAGCAAAGAGAAGCATTTTCCTCTGAATTGGTCCGTTTACCATATCAATCTCGTACTTCTTCATTTCAAAAACTAAAATAGCCTCCTACGGTACTATAGTATACCATAAGAGTCTGAACTTCAAAGGTCAAAAATGGTTATTTTTTGTTTTTTCTCCTTGCTGCAAACTCTGCTGCAGCTGTAAAGAGAACATCTGTAGATGAGTTAAGCGCTGTTTCACAGGAGTCCTGAATAACGCCGACGATGAATCCTACGCCTACTACCTGCATTGCAATGTCGTTTGGTATGCCGAAAAGCGAACAAGCAAGCGGAATAAGGAGAAGTGATCCACCGGCAACACCTGATGCTCCGCAGGCACTGATTGCAGAAAGCACGCATAAAAGAACCGCCATCGGCAAATCAACTGTAATGCCCAAAGTGTTGGCAGCAGCAAGTGTCAGAATTGAAATTGTAATTGCAGCGCCTCCCATGTTGATAGTTGCTCCAAGAGGTATTGAAATGGAATATGTGTCCTTATCAAGTCCCAGTTCATCGCAGAGTCTCATATTGACAGGAATATTGGCTGCTGAGCTTCTGGTAAAGAAAGCAGTTATGCCGCTGTCCTTGAGGCACTTAAGAACCAGCGGGTAAGGATTCTCGCGAGTTCCAACATAAACCATAATCGGATTGATAATCAATGCATCAAAGAACATGGTACCCACCAGCAGCACAATCAGCTTGCCATATTCAAGCAGCGTGCTCAGTCCGCTTTCCGCTATGGAATCGAACACGAGACCCATTACACCAAGGGGAGCAAATCTGATAATCCATCTTACCAGCTGAGATACTGCATCGGAAATGTCCCCAAGAAAGTTCTTTGTAGTCTCTGAAGAATGACGCAGAGCCACACCAAGAAGAATAGCCCAAGCAAGAATACCTATATAGTTTGCATTAAGCAGCGCATTCACAGGATTTGCAACCACATTGAAAACCAATGTCTTCAGCACTTCCGCAATTCCTCCCGGCGGAGTGATCTCGCTGGTGCTTTCAGGGAGCACAAGATTAAGCTTAAATATAAAGCTGGCGATTACTGCTGCAAGTGCCGCAAGCAGCGTACCTAAAAGGTAAAGACCGATAATAGTCTTCATATTTGTCTTCTGTCCTGCCTTATGCTGAGAAATCGCAGACATAACCAGAAAGAATACCAGTACAGGTGCAACGGCCTTAAGTGCACCCACAAAAAGGCTTCCGAAAACAGTAATGCCGCTAAGCCGGGTAGGAAAGGCCACTGCCAAAACGATGCCTATCAGAAGTCCAATTATAATCTGCTTTACCAAGCTGATCTGATTCCATGCTTTAATTAAATTCTTAAAAAACATAATTCCTCCTATATTGTTGCAACATAAAAAGCAGGCTTCTGGGATTACTCAAAAGCCGTGCCTTTTCATTATACCATATTAATATAGCAAATCAATACCTAAATGTATCTTATCCAGATATAAGCAGTTGAAATCATAAGAACTATGATGCTGGCCGGAACCATGTATCTGCAATACTTTGCCCATGTAACCGGGTGACCGTGCTTATTTGCCACGGCTAAACCTACCACATTTGCAGATGCACCTATAGGGGTGGCACTTCCTCCGATATCCGTACCCATAGCCAGGGACCATGCCAGTACAGGAAGTGATACACCCTGCGAAGCAGCAAGACTCTCTATAACCGGTATCATAGTAGCTGCAAAAGGAATATTATCCACAAAAGCGCTGGCAAATCCTGAAATCCATACTATGATTGCCACCATCACCATCATGTTTCCGTGGCTGATTTTTCCGATAAATGCCGCAATGATATCCAGTATGCCTGTCTGCTCCAGACCGCCTACCACTATAAACAGTCCTATAAAGAATAACAGAGTCTTATAGTCAATCTTTTTAAGTATCTCAGGCATATGGGAGCCTGCTGCCAGAAGTGTCAGCAGTGCAATAAAGGTTCCGATAAATGCCACCGTCAGTCCTGTCTGTGCGTGAGTTATTAAGAGGACAACCGCCAGAGCAAATATTCCTGCGCTCATATAAAAACCTTTTTTATCTGTAATAGTTACAGGTGGCTTACTAGTGTCTGCTGCAACATGACCCGTTACCACGGTGCCGACCCTATGTCTCATCTTTTCACCCAGCGGCGCCTGTGCTCCGTGGGACAGTTCCTTGTGGAAGCACAGATAAAAGTAAGCAATCACAAACAGCATGGATATTCCCGCCGCAAGCCCGGTATTGGTCAGGAAATCCATAAATGAATATCCCAAAGATGTCCCTATGATAATATTCGGCGGATCACCGCACATGGTGGCTGAACCCCCAAGGTTAGCACAGAAAATCTCCGCCATGATTACAGGCACAGGATTAAAATTAACTATCTGACTCAGCTCAACTGTAACAGCCGCGAGAAAAAGAATTACAGTAATACTGTCTATAAACATGGACAGTACACCTGATACAAGCATGAAAGCGATGAGTATAGGCACAGGTTTGTATCTTACCAGTTTTGCAATGGCCATACAGAGCCATCTGAAAAATCCTACTCTGGCCATTCCCTCTACCATTATCATCATTCCTGCTATAAATATTATTGTAGCCCAGTTAATGCCGCTTGAGCTGTCTGCCGCCTGACCTGCATGGTACCAGAAGTCAAGCTTAAATACAGCACCCAAATTCAGGGTCTCAAGCATTGCTTCTTTACTTTTCATAAGTATGCCGAAAACAAGTATCAGCATGGCTGCACCACATGAAAGGGTTACAATATGCCTCTCAAATTTATCCAACACGATTAATCCGAACATTATTGCAAAAATTGCGACTGCAGCGATTTGTGCCATCATTTTAAATACCTCCCTGACATTCTCCGTTTTTTTTGTGCCGGAGAAATCACAAGACAGATTATAGCAGAGTTTGAGTTCCATATGTTGTGAGATGGCGTTCTTTAACGTAATTTTAACTCTGCATATCAAGGGTTTGTGCCTTCTCCACCTTTTTGGATGTTTTCGTGATTTTGGTGGAAAAATTCATGTACCGCTGCCTGCCCGGACGTATGTAATAATATGTTAATCGTTGAAATTTCAACTGTTTCGCGACATATCAATTTTTCGAACTGCCCTTAGTCCGCGTTTAAAAGCAAAAAATCTCCACCATTTTCGGAAAAAACTCAAAAATGGTGGAGTTCGTTTTGTATCAAGCTATAGACTCTCGATTTCTTCAACTGTCAGTCCTGTATCTGCAGCAATCTGCGCTATAAGGCGTCCGTTAGATTTCATGGCTTTGGCCAGCTCCAGTATGGCGGCGGCTCGGCCCTTACGGAGCCCCTCTTCCAGACCGTCGTCGTATCCGTCCAGTCTCGATATTTCCATATCCTCTTCTCTTGTCAATTCTCTGAACAGCATTTCCACCATCTCCGTCCCATACTTCTTTAAAAACTCAGGCAAAATCCCACAGTCAATGCAGCTCTTTATGAGCTCTGCTATCCGGCTGGCAGTAAGCTGACCCTTTTCCTGTAAGACCCTCACCCTTTCCACGAAAAGGCTGTACTGCTTCAACGTTTCACATTTCTTCAGGATTTCGCTATTCTTATCGCTATTAATATTATACACCTTGACGGTGAGTTGTAAAGAAATTTCTTCTTCGTTTTCATCTCCGAGAAATGCGTCCGACAGCTTCATCTCATGATATTCCGGGAAGTCCTTCTTGCCGTCATAAAAGACTATGAAGGTGGGACGGGGGATTTTTAGAAGTTTTTTGCGGTAAAGTTCGTCCGTGTTAATCATGCGCTGAAGCATAGCGGACATGTAAATAAGGTCTCTCAGGGGCATATTGTTACAGATGGTGGACTGAT
>JAEDNK010000123.1 GCA_016302545.1 Bacillota bacterium
GGACCTGCCGGAGGTTCTTGACTGGAAGTGGCACGTATAGGAGGCGTAAAATGATTCTGTATTTTTCGGGCACGGGCAACAGCCGGTTTGCAGCAGAGAAAATCGCTGAGATTACCGGTGATGAGCTTGTATGCCTTAACAACTGTATAAAAGATGGTATAGCCGGGGACTTTGTCTCCGGTAAGCCTTTTGTGCTGGTCTGCCCTACATATGCGTGGCGGGTGCCGCCGGTGGTGGAAAGCTTTCTTGAAAATGCCAGGCTGGAGGGCTCGAAGGATATGTATTTTATCTTGACCTGTGGCTCAGGCACCGCGGGGGCTCAAAGCTATGCCGGGAAGCTCTGCGACAGAATAGGAAAGAATTTCAAGGGTTTCAGAACGGTGGTAATGCCGGAAAATTACATAGCCATGTTTCCTGTACCGGACCCTGATAAAGCGGCAGACATAGTGAAAAGGTCCATTCCTGTAATAGAGGATGCAGCCAACACCATTGCGCGAGGAGAGGAACTGAACGAAAAAATACCGGCTCTGGGTACCTTGATGAGCTCGGTGGTTAACCGGTTCTTCTTTGCCTTTCTTGTAAAGGACAGAGGTTTTCATCTGGAAAAGGAATGCACCTCATGCGGACATTGCGAAAAGCTTTGCCCGCTGAACAACATAAAGATGGTGGACGGAAAACCGGTATGGGGCGGAAACTGCACCCACTGCATGGCTTGTATCTGCGGCTGCCCTGCAGAGTGCATAGAATACAAAAACGCCAGCAGAAAGCGCCGGCGTTACTGGTTCGAAAGATAGTTTATTCGGGTTTTTATTTGACCTCATTAATCAAATATAGCCGCATTGCGGCTGCAAGTACTGCATAGAAGTCCTGCTCAGTTTCTGATTCAAGATGGAGCAGGGCTTTAATTTTACCCAGTCTGTAGCGTATGGTATTCTGGTGGCACCCGAAATAGTCCGCTGTGAGGCATGTATCGCCGCCGTAAAGAACCAGTCGGTGCACGGTTTCAAAGTATTCCGGACGTGCCTTCAGCGGGTTGATAATGTTTTCCATATATGTCTGCATAATTTCCGTGTCCCTTTGAGGAATCAAGAACTGATAGGTGCCGATTGAGCTGTAGCAGCGGAAATTCCTGCTTTCTGCAGAAGAGGCGAGATAAGTGAAATAGCTTTCCCTGAAGCATAAATCAAGATTTTCGTGAGGCATATGAATATTGCTGCAGTTTACCGTAAAGCCTGATTTACTTCCAAATGTACCGAATTCTGAATCGCCCGCAGGATTGAGAAAGATCAGCAGATTATCAAGGATAAGGGAAAAGCTATCTTGTCTGGGCTGGTGTGCTGTCAGAACTGCGAAAATCCCGTCTTCATATTTACATATCAAAGCCTTATCGTTAAGATTTCTGTTCAGGTAAAAATTCTTCAGATACCTGTCTATATCAGCACAAAGATCGCCACTGCTGTCTTTTATATATACACCCATAGCATATTCTTTAAATTTCAGTGATACGTTTTTGCTCAGGAAATATACCTGAGATTTGGAAAGGTCATTTTCTATCATCTTCTTTATGGTGCTTTCAGTGAGAAGATTAGTATCATCTGACAGAACAGCGTTCATAACTTCGAAAATAATGTTTTCGAAATATGTGTCTTTCCCAAAGCAGAAAATCGGAAAATCGTGTTCTTCGGAAAATCTGGTTACTTCTTCAGGGAGACTGCTGTAGATGACAGTTTTGTACGCAAAGCCGGAAACACCGGATGAGTAGAGCTGCTCGACCGCAGGCAGAATCAGTTCGGGTCTGCCATTGGCAAAGAGAAGACTGGAAAGAACAACACTGTCTTTTTCAAATGCAGCCTCACGGGGATAGTCTATATCCGGGCAGGCCTCATAATCTAATATGCCGGCAGATGTTACATAGCGTGAAAGCCCTTTGTGACCGGAAATCAATTGAAACCCCTGCAGACTTTGGAGCTGAAGAATGTCTTTTATTGTAAGAGCCATATTATCCTCCCGTAAAGAAAAGGTTTTATATATGGAGTGTATCACATTTTCTTCAAAATTGAAGGAGATTTGTAAAAAGTTAAAAAAGTTAATCGGAAATTTTTGAAAAAAACAAAAAAATGAGATATAAATCCTGATAAAATGTACCCATAAAGGTGAACAAAGGCAGAAAGGATGAAGAACTCATGAAAATCAAAACATTTAAAGTAGAACGCTGGATGAACGAATTTGAAGACGATGCGGTATATAATCTGGGAGAAACATGCATAGACTCCCTGAGAATCGGGGAGCTTCTGACTCTTTGCGGAGAAGATCCGGATACATTCCTGAAGGGACTTAAGGACACACGTCTCACCTACAGCCATATTTTCGGCTCACCGGAATATCTCAGCGGCGTTGCGGGACTTTATGAAAAGCTGAAACCTGAGAATGTAATACCGACCCACGGAGCCGTTGGAGCAAACAATCAGGTCATCACCACTTTAATTGAACCAACTGACAATATGGTATGTGTAATGCCAACATATCAGCAGCATTATTCCATTCCCGAGTCTATCGGTGCTGAGGTAAGAATTCTGCAGCTAAGACCGGAGAACAATTTCCTGCCGGATATAGAGGAATTAAAATCTCTGGTGGACCAAAACACCAAGATGATTACCTTAAACAACCCTGACAATCCGACAGGTTCATGGATTCCAAAAGAAGAGATGGAGGCCATGGTGGAAATCGCAAGAGGTGTCGGCGCATATATTCTCTGTGACGAGGTATACAGAGGAATATCTGAGGACGGCAGCTACATGCATTCCATCGTAGACCTTTATGAGAAGGGAATATCTGTTGGCAGTATGTCTAAGATTTTCTCATTGGCAGGTCTCAGAATGGGTTGGATTGCAACTAGTGACATGGATGTCATCCATCAGATTCACGAGCGCAGAGACTATGATACCATCAGCTGCGGAGTGCTGGATGATATGCTGGCTTCCATGGCGCTCGCCAACAAAGAAAAAATCTTTGAAAGAAACAGAGCAATTCTTCTTAAAAACAGAGAGATTCTGGATCAGTGGGTAAATGAAACAGAAGGCGTCCATTACGTGAAGCCTGTTGCCGGAACTACAGCACTGGTTTACTACGATAAGGACATCCCTTCCTACGACCTGTGCGTTCGACTGATTCGTGAAAAAGGACTTCTCTTTACGCCGGGAGAATGTTTTGAAATGGAAGGCTGCGTGAGAATCGGTTATGCTTTCGATTCCAAGCTTTTGAGGCAGGGACTGGACAAGTTCAGTGAATTCCTGAAGGGAAAATAGACAATGTAAGAGGTGAAGCCGCAGTGAAACATAGATTTATTGCTAAAAGATATTGGAAAGATAAGTCCACGGCTATGGGGCAGTCCGATGTGGCGGCAAAAAGTTTCGATGATGTTATTGATCTCAGCCTGGGAGATCCGGATATGACGACACCGGAGTCTATTATCGATGCAGCTTTTCGTGACGCAAAAGCCGGACATACAAAATATACGGACTTTCGTGGAGATCCGGAGGTTCGTGCCGAAATCTGCAGCTATTATGAAAAGAATTTCGGTATGTCGGTTAAAGACGAGGAGGTATTTGTCACAGCTTCAGCCTGTCTGGGTATGTATCTGGCGCTGGAAGCGGTTATTGACGACGGAGACGAGGTTATTCTGCAGGCACCCTATTTCACGCCGTATCCGCAGCAGGTGGAACTGGCAAGAGGTGTTCCCGTGGAGCTGGCGACTTACGAGGAAGAAGATTTTCAGATAAATGTGGCGAGACTTGAAGGCTTGATAACGGAGCGAACCAAGGCAATTGTCATTAATTCACCGAATAACCCGACGGGAACATGTCTTACCACGGAGACTATGGAGGAGATTGCCCGGATTGCCGAAAAACATGATTTGCTAGTAATAAGTGATGAGATTTATACGGCATACAGTTATCAGCATCCGTTTATACCATTTGCAAGCCTGCCGGGCATGGC
>JAEDNK010000124.1 GCA_016302545.1 Bacillota bacterium
TTGTGGCATTTGGCGGAATTTCATTGTGGCGATTGTCAAAAGAATTTGGCAGTAATTATGCCTTTGCTGTTTACTTTTGCGATACTGCTGTCATTCGAAAGGTTTCTGAATAGAGCAAACCCCGTATGAGGCACAGGCTGTAAACGCCATGCCCACACGGGGTTGATTTTTATTTTATGTGCCGATTGACCTACGCAATCAATGGTAAGTTATCTAATGGCAATTTTAGCTGAACAGCTCTTTTATCTTTTCTGCGAAGCCGCTCTTCTTCTGGTAGCAGTCCTCTGTAACCGCCTTTCCCATATCCTCAATGGCCTTCTTCTGCTTATGGTTAAGCTTAGTCGGAACTTCCAGGTTTACCTTTACATAAAGGTCTCCCTTGGCCTCGCGTTTAAGATACTTGATGCCCTTTTCGCGGAGACGGAAGGTGGTTCCCGGCTGAGTTCCCGCAGGAACCTTATATGAAACCTTGCCCTCGAGGGTAGGTACCACAATCTCGGCACCCAGGGCCGCCTGATCAAAGCTGATAGGAATCTCCAGATACAGATCTGCACCCTGCCGCCTAAACATCTTGTGAGGTTTTACATTAAGCACGATATATAAATCTCCTGCCGGACCGCCGTTATATCCGGGTTCTCCCTGACCTCTGATAGGAATTACACTCTCATTATCAACACCTGCAGGAATATCCACAGTTATGGTCACATTCTTGCGGACACGCCCCGAACCCTTGCAGTCCGGACAAGGCTCTTCTATAACCTGTCCTGCGCCTCCGCACTGATCACATGTAGTGACGCTCTGGAACTGTCCGAAAGGAGTTCTCTGCATCTGGCTTATCTGTCCTGAGCCACCACATTTAGGACATGTTTTTTTGGATGTTCCCGGTTTGGTTCCCTCACCTTTACAAGTTCCGCATGCCACATATTTACTTAATTCTATAGTTTTCTTAGTTCCGAAAGCCGCCTCCTCAAAGGTTATAGTGATAGCCTTCTGAAGGTCCTTACCTTTACGCGGGCTGTTTGCCCTGCGCTGCTGGCCGCCTCCTCCGAAACCGCCGAAAGCACCGCCGAACATATCGAAAATATCATCAAAACCGAAGCCTCCGCCTCCGCCGAAGCCACCGAAGCCTCCTGCGCCTCCAAAGCCGTTAGGGTCTACGCCAGCGTGACCGAACCTGTCATACTTGCTCTTCTTGTCAGGGTCGGACAGCACGCTGTATGCTTCGTTGACTTCCTTGAATTTCTCTTCAGCCTCTTTGTCCCCCGGGTTTTTATCAGGATGATATTTCATGGCCATCTTTCGGAAAGCCTTTTTTATTTCATCATCGCTTGCGCCCTTTTTTAAGCCAAGCACTTCATAGTAATCACGTTTTTCTGCCATAATCTTCCTCTTCTTAATACAAATCACAAGACAATATATGAGCTGCAGACGGCGATTTTTCGCACAACTGCTTCTGTTTCACGCACAAGCAAGGAAATTCGCCCCGCTTAAAGGGCGAATCCCGCTGACTTTATATCTCTGTCTGTAATGCGCCGGAATAATCGTTCACAGCCCAACAACGCTGTGGGCGATTATAACAAGCATTACTATTTATCGTCGTCTACTACGGTATAATCCGCATCCACTACATTGTCATCTGCCGGACCTGACTGTGCACCGCCCATGTCAGGGCCTGCTCCTGCAGCGCCTGCAGCTGCCTGTGCAGCCTGAGCCTGCTCATAAAGCTTGGTTGAAATGATGTGGAACTTCTCTGTAAGAGCCTCTGTCTTTTCCTTGATCTGATCTGCAGTTCCGTTGTTGAGAACAGCCTGAAGCTGATCCTTGGCGTCGGTAATCTGAGTCTTTTCATCCTCACTGATCTTGCCGTCAAGCTCCTTCAGTGATTTCTCTGTTTCATAGATCAAGGATTCGGCTCTGTTTCTCAGCTCAACCTCTTCCTTTCTCTTCTTATCTTCTTCGGCATACTGCTCAGCTTCCTTTACCTTTCTGTTGATTTCATCCTCAGAAAGGTTAGTTGAGGAAGTGATGGTGATTCTCTGTTCCTTACCTGTTCCCATATCCTTTGCAGATACATTTACGATACCGTTAGCGTCGATATCGAAGGTAACCTCAATCTGAGGAATTCCACGAGGAGCAGGAGCTATGCCTGTAAGCTGGAATCTGCCCAGAGTGGTGTTTCCTGCCGCCATTTCTCTTTCACCCTGCATTACATGGATATCTACCGCTGTCTGGTTGTCGGCTGCAGTTGAGAAAATCTGGCTCTTCTTGGTAGGAATGGTTGTATTTCTTTCGATTAACTTGGTAGCTACGCCGCCGAGAGTTTCGATGGAAAGTGATAACGGTGTTACATCGAGAAGAAGTACATCGTGAACTTCGCCTGTCAGTACTCCGGCCTGAATAGCTGCACCTACTGCAACGCATTCGTCCGGATTGATGCCTTTGAAAGGTTCCTTGCCTGTAACTCTCTTAACAGCTTCCTGAACTGCAGGGATTCTTGTGGAACCGCCTACCAGGATAACCTTTGCGATATCTGCTGTAGTTACGCCTGCGTCCTTCATAGCCTTGTTCATAGGCTCGATGGTTCTCTGTACCAGGTGTTCTGTCAGCTGGTCGAACTTAGCTCTTGTAAGATCCACATTCATGTGAAGAGGACCCTCTGCTGTCACTGTGATGAAAGGCAGGTTGATGTTGGCTGTCTGTGAGGAGGAAAGCTCCTTCTTTGCCTTTTCTGCCGCTTCCTTAAGTCTCTGCAGAGCCATCTTGTCAGCTCTCAAGTCTACGCCATGTTCCTTTGCAAAGTTGTCTGCAAGGTAGTTCATGATAACTTCGTCGAAGTCATCGCCGCCAAGGTGTGTATCGCCGTTTGTTGCCAGAACTTCGAATACTCCGTCACCCAGCTCGAGGATGGATACATCGAAAGTGCCGCCGCCAAGGTCGTATACCAGAATCTTATGTGAACCTTCCTCTTTATCAAGGCCGTATGCCAGTGATGCTGCTGTAGGCTCGTTGATGATTCTCTTTACATCAAGACCAGCGATTCTGCCGGCATCCTTGGTTGCCTGCTTCTGTGCATCGGAGAAGTATGCAGGAACAGTGATAACTGCTTCTGTAACCTTTTCTCCCAGATAACTTTCTGCATCGTTTTTAAGCTTTGTAAGAATCATTGCCGAAATATCCTGCGGTGTGTAATCCTTACCGTCGATTGTAACTTTATAGTTTTCACCCATGTGTCTCTTGATGGATGAAACTGTTCTGTCAGGGTTTGTAACTGCCTGTCTCTTTGCAGTCTCGCCTACCAGTCTTTCGCCGTCTTTCTTGAAGCCTACTACTGACGGAGTGGTTCTCATTCCTTCAGCATTTGCTATAACTGTAGGCTCGCCGCCTTCCAATACTGCTACACACGAATTTGTTGTTCCTAAGTCAATACCGATTACTTTTGCCATTTTATTTTCCTCCCTTGTTATCGTCGTCTTTAGTTTGCCACCTTGACCATGCTCGGTCTGATGACTTTATTATTTAAAAGATACCCCTTCTGCAGCACCGCAGTGACTTTTCCGCTTTCATATTCGGCGGAATCCTCAGTGAGTACCGCATGGTGGAAGTTCGGGTCGAAATCCTGACCCAGAGCTTCTATTTCGACAACCCCTGCTTTTTCAAGCACACCCTGGAGCTGTTTGAAAATAAGGTTCATTCCTTCTACAAAGCTGTCGCCGTCGTTTCCGGCGTCAAGAGCTCTTTCGAAGTTATCTATTACATTAAGCAGCTCGCTTACGATCTTTTCGTTTGCGAATGCATAAATGTCATTCTTTTCTTTTTCTGTCCTGCGCTTATAGTTCTGAAAATCCGCCATCAGCCTCAGGTACTTGGTGTTAAGCGCTTCATCCTCAACAGCCTCCCCCTCGGTTTCCGCTTCCTTCTCAGCTTTATCCTCGGCTTCGGTTTCGGCTTTTTCTTTGGCTTCTTCTTCAGCTTCCTCGATGGCTTCCT
>JAEDNK010000125.1 GCA_016302545.1 Bacillota bacterium
AAAGGATTAGAGAAATTTTAAAAAAGGAGGCGGCAGAGTGTTTACGGAAGAACTGAATATCATCAGGCAGACCGAGGACGAGGCAGAAAAGATGAAAAAAGATGCCCGCACCGAGGCCAGAATGATGGTCGACAAAGCAAACACTGAAGCCGGCAGACTCATAGGCCGGGCCGAGGACGAAGCAAAGGACTGTTTCGAAGGTCTGGTAAAGGAAGGGCACAATATTGCACAGAAAAACTATGAGCAGGCCATTGCGGATGCAGAGAAGATCTGCGAAAAGATGGCTGAAGAAGCCGGCAAAAACCAAGACCGGGTTGTAAAATTTATATCGGAAAGGATAGTGAAAGCAAGTGTCAATAATTAATATGCAGAGAGTTGCAGTAATTGGCCTTGACACTGAAAAAGAGAAGCTGATGAATCAGCTCATGGACTTCGGCGCAGTTGAACTGACCGACCAGTCCGGTAAGCTTTCCGAAGAGATTTGGGCGGGCAGCACCTCCATCGACGAGGACCGTGAAAAGGCAGCTGCCATAGAGGGAAAACTAAACAGGGCAGAGCAGGCTCTGGAAGTCATTGAAAGGTACGGTGACATTAAACATCCTCTGTTCAGGACACGACGCTCAGTCAAGAAATCTCAGATGGGACGGATTCTTGAAGAAGAGAAGATCAACGAAAAAAATGTGGACTGTCTTCTCGAAATGAATGAAAGGATCCACGCTCTTAACGAGAAGCTTAACAAGCTGAATCAGGATGAAGCCTCTCTCAATCCTTGGGTAAATTACGATCCTCCACTGGAGTTCACAGGCACTGATACCACCGTAATATTCACAGGCGTTTTGCCTGCGGGAACGGATACGGAAAAACTCGGTGCACTTCTGGAGGAGGAAATCGAAACGGTGCTGTTTAAAGTTGTAGGAAGCGACAAGGATATGTTCTACACAGCAGTGCTTACTCCTGAGGAAAGGCAGGATGATGTCCTGGCCCTACTGAAACAGTCCGGATTTTCGCAGGTGACCTTTAAGGATATGAAGGGAACTGTAACGGAGAATCTGGAAAGAATTGAAGGGGAAAAAGATGTATTAGAAAATGAGATTAAAAAGACGGCATCCGAAATAGGTGCCGCGGCAGGTATGAAGGATGGAATTGAGGAATATTCCGATATTCTGACCATAAATCTGGACAAAGAAAAAATAAGAGCTAAGCTCCTGAAAACCAGAAAGACCTTCTTTATAGAAGGCTGGGTACCTGGGCGTTGTGTTCCTGACGTATCCGCTATTCTGGATGAAAACGGCTGCTACTATACCTTCAGAGAGCCCCTTGAGGACGAGGAAGTTCCTGTGCTCATGGAAAACCGCAGCATGGTGGTGCCTTTCGAGGCGGTTACAGAAATGTACTCATTGCCTGCGTACCGCGGCTTTGATCCGACGAGCATATTCGCATTGTTCTATGCGGTGTTCTTTGGAATGATGCTCTCAGATGCGGGCTACGGAATACTCATGGCCGTGGGCTGCTGGGCAGCGCTCAAGAAGTTTGATCTTGAGGGCATGACCTACAAGATGGTGAAACTGCTCTTCTACTGTGGTATTTCGACCACCGTATGGGGCGCCCTCTTCGGCGGATGGTTTGGAGATATTGTACCGGTGTTCACCAGAACTTTCCTTGAAAAGGAAGTGGTCGTATCGCCGCTCTGGTTCAACCCTCTGGATGACCCGATGAAGCTTCTGATACTGTCACTGGCGCTGGGTGTAATCCACCTTTTCATAGGTATGGGAATCAAGGCATATATGCAGATAAGGGAAGGTCATTGGTTTGATGCTGTATGCGACGAGGGCTTCTGGTATGTGACAATATTAGGGCTGATCGCATGGCTTGGAGGCGGAACCATAAACGAAGTACTCCCTGAGATAGGAATGTATATGTCTATCGTCGGTGCTGCCGGTCTTCTGCTTACAGGGGGCCGTCATAACAAGGGCTTCGGCAAGATTACGGGAGGACTTTCCAATATCTATAACATTACAAGCTATATGTCGGATATCCTTTCCTATGCCAGACTTCTTGCCCTTGGACTTGCCACCGGAGTAATTGCACAGGTAGTAAATACAATGGGCACGCTCTTTGGCGGCGGAATTACAGGTCTGATTGCTCTGACGGTGATTTTCTTATTCGGACACACTTTGAATCTGGCAATCAATGCTCTGGGCGCATTCATTCATGCAAGCAGACTGCAGTATGTTGAATTCTTCGGAAAGTTCTATGAAGACGGAGGCGAGCCTTTCGATCCTTTCCGCAGAAAAACTAAGTATATTAAATTGGAGGATTAAAAAAATGATGAGTTTAATTGATGGTAATACATTAGCTTTGCTGGGAGCAGCAATCGCAGCTCTCGCAGGTATCGGAAGCGCTATGGGCGTTGGTATTGCAGGTCAGGCTGCTGCAGGCGTTGTGGCTGAAGATCCTAAGAAATTCGGTAAGACAATTATCCTTCAGGCTCTGCCGGGAACACAGGGCATTTACGGCCTGATTATCGCTTTCCTTATCATGGTTAAAATCGGTCTTCTGGGAGGAAACATGATTACCCTGACAATTCCTCAGGGAGCATATTTCCTGGCAGCAGGTGTTCCTATCGGACTGGTTGGAATCTGGTCAGGTATCGCACAGGGAAAGGCAGCAGCTGCAGCACTTCAGCTTACAGCTAAGAGACCGGATCAGATGGTAAAGGGTATCATCTACACCGCTATGGTAGAAACATATGCTATCTTTGCTCTGCTGGTATCCGTGCTTATCTGGCTGAGAATTCCGGTATAGTCAGGAACCTTTAGGAGATGAATAACTATGAGTATCGAAAAGATTACATCGAAGATTATAAGCGAGGCTTCTGAGCTTAAGGATAAGACTTTAAGCGAAGCTCGCGTGCAGAGCGATGCAGTCCTTGCGGAAGCGCAGAAGAAGGCTCAGGAAATGGTTGAAGAAAGCAAAAAACGCGGCCTTGAAGAAAAGGAAAAGATCATTTCACGCCGTAAGTCTGTAGCGGATATAGACTGCCGCAAGGTTTTCCTCGCCAAGAAGCAGGAGCTCATAGGTCAGTGCTTTGATAAAGCTGTTGATGAGATAATTACTATGAATGAGGCAGATTACACAGATCTCCTCACTGCTCTGGGAAAAAGCAGCGGCTTGAAAGCTGGTCAGCTGATCTTTAACGAAAAGGAAAGAGCAGCCATTGGTCAGAAGGTTGTTGACGGCTTAAACAAGGCGGTTGACGGTGGGAATTTCACTCTGGCTGAGGAAACCCGCAAGCTGAGAGGCGGATATATGCTTTCGTGCGGTCAGACCTTCATCAACAATACCATTGAAGCATTGGTGGAGGAAGCCAGACCTGAGCTTGTTGCAGAGGTTGCAAAAATGATGTTTCCTGCATAGGGAAGGAGTGTCTTATGACTAAAAGAAAAGAAGACCAATATGCATTTCCTTGTGCAGTTATAAAGTCCAATGAGAAGACACTTCTTGCAGGCTCAGACCTTGAGAGAGTTCTGGACTCGGACAAAATCAGCCAGGCTATGGCTGTTCTGGGTGAGTTCGGCTACGGTGACGGCAAGGAGCTTGCCAATCCGAGAGATTTTGAAAGGGTTCTCAGGGAGGAGCTTGACAGGGTTTATAAGCTGGTGTTTTCCATTGTTCCGGATAAGGGGGAAATCGAGCTTTTACTTCTTCCAAGCGACTATCACAATGCCAAGGTGCTTCTGAAATCAGAGTTCCTCGGTGTGGACCCGACGCCGCTTCTGGTGGACACGGGTTTAATCCCGGCAGAAAAGCTGGTTCAGCTTGTGAGGGAGAGAAACTACGTTTTCCTTTCATCTGAAATGAAGGAGGC